>NZ_QUGD01000002.1:0-215540 GCF_003478795.1 Clostridium sp. AF21-20LB | reverse complement strand
TGCTTCAGATTATCTGAAACAGGTTTACCTACCCGTGGGAGGCGCTGGCAGGTCTCAGTGATTTATCATCGAATTGGGAAATAGCCTGGATCCGGCAGAATATGAGAAACGTGGTGAAAACATCTGGGTTCACAAGACAGCGAAGGTATTTGACAGCGCCTATCTGCACGGACCGGTCATCGTCGGCAAAGACGCCGAGGTGCGCCACTGTGCATTCATCCGCGGCAGCGCTCTGATCGGAGAAGGTGCAGTAGTCGGAAACTCTACCGAGCTTAAAAACGTCATCCTGTTCGATAAAGTACAGGTACCGCATTATAATTACGTCGGAGACTCCATCTTAGGCTATAAATCCCACATGGGTGCCGGTTCCATCACCTCCAACGTAAAATCCGATAAACTTCTGGTGGAAATCCACGCCGAAGACGGCAAGATCGAAACCGGACGCAAAAAAATCGGCGCCATGCTTGGTGACAATGTAGAAGTAGGCTGCGGCTCTATCCTAAACCCGGGCAGCATCATCGGACGCGGCACCAACATCTATCCGCTTTCCAGCGTGCGCGGCGGGGTAGATGCAAACTCTATCTATAAGAAGCAGGGAGAAGTTGCTAAAAAGGAAGAGTCCTGTTTTGCGTCCGAATCACAAATACCTATTTTCACCGGTTCTCTACACTAAATGAAACACATCCACCAGCAAAATCTCCGCCAGTCCATAATAAGTCACAACCGCTACCAGATCATTCACCGTCGTGATAAGCGGACCAGACGCAACTGCCGGGTCAACCTTCAGCTTGTGAAACAGCATCGGCACCAGTACGCCAACCAGGCTGGAGATCACCATCGCGGTCAGAAGAGAGATGCCGACACAGCCGGAAAGTGCAAAAGAGAAGAAAAGACTCTTCTGCTTCATAATATGAACGAAAATGCCGATCACGACGAATGAAGCCGAGCCGAGCAGCAGTCCATTTAAAAATCCGATTCGCATTTCCTTGAATATAAATCCCAGCTTCTGCATCGCGGAGATGTCCTCATCCATCAGGACACGGATGGTGACAGCCAGTGACTGGGTGCCGACATTGCCTGCCATGTCGAGGATCATCGACTGGAAGCAGATAAGAAGTGCGATACGGTCAACGATCGGCTCGAAAATGCCGACCACCGAGGAAACACCCATGCCGAGGAAGAGCAGCAGCACCAGCCACGGGAGGCGTTTTTTCAAACTCTGCAACAGTGGTTCGTGCAGATCCTCTTCGGAAGTAAGACCTGCCAGCTTTGCGTAGTCATCACCCATCTCGTCGTCGATCGCCTCGGCGATATCCTCGTAAGTGATGGCGCCGATGATTTTATGGTTCCGATCGAGTACTGGGATAGAATCCTCGCTGTAATCGATCAGCTCTTCCATACAGTCCGAAGATTTCTCATCCGCGTACACATACGGATAGGAGGTACTGATAATATCCTCCAGCTTCATGTACTCACGGGCAGTGATTAAATCTTTCAGCTCGATCGCACCGAAATAGCGCCCATTTTCGTCTTCGACGTAGATGGTGTCGATGTTGTCGTTGTCCTCCGCCTGGGAGATCAGATGGCGCATCGCCTGCTTGATCGTACAGTTATTGGGAATGACGATGTAGTTGGTTGTCATCCGGCTACCGATCTGTTCCTCATCGTAGGAAAAGATCAGGTGGATATCATCCTTAGATTCCTGATCCATGCGCGCGATCAGGCTTCTTTTTCCTCCGGATCTAAATTTTCGAGGATATCGACCGCCTCATCGGCATCCATCTCTGCCAGAACGGCTGCCGCCCGGTCAAGTCCCAGCTCATGCAGATAAGGCGCCGGTTCATCGAGATAGGTGAAAATCTCTGCCGTCATTTCCAGAGAGAGAATATTGTAGAGGCGTTTCCGGGTCGCAGTGTCCAGTGTTTCCAGAACCTCGGCAATATCGTTTGCATGGTAATTGTCGAGGTCATCCCGGATCACGCTTGCCGGTTTTCCGCTGCGGATGATCGCGCGGATATTTTCTTCAAAATTAGCATTATGCTCTGCGGTTGCGGCGATCGGAGCCGTTTCCGGGGAGCTTGTTTTCTTTTCGTCCATTTCTGGAGTCTGATTCATATTTGGTTCCCTCGCTTTCTGTCGTTCTATTTAATGCCGTTTGGGACGTACAGGGCGAGCAGTGCGGGGATAAAAAAATCCACCGCCAGTCGGGAACAGGATGAAATGCCGCAGATGGCAGTTTCAAACCCGCGCCAGGGCGATGGACAAATATATATGAAAACCAATCGTGCCGGGAAACGTTCAGCACTGAATCACCAGCCTGTTAAAGCAGGCGGAAATGTGCTGCCAGACAGCCCGATTCACACTCAAAAAGACCCTGCGGCAGACCAACAGTCTGGTACGCATGGTTGGAATTCATAGTTTGATTTTGCCCATCGCGACGACTTCGCCCGTTGCTGTCACAACTGTCCATGTGGTTCTCCTTTCTGAATTTTAAAAATTGCAGTTTTATTAAAGCACGGAATTTCGTGAAAGTCAAGCCGGATTTTCCAGCACTCGGATGCCTTTTAAGATAAAGTCCTCTGTCAAGATTGCCATCTGTTCTGTGGATTCCTTCATGCCGCTTTCGATCCAGTACTGAACGGTACCGACACAGCCGGAAACGATAAAGGCGGAAAATGCCGCGAGCGTATCCGGATCGCTGGAACATTTGAGATCCAGCCAGCCTTTTAAACATTTATCGCTGACAATTCGTTTCAGGCGGTTGACAAAATTCAGATCACCGTTTTCTCCTATTAAAATAGAAACAATCTCTGCATTTTCCTGTACAAGAGGAAATAGTTCTGAGAGTGCGAGGGAAGGGCGCGCTACCAGTTCGGGAACGGGATGGTGCGTCAGGACAGACTCAACCTCCTCGATCAGTTCATTTTTGATCTGATCCATCAGGTCAAAGACATCTTTATAATGAAGATAAAAGGTGCCGCGGTTGATGTCAGCCATCTCGGCGAGTTCGCGCACCGTGATATCCTGAATTTTTTTTTCTTTGAGGAGGCGGGTTAAGCATTCTTTTAACTGGCGTCTCGTCTTTCGTACACGCCGGTCGAGTATTTCTTCTTTCATAGTGACTTCCTTTCTGAACGTTTCCAGACAGGGAAACGCCGTATGACTGTGTATCGGAGGCTGTGGATGAAGGGAGTGTTAAAAATAAGTAAAAATGGGCACACCAGATACAAAAAACAAACATAATGTGATGAAATGTTGATTAAAATACAACTGACGTAAAAATGATTATTGTATTCATTCGAACAACTTAGTATAATGCATTATAGTTCAAAAATGAACAAATGTCAATTAAACAGACATGAGTTGTATATGCTCTATTTTAGATGTAACTGTTCACTGCGAAGAAGTCTTTTGTATGGAACGTTTCACAGACGGCAGGAGTGGCTGACAATCGGGAAAGGAACGGCTATGAGAACCTGCAGCATATGCGAAAGCAAAAGGAAATAGATACGAAGGTGGAATCTGGTATGAAAAATTTTGTCATTACAATCGGAAGAGAGTTTGGAAGCGGCGGCCATAATCTGGGGCAGTCTCTGGCAAAGGAACTGGGAATTCCCTGTTATGACCGCCATCTGATAGAGGAAGCAGCGGTGTGCGGCGAATTTAAGATGGAGGAACTGGAAGAGGCGGACGAGATGAAGGCGAACCGTTTTCTTTTTAAGGTTCCGGCCAAGTGCAATCCGTTTACCGGTTATGGAAAGCCGATGAATGATACCTTGTTTGTCGTGCAGTCCCAGTTGATCCGGGAGTATGCGAAGAAAGGTCCATGCATCATCGTGGGACGTTGCGCTGACAAGATCCTGGAGGAGACAGAAGGGCTTATTTCTCTATTTATATATGCCCCGATGGAGGCGCGCGTGAAGGAGATTATGCGGCGTTACGAGACAGATGAAAAAGAAGCTGAATACCTGATCAAACAAGCGGATAAAATACGGAAAAATTATTATAATTTTTATGCAAAAAAGACATGGGCGGATAAAGCAAGTTATGATATGTTGATTGACAGCAGCCGGATCTCGGAAAAGGAGCTGGCGGCGATGCTCCGAGCACTTTTAACGGCACGGGGGGTGGAACTGGAAACAGATGGATCCGATCAATAAGCATAAAGAAGAGTGAGGACAGCGTATGAAGGACAGAAAGTTGTGGATGAAGAAGGAAGAAAAGCGGACGGCGCCGGGGTTAAAAAGGGCGCTGAAAGCGGTTCTGGGACATAAGATAGTACGGCTGGCAGGAATCGCAGGAGTAAGTCTCCTTTTCTCAGCGTCTGCCGCCCAGACAGTGCTTGCGGATGATGCGGGTGTCTGGCAGCCGGTGGAGAATGGTTATTATCTGGTGGGAATGGACGGTTCTTACCTGACGGGCTGGCAGCAGATGGGCGGAAAATGGTACCTGCTCGGAGCAGACGGTTTGATGAAAACGGGCTGGGAGCAGGAAAATGGAACCTGGTATTATCTGCAAGGGGACGGCGCGATGGCGACCGGCTGGCAGAATATCGACGGAAAATACTATTTCCTGAAAGACAGCGGCGCGATGGAGGGAACGACCTTCACAAAGGATGAGACGCAGTATACGATCAACGCGGACGGCAGCCTGGCGAACGCCAAAAAGAAGAAAAACACGGGCGGCGGCGCGTACACGCTGGCATTTCTGGATGCAGATACCCAGGCGATGGCGGACAGCTTAAATGAGCTGAAGGCGGACGCGTTTGACGGGGATGAGGAAGAAGAGTACTATGACGATGACAAAAAAGATTACGATAAAGATGCCAGCTTTATTTTAAATGGAAAATTACAGCAGATCGCCGAACACCGCCTGGCGATGGCACGCAGTAAGGGTTATGGAAGCAGCCGGATCCCGGATGAAGGCACACTTGATGATTACCTCAAATCCATCGGGGAAAGCACTGCGAGACGTCATACGGAGATTTACCTCATCAACTGTGATGATGTGACGCAGGCAGAAGAAAAGCTTCTGCGTAATCACGACAGCGACGAGAAAAAGCGCGTGGACCGGGTGATTTATTATAAGGAAATGGGTGTTGCACATCAGCAGGTCGGCGATAAGCATTATTATATGATTATTTTGATGCGGTAAGGATCGCAATCATTGTATGACAGGAGCAAGCAGGCATGAAACTGAAATTTTTACATAAACGCAAAGAAGAAAAACAGACGGAAAAAGAAGCCTTCTCCCTGCCGAAATTCATCATTGAGCGGAGCAGGGCGATCGAGATTGTCTTTCTGGTTCTGGTGCTGATATCAGCGCTCATGGCGCCGTTTGTCGAGATCAACTATGATCTGACGGAATACCTGCCGTCGACCGTCCAGTCCAAACAGGGATTGGACCTGATGGAAGAGAAATTCGGCTACCCCGGCACGGGGCGCATCATGATTGACGATGTTTCGCTTTATGAGGCGAAAGCCTACAAGGATAAAATAGAGGCGTTGGACGAAGTCGATCAGGTCATGTGGCTCGATACATCGACCAGCGTATACGCGGCGGACGCATTTATCAACTTTAATAGTGTTGATGAGTATTACAAGGATAATACGGCGGTTATGGATATTGTTTTTGTAAACGGCGACACGGATAAGAGGACGTCCCAGACGATCGATGAGATCAAGGACATTCTCGGAGACAAGGGACATTACGTCGGCATGGCGGTTCAGAATAAATCGCTGCAGGAAAATGTTTCGAGCGAGATGAAGCTGATTATGACGCTGGCGGTCGTGGTTATTTTCCTGATTCTGACCGTGACGACGAACTCCTGGTTTGAACCGGTGCTGTATCTGACGGTCATGGGCGTGGCGATCGTCCTGAACAAAGGAACGAACCTGTTTATCGGGCGGATATCCTTTTTGACGAACAGTGTGTCGGCGGTCCTGCAGCTCGCCTGCTCGATGGATTATTCGATTTTCTTAAGCCACGCGTTTGCGAGGGAAAAGGCAAAGGGACTGGATCAGATGACCGCGTTAAGCAACGCGATCAATGAGGCATTAAACTCCATTTTCGCCAGCAGCCTGACGACGATCGTCGGATTTATCGTTCTGTGTTTTATGAAGTTTAATATCGGATTTGATATGGGACTCGTGCTGGCAAAAGGTATTGTCCTGAGTCTTCTGACAGTGGTGTTTTTTATGCCGGCGATGATTCTGCGTATGACGCCGATGATTGAGAAAACATCCCATCGTTCGTTCCTGCCGTCGTTTGATAAGCTCAGCCACGGTATCTACAACAGCCGCCGCATCGTGCTGATTCTGATTGCGGTGCTGGCGATCCCGGCATACACGGCGCAGAGCATGAACGATTTCCTCTACGGAAATGACGCGGTCGGCGCCAGCGAGGGAACGACGGTATATGAGGATGATGAGCTGATTACAGCGAAATTCGGACGAAGCAATATGATGATGGCAATCGTGCCGGATACTTCTTTTATCAAGGAAAAACAGTTCACGGATGAGCTGGAAGACCTGCCGTACATGAAGAGTGTAACGTCCTTGTCCGGGCAGCTCCCGGAGGGCGTACCGGAAGATTTCCTTCCGTACAGCATCACAAGCCAGTTACATAAAAAAGATTATGCGAGAATCCTTATTTACGTTAAGAGTAAGGGCGAGAGCAAGCTGGCGTACCAGTGCTCGGATGAGATCCAGGCGATCATGAAGAAATATTATCCGGAAAATTCGTATCTGGTCGGCACAACACCGTCCACACAGGACATCCAGACGACGATCACGAAGGATTACAGCCGTGTCAATGTGATGTCGCTGATTGGCGTATTTGTGGTTGTCATGTGGAGTTTTAAATCACTGATTATTCCGCTCCTTATCATGATTCCGATTGAGGTCGCGATTTTCGTCAATATGGCGGTACCGTACATCGTCGGAGACACGATGATTTTCATTGGTTACATTATCGTAAGCTGTATCCAGCTGGGCGCGACCGTCGATTATGCGATTCTGACGACGAACAATTATCTGGAATGCCGCAAGACGATGGATAAGAAGGAAGCGGCGATCGGGGCGCTGAATCTTGGTATTCCGGCGATTCTGACATCCGGTTCGATCCTGACCTGTGCCGGATATATTGTATACAAGGTATCGAGTGTCGCGGCGATCGGCGATCTGGGACATTTGATTGGACGGGGGGCTCTGATTAGTATGCTTTTTGTCTGCTCCCTGATGCCGGCATTTCTGGTATTGTTTGATCATATCCTGATGCAGAACGAATTTGAGAGGATTCATCTGTTTTTCAAAAAACGGCGCGAACGCCGCCATGCCCGCATGAAACGGGCGGCAAGACGCGTGGCTGGTGCCGTGTGGAAAGGGAAAAAGCCGCTGGTGGATTCAGTTACGTCGAAAAGAAAACAATTCGAAGCTAAAACGAAAACGCTGGAAGATACAGAAATGACAGAGACGGGCGGTCCTCAGGAGAAAACAGATTCCGATGCGGAGGCGCGGGAGAAACACAGAAGAAAGCTCCGGCTACTCGGAAAAGTGAGAGAACGAAGAAAAGACCGGAAACGGAAGATGACAGAAAAAAGGGAGGCTGGAAGCCATGAAGAAGATCATTAGAAGAGGAGCGGCGGCGACGCTGGCAGCGGTTACGCTGGTAACGAGTGCGGCAGTTCCTGTCCGGGCGGCTGCACCAAGAGTTCAGGTAGATGAAACGATGTATGTCAATCTGGACTATTATGGAACGGCAACGCAGATCAATGTGGTCAAAGGCTGTACCACGAATGGATTGACCGAATATACCGATTATGGTACCTATGACAAGGTGGTCAACATGACGGACGACACGGCGCCGGAAATTGGCGATGGAACCGTCACATGGAAACTGCCGGAGAAGAATTCGCGTTTTTATTATCAGTGTACGATGCCGAAAAACAGCGTCGATCTGCCGTGGACGTTTGACGTTTCCTATAAACTTAATGGAGTGGAAGCGGATGCATCCAAACTGGCGGGGGCGTCTGGTCTGGTTGAGGTCAATGTAAAGGCGACCCCGAATGAGAAGGCGAAGGCGTATTATAAAAATAATATGGTGTTGACCGTGTTGGTGCCGGTGGATATGGAGAAATGCTATAGTGTCGATGCGTCGGGCGCGCAGGTGCAGTCGGTTGGAAGCTATCAGGCGGCAATGTTTGCGGCGCTTCCGGGCGAGGACGGCGATTTTACAGTCCGGGTCGGCACGGATAATTATGAGAATATCGGAGTCATTATGATGATGGTTCCGGGGACCCTGGATGAGCTGAACCGCATCAAGGATCTGAAAGAGGCGAAAGATACCTGGCGCGAGGATGGAAACAAGATGTATGACAGCATGAATGCGCTGTTAAAGACGATGGAATCCATGAAGTCGGATGTTTCCGGCGTGAAAGGCGGTCTGGCAAATCTCGATCGGGCGCGTGGAACCGTCAGTGCTAACCGGAAACAGATCGAGGCGCTCTCGACACAGGCGCTTGCCGATCTGCAGGCAGTCACGGATCAGACGACGGTCATGATTCCGTATTTACAGACGGCGCGCGATGCGGTGACGGATATTAACAGCAACACACAGGCGCTTTCCAATACGATGGAAGATATGCAGGATGAACTGGATCGCCTGTATGACCGCCTGGGAAGTCTGAGCAAATCGCTCCGGTCGGCTTCGGATGAATTAAATAAGGGTCTTGTCAGTCAGCAGACGCAGGATGCGATCGAGAAAGATATTGTCCAGCGGACGGCGGAAGTCCAGAAAATTTTGGAAGAACTCGATAAACTTCTGGGACAGGGAAATACCTCCCTGGCGGTGACAGAACAGGGGATTGGAAGCCTGAATCAGAGTTTAGCCACGTTAGACGGCATGAAGCTGAAACGGATCCGCAAGATGAAGAGTGCGGAGAAGGAAGAGACATCTGTATCGTCGGAGGCGGCATCTGGAAACGGAAATGGTCAGACAGCGGGGGCGGCTGGCAGCGCAGATATCACGGATTCTGCAGGTGCCGCCGATCATGCAAAAACTACGGGTTCTGCAAATACCACGGATGACGCGGAAATGGCAGCAGGCACTTCGGCCTCTGGCTCAGCAGGAACAGAAAGTAAAGATTCGGCTGAACAGGAAGCAGCGGGCGCAGGCATAGCGTCTGGTGCAGCTGGTAACCAGGCGGAAAAAGCGGCTGAATCAGCGACAAAGACGGAAGAGAAGAATCCTGCTTCGACGGCAGACAAGGCAGAGACGGATTCTGCTAAGAATTCGGGTTCCGCTTCGGAAGACAACTCCTCGGGTCAGGATGCAGAGGTGAATGCATTTGGAACCGAGGTTTCTGCGGGAGCCCTGACAGCCGGACCGTCCGGCGAGCCGGGAAGCGGCGGTGTCAATGATGCGAGCTGGGAAGATGAGATTGGCAATGCAGAAGATGATGTAGAGGAGGCGCTGGAGTCTCTGTCAGCGACTACTTATTCTGCGGATGCTGCAAGTCTGGTGGAAGAGACGAAGGGCATTTTCCAGAAAGTGGAGCAGGCGCAGAAAACTGCGAAAACGATTGTGAATAAAGTGAATGGTGCGTTCAAGACGGCGGGAGATATTACTGGCAAGACGGGTTCGACTTTATCGGCGCTCAGAAGTTCGACCGATGAACTGATTAATTTGCTGGATGATATGCGGGTCCTGATTGACACAACGGATAAATATGTGCCGACGATGCTGGATTCCCTGTCTGATTCTGAAGAACTGATGAACCGGCTGACCAGGGCACTTTATACCACACATGATATGCTCAGTCTTTTGAATGACACGCTGATTTCGGCAGGTGATTCGCTGGATGCCGGAACCAAGGCAACGCTGCAGGGCATGGAGAAGATTCTTGATAAGAACCTGACCCTGATCGATCAGCTTGCGGCGGTTCGGGAAGCGGGGGAAGACATGAAGAGTACGCTCGATGAGCAGATCGATAAGTTTGAGGATGAGAACAACTTCCTGAACATAGATCCGGAGGCGGAGAAGATTTCCTTTACCTCCTCGAAAAATCCGTCCCCGAACAGCGTGCAGATCGTCCTGCGGACCGATGAGATCAGCGATGATGATGAATCAACCGATATCTCCGATCAGGAGGCAGACGGCAGCAGTGAAGAAGGTCCGTTAAAACGGATGTGGAATGTGCTGGTGGCGATCGTGAAGGCGATTATTGAGATATTCCAGAATCGGTAAAAGATGCAGAATAAAAATAGATAAGAAAAAGAACTGCCGCATCAGCAAATGATTTGCTGGGCGGCAGTTCTTTTTAGTGGACCAGACGGGAGTTGAACCCGTGTCCAAAAACCAATTCCCTGTTCTTCTACTATCATAGTCCGTTCTTTGACATTCCCTCTATCCTGCGGAAACGAACATCCTCAGAACTTCAGTAGTTCCTGATACGCCTGACAGTCCGGAACCCGCCTGTCATCGTTTCTCACATATTCGATGCCAGATTCTTAAAGTGTGAGTGCTCTAAGGCTGACAACTGCCAAATTAGGCAGCGTATGCTAATTTGTTGTTAGCGTTTAATTTTAAGTTTGCCATTTAACGCATCGCATGCGGATAGCTTCACCAGCTTCATGATCCCTGTCGAAACCGGTACTGGCCCTTATATTTATAGCCTTATTATCATACCATGAAAGAGGCGGTCTGTCAATGCAGTGAAAACTCAAGAGAAAAATATCTTGACAAAATAGAAACAGCTGATATAATCGAGACTGTAATGATGAACCAGAAACGGGTTTATCTATATAGAAAGAAAGTGTTGAGAAGACCAGTAGGATTGTGGAACTGGACAGAGAACGGCGTCGCAGGAAAAGCCTGAAATAACAGAGGCAGGTGGCTGTGGGTGGAAGCGTCGGACAGGAAAGCAAATCTGAATACCAGCTTTGAATGTCCCTTAATCGGGAACGGTGATTCCGTTATCATCAGAATGAAGTGGAATCGATCCGAACGATCGATTCAATAAGGGTGGAACCGCGATTAATCGTCCCTTAGTCAGAAACATCTGGCTAAGGGATTTTTGTTTCATAGGAAATTGCGTCCTATGAAACAAAAAACGCTCCGCGGGATGCGCACTCGCGCGAAGAAGCAACATGTCGCAAGCGACCGTGCTCGGCGCGAGAATGTGCCAAGACACATTCTTTCGTGGTTCTTCTGGTCAGGAAGCTTTTATTATTTCAGAACGAAAAGGAGAAAAAAGATGAAGATCACATTAAAAGATGGCTCTGTCAAAGAATATGCGAGCCCGATGTCCATCATCGACATTGCAAAAGACATCAGCGAAGGCCTGGCGAGAGTGGCATGTCTGGGTGAGGTTGACGGTGAGGAAGAAGATCTCCGTACCGTGATCGACCATGACTGTCAGTTAAATATCCTGACTGCAAAGGATGAGAAAGGTCTGGCAGCTCTGCGCCATACCGCCAGCCATGTAATGGCACAGGCTGTAAAACGCCTTTACCCGGAGACAAAACTTGCGATTGGACCGTCCATCGCAGACGGTTTCTACTATGATGTCGATCCGGCTACCCCTCTGACTGCAGAGGATCTGCCAAAGATCGAGGCAGAGATGAAGAAAATCATCAAAGAAGCACTTCCACTGGAGCGCTTTACTCTGCCGAGAAATGAAGCGATCGAGTTCATGAAGGAGAAAGAGGAGCCGTACAAGGTAGAATTAATCGAGGATCTGCCGGAGGATGCAGAGATTAGCTTCTACCGTCAGGGTGATTTTACTGACTTATGTGCAGGACCTCACATGATGAACACCAAGGGTGTTGGTAAGGCATTTAAGCTGATGAATCTGGCAGGCGCATACTGGAGAGGCAGCGAGAAGAACAAAATGCTGACCCGTATCTATGCGACCGCATTTGCAACCAAAGAGGATCTGGAAGCATACATCACAATGATGGAAGAGGCAAAGAAACGTGACCATCGTAAACTGGGCAAAGAACTTGGCCTGTTCATGATGCACGATGCAGGTCCGGGTTTCCCGTTCTTCCTGCCGAAGGGCATGGTACTGAAAAATACCCTGCTTGATTACTGGAGAGAAATCCATAAAAAAGCTGGTTATGTAGAGATTTCCACTCCGATCATCCTGAATCGCAAGCTCTGGGAGACTTCCGGACACTGGGATCATTACAAAAACAACATGTATACAACTGTGATCGATGAAGAGGATTACGCAATTAAACCAATGAACTGTCCGGGCGGCGTTTTAGTATACGCTTCTGAGCCACGTTCCTACCGTGATCTGCCGCTACGTATGGGTGAGCTTGGTATCGTTCATCGTCATGAGAAATCTGGTCAGCTTCATGGTCTGATGCGTGTACGCTGTTTCACACAGGATGATGCACATATCTTCATGACACCGGAGCAGATCAAGGACGAGATCAAGGGCGTTGTACACCTGATCAACCAGGTATATTCCCTGTTTGGGTTCAAATATCACGTAGAGCTGTCCACCCGTCCGGAAGACAGCATGGGAAGTGATGAAGATTGGGAGATGGCAACCGAAGGCTTGCGTTCCGCTCTGGAAGAGCTGGGACTGCCGTATGTGGTAAACGAGGGCGATGGCGCATTCTATGGACCGAAGATCGACTTCCATCTGGAAGATTCTATCGGAAGAACCTGGCAGTGTGGTACCATCCAGCTTGACTTCCAGCTTCCACAGCGATTTGAATTAGAGTACACCGGAGCAGACGGCGAGAAACATCGTCCGATCATGATTCACCGTGTTGTATTTGGTTCCATCGAGCGTTTCATCGGTATCTTGATCGAGCACTTCGCGGGTGCATTCCCAACCTGGCTGGCACCGGTACAGGTAAAGATTCTTCCGATCTCTGACAAATACGCAGATTACAGCAAGGAAGTTCTGGACAAGCTGACCGAGGCTGGCATCCGTGCAGAGATGGATACACGTTCCGAGAAGATCGGCTACAAGATCCGCGAGGCACAGACCCAGAAGATCCCGTACATGCTGGTTGTTGGACAGAAAGAGGAAGAAGAGAAGACCGTTTCCGTCCGCAGCCGTTTTGCGGGTGACGAGGGCGCAAGCAGTGTAGAGAGCTTCATCGAGTCTATCCAGAAGGAGATCGAAGAGAAAAACCTGCGTGAGACTGTGAAAGCAGACGAAGCTAAATAATTTTGAAAAATTAAAAAATCAGGCAGACGCATCTGTGAGATAAAATCATGGATGCGTTTGTTTTAGTTTGCACGAATAAATCCAAAAAAGAAGCAGATACTACTCCTGAATCTAAAAACCAGTAACTGTTCACAGGCAGGAATTTTCTGAACTGAAAGTTCCGTACGATACAGTTCTGGTTGCAGATTTTGCCGATTTGGAATGCGAAGTATCGGCAAAATCCCGTTACTGGTCATACATGTGTGAACAGCAACGAAAACCATGACACATTGAAAAGTGTATCGCTGAAAAGTTTGACGGCTGGATGCCGGAGGAGACTTTCGGTGATGCATGTCAGAAAACAGGAGGAAAAATCATGACAAAACTGGATTGTAGTGTAACCGGATGTATGCACAATGCGGAAAACTGCTGCTGTAAAAATACCATTCTGGTAGAAGGAAAGACGGCGCAGGATAAATGCGATACCTGCTGTGGCAGCTTCGACGAGAAGAAAGGCGGCACATTCCGCAACCTTTTTAAAACACCGGAGAGCCGTCTCGAAGTAGAGTGCGAGGCAACGAACTGTGTTTATAATACAGACCGCCGGTGCAGCGCGGAACACATCGGAATCACCGGAGGCAATGCGACAGTTTCTATGCAGACGGAATGTTCGAGTTTCCAGAAACGGTGACTGATGCGGTTTTCTTTTTTAATAGAAGAAAGATTGCATAAATATTCGAAATAAAAAATGCCGCCGGATATGGAAAATTCTGTCAGGAAGGAAGCAAAACCGGGCAGAGGTAATGATATCCGGCGGTAGTTTTTAGTATGTCCGTAAATGTATTTGCGTACGTTGCCGTCATTTGCGCAACACGTGAACCATATTTAAAAATCATTTGTAAATCTTCTCAAAAATCTTCTCAAAAATCTCGAAAAAACCGGTTGACATTCCAAAGAAACCATAGTATACTAACAAAAGCTGTGAGGAAACAACTTCACGAAGACAGGAAAGCAGGTTATCTACCTCACCTCAGCACGAGCAAGTGACTGTGGGTTCATAAATTTGAGAAATTTCCTATATTGGATTTCCTATTATGAGTAAGTGGATGGTCTGTACTGTTCACTTATTTTTTTTGACACTGAATCAACCAAAATCATCACATATCATGGGGGTGCACGACTATTAGCGAGTTAATGATTAACGAACAGATTAGAGACAGAGAGGTTCGTTTGATTGGCGAAAATGGAGAGCAGCTTGGAATCATGTCCGCAAAGGATGCTTACAAGTTAGCGAAAGAAGCGGAACTGGATTTAGTAAAGATTGCTCCGACTGCGAAGCCGCCGGTCTGCAAGATTATCGATTACGGTAAATACAGATACGAGCTTGCAAGAAAAGAAAAAGAAGCTAAGAAGAAACAGAAGGTAATCGAGATCAAGGAAGTTCGTCTTTCCCCGAATATCGATGAAAATGACCTGAATACCAAGATGAACAATGCGAGAAAATTCCTGGAAAAAGGCAATAAAGTAAAGGTTACACTTCGTTTCAGAGGTCGTGAGATGGCACATATGTCAAAGACAAAGTATATCCTTGACGATTTTGCAGAGAAGCTTGCCGATATCGCAGCCGTTGATAAACCGGCAAAAGTAGAAGGAAGAAGTATTGTACTGTTCCTTTCTGCGAAACGCTAGATATAAGGACATAACTATTATTAAGGAGGACTACACCATGCCTAAAATGAAAACAAGCAGAGCAGCTGCTAAACGTTTTAAAACAACCGGAACCGGAAAGTTAGTAAGAAATAAAGCTTACAAATCCCACATCTTAACTAAGAAATCTACAAAGAGAAAAAGAAATCTTAGAAAAGACATCGTTACTGATGCTACAAACAGCAAGGTAATGAAGAAGATTTTACCGTACTTATAAGATTCGAGGATTAAGAAGGAGGAAATAACCGATGGCAAGAGTAAAAGGCGGATTAAACGCTAAAAAGAAACACAATAGAGTATTAAAGCTGGCAAAGGGTTACAGAGGCGCACGTTCCAAACAGTACCGTGTAGCTAAGCAGTCCGTAATGAGAGCTCTTACAAGCTCCTACGCTGGTCGTAAAGAGAGAAAGAGACAGTTCAGACAGCTGTGGATCGCTCGTATCAACGCAGCAGCACGTATCAATGGTCTGTCCTACAGCAAGTTCATGTACGGCTTAAAGCAGGCTGGTGTTGAGATGAACCGCAAGATCCTTTCTGACATGGCTATCAACGATGCAGAAGGTTTCGCAAAACTGGCAGAGCTGGCTAAGTCCAAACTTGCGTAAGCAAAGAGCAGTGCGAAAAAAAGAAGCCACACACAGAAGCGTTGTGTTTACACAAAAGCGGCTGTGTGTGGCTTCTTTTTTTCATAGGGCGAATGCCCGACAGCGAGGAAAAACGAAGTTTTTTCGAGCTGCCGCACTGCGGACTAGAAAGACGTGACCAAGAAATTTTTTTTCTCCAGCCGCCCCCACGCGGCGCAGAGGAAAGCTCCCTGACATCAGCAAAAATCACAACCCACATTTCCACGATATAGAATTTACTTATGAAATTATATTAAAAAAACTATCCAGAAATCGGAAAACTTGTGGTATAATAGATAAAAATATGGCTGTGAATTATTTAATCAGCCAGGTCGCAGATAGTTGACTCATAATAAAAGTGTATTGGGAGGTATCTTTAGAATGGCAAATGAAAAGAAAAAGCCGGTTAAGATCGTGGAAACTGTCCTTCGTGACGCGCACCAGTCTCTGATTGCAACCAGAATGACAACGGAGCAGATGCTTCCGATCATCGGAAAGATGGATGAGGTTGGATACCATGCAGTAGAATGCTGGGGCGGAGCGACATTCGATGCCAGCCTTCGTTTCCTGAAGGAGGATCCGTGGGAGCGCCTTAGAAAGCTGAGAGATGGTTTTAAGAAGACAAAACTTCAGATGCTGTTCCGTGGACAGAATATTCTGGGTTATAACCACTATGCAGATGATGTGGTAGAATATTTCGTACAGAAATCAGTTGCCAATGGTATTGATATTATCCGTATTTTTGATTGTTTAAATGATATCCGCAACCTGGAGACAGCGGTAAAGGCAGCCAACAAAGAAAAAGCACACGCACAGATAGCGCTGAGCTATACACTGGGTGATGCATATACACTGGATTATTGGAAAGACATTGCAAAGAGAATCGAGGATATGGGCGCTGATTCCCTGTGTATCAAGGATATGGCAGGTCTTCTGACTCCGTATAATGCAGAGATCCTTGTAAAAGCACTGAAAGAGGCAGTTGATCTTCCGATTGATATCCATACGCATTACACCTCCGGCGTTGCAGCCATGACTTACTTAAAGGCAGTGGAAGCGGGCGCTGACATGATCGATACCGCGATGTCCCCATTCTCGATGGGAACGAGCCAGCCGGCGACCGAGGTTATGGTTGAGACCTTCAAAGGTACTCCGTATGATACCGGACTGGATCAGGAAAAACTGGCGGAGATCGCAGATTACTTCCGCCCGATGCGTGAGGAAGCGTTAAAGAGTGGTCTGATGAATACCAAGGTTCTGGGCGTTGATATCAATACCCTGCGTTATCAGGTTCCGGGCGGTATGCTTTCCAACCTGGTTTCCCAGCTGAAAGAAGCGCGCGCAGAGGATAAATACTACGATGTTCTGAAAGAGATCCCGAGAGTCCGCAAAGACTTCGGTGAGCCGCCGTTAGTTACTCCGTCTTCCCAGATCGTTGGTACGCAGGCTGTATTAAATGTCCTGATGGGCGAGCGCTACAAGATGTTCACAAAGGAATCCAAGAAACTTCTGATGGGCGAGTTCGGACAGACTGTAAAGCCGTTCGACAAAGAAGTTCAGAAGAAAGCAATCGGCGATGCAAAACCGATCACCTGTCGTCCGGCAGATCTGATCGAGCCGCAGCTTGAGAAGATTGAGGCGGAGATGAAGCAGTGGAAGCAGCAGGATGAGGATGTCCTGACTTATGCACTGTTCCCACAGGTAGCAAAAGAGTTCTTCGAGTCCCGTCCGGCAAAGAAACCGCCGGTTGAGAAACGCGAAATCCTGAAAGCGGCTGCACCGGAAGTAAAGAAAGCACCGGTGTCCACTGAGGAGATGGATGGAAACGGAATCAATACCTGGGCTGGAAGAAAAAGCGAGTCTTACCAGATCTAAGCTAAAAAGAATTTAAGGATTTTGAGCCAAAAGGAGTGCCAGAATCGGTAGAGTGTACCGGGTTGGCACTCCCTTTTTTATTTCATAGGAAATTATGTCCTATGAAACAAAAAAACGCTCCGCGAGGATGCGCACTCGCGCGAAGCAGAAACATGTCGCAAGCGACCGCGCTCGGCGCGAGAATGTGCCAAGGCACATTCTTTTTCATGCGGTCATGCATTCAAAAATCATATATCCGGAAAACATTTCAAAGCCAACCTATACTGCTTCTAAAAATTAAGGAAATCTTACAATTTCGCGCAAAGACCCCAAATTTTGCGAAGTTTTTTCGGTAAGGTTGACACATATGGTCTTTTTTCATTATAATAGATACGATTGTAAAAACGTGAAAAAGATGGAAAACAGTCGAGCGGCTGTCTGGAAATGCGGCGGCAGACAGAATAAGAATTCCGCTGCGGGGGATGAATTGCAGAAAACGCAGCAGAATGAGGAGATAGACGGATGAAAAAATGGAAGTTATTGGGGAAACGGGCGGCGGCGTTTCTGCTGGGCGCTGTGATGGCGGTCAACCCAGGGCTGGCAGGTACTGCAGCAGAGTCTTTGCTGGGGATCGTCAGCTATGCGGAAGAGAGAACCGCGTCGGTCAATGCGACAAACCTGAATGTCCGGAGTGGTCCGGGCACTTCGTATCAGGCACTAGCGAAGCTGTCCAAGGGCGCACCGGTTACAGTACTTGGTGAGCAGACGGGAACGGATGGCGTCGTATGGTATCAGATACGATATAGCGGAAGCGGCGGTGAGCAGACGGGGTATGTTTCGAGCAAATACATAAAGTTTCCGACGGCGATCAAATCGGATTCGGATTTTGAAAGCTATCTGACAAAGCAGGGATTTCCGGAGAGCTATAAACAGGGGCTCCGGGAATTGCATGCACAATATCCGAATTGGACGTTCACGGCGTTCCAGACGAATCTGGATTGGAACACAGCGTTGAAAAATGAAAGCGTGATCGGGCGGAACCTGGTTGCGAGCAGCAGCATTTCGTCCTGGAAATCGACCGAGACAGGTGCGTATGACTGGGGAACCGGAACCTGGCCGGGTTTTGACGGAAGCTCCTGGGTACAGGCGTCTTCGGATATTATCGCCTATTATATGGATCCGCGGAATTTCTTAAATGATAAATATATTTACCAGTTCATGAAACAGTCGTATGACAGTTCGCTTCACACGAAGACGGGGCTGCAGAACATGGTGAGCGGAACCTTCCTTTCCGGCACGGTGTCGGGCGGCTCGTCGGTATCGGCCGGTACGGGAAGTAGTTCAGGAAGCTCTTCTTCCGGTTCAGCGACGGGACCGGGAAGTTCGTCAGGTTCGAGCGGAAGCAGCGCCGGTCTGTCGTCTCCGATTGCTTCGATCAGCGATCATAAGACGGAGCGGGTGGCAGCGACCAATGGACCGGGCATGGCGGGAGATGGATTTTCTTCCAACAATGCAGACGGGGAGACGGCGCCGGTCAGCAGCGGCACATCGAATAAGTCATCGGGGACAACCAGCAGCACGGCTGGAACCACCAGTGGCAGTACAAGCGCACCGGGAAGCAGCACAACCGGAACAACTTCTGGTTCAACCAGCAGCGGAAGAACAAGTGCGCCGGGAAGTGGCACTTCCAGCAGTTCGGGAACTTCCACGGGAGTGGCGCAGCAGTCTGCAATCGGCACTTCCTATGTAGATATCATCATGAATGCGGCATCCGAATCGGGAGTCAATCCATATATTCTGGCGTCGATGATTCTGCAGGAACAGGGCAGCCAGGGAACCGGACGCAGTATTTCCGGAACGGTGTCCGGCTATCAGGGATATTATAACTTCTTTAATATAGAGGCATATCAGTCCGGCTCGATGAGTGCGGTAGAACGCGGACTCTGGTGGGCATCCCAGTCGGGAAGCTATCTGCGCCCGTGGAACAGCATCGAGAAATCGATCCGCGGCGGTTCGGTTTATTATGGCGAGAATTATGTGAAAAAAGGGCAGGATACGCTGTACTTAAAGAAATTTAATGTGCAGGGCAGCAACCTTTATAAACACCAGTACATGACGAACGTGCAGGCGGCAGCTGCCGAAGGACTGACGCTTTCGAAGATCACGGCATTGGCAAATACAACACTTGAGTTCTCGATTCCGGTGTATAAAAATATGCCGGCGGGCGCCTGCGTCAAACCGACGCTGGACGGCAGCCCGAACAACAAGCTGTCGGCGCTGGGTGTCGATGGATTTGCACTGACACCGACCTTTAACCGAGATACAGAGTCCTACGATCTGATAGTGGATCCGTCGGTGGCAAGCGTGACGGTAGCAGCGAGCGCGATTGATTCCAAGGCAACGATTGCCGGAACGGGAACGGTCGATCTGCAGAGCGGTGTCAATGAGATCACCGTGACGGTCAAAGCGGCAAATGGAAATCTGCGAAATTACGTCCTTCACGTAGTGCGCCAGTCAGGCGGTCCGACCTACTCAAGCTCGATTGGAAGCGGCGTTTCCTCTGGAAGCAGCTCTAGCGGTCCGGCGACGGGACCGGGCATGTCTTCAGGAAGCAGTTCAGGAAATTCTTCCTCCGGCGGTTCGGATGTGCAGATTGTCGGTCCGACCTCTTCGGGAAGCAGTCCAGGAAGCTCTCCTTCCGGGCAGTCTGCACCGGGATCGAATGTGAATGGATTTGGGAGCGGCAGTTCCGGAACCCTGATTGCGCCAAATGGGGAGTCTGTCGGGAGCGCCGGCAGTCCGCAGGGGAGCCAGTCGCCGACCAGCGCGGCGGCACCATCCCAGTCCACATCGGGAACGCATGCGGCATCGTCGGTGCGCGGGGATGTCAACGGCGACGGTAAGCTGAACATCATGGATATCCTGCTGGCACAGCGGTCGATACTGGGACTTGGAAAGTTAAGAGCGGAGGAAATCGCGCGCGCCGACCTAAATGGAAATGGAAAAGTAGATATTTTGGATATTCTTCTGATGCAGAAGAAGATTCTGGGACTGTAGGGATATTTCACGTACCTGCGGCTGGTCTTGAGAGATGGCAGCGGGTACGTGAAAATTTGTAAAGAAAGGGAACGGTGCAGATATGGGACCGTTACCAATAAAGAATATAGGACAGGGCAGTTGAATGAAAAGGTTTAAAAATATCATATTAGGTATACTTGCGGCAGGTATGCTGACGGTGGCGGCGCCGGTTGGCGGGATCAGCGCCTATGCATCCAGCGCAAAAATTTCATTTTCCGATCCGAGTGCGACGGTGGGTCAGGAGTTCAGCGTCAATGTGAAGATCTCCTCTCAGGATGGAAATCTAGGGGCATCCGACGTGGTACTTTCCTATGATCCGTCGGTCATTGAGTTTGTGAGCGGAAATAACGCAAGCGGCGGTGCAGGTTCAGTCCGCCTGGTTGGAACGATGGATTCCAATTCGACGAAGGCATTTTCCTATACGCTGAAATTCAAGGCAGTGCAGGCGGGAAATACTTCGATCTCTGTGGGAAGTTATGAAGTCTATGACTCAGATGCACAGGCAGTCACAGTTTCTAAAACGGGGACGGCGAGCGTCAAAGTAAAAGCACCGGCAACCTCCTCGGCGGAAGCGGCGCTTTCGTCCTTGAAGATTTCTCCAGGAACACTTTCCCCTGCATTTTCGCCAAATGTGACTTCCTATACGGCGCAGGTAGGAGCCAGCGTCGATAAGCTGGCGGTCAGCGCGAGTGCGAAGGACAGCAAGGCGAAAGTCCTTGTCAGCGGTGATTCCGGCTTAAAGGTAGGTGCTAATACCGTTGTCTGCAAGGTGACGGCGGAGGATGGACAGACAACTAAGAGCTACACGATCACAGTCAATAAGCTCGATACGGTCGATGTGCCGTCAGAGGCGGAGACAGGGGCTGAAACAGAGGCAGTTGGGACAACGCCGGTTGTGAAAAACGGGCTGGATGTGGAAATAGACGGCGTTTCCTATACGGTGGCGACGGAATTTGATGCCTCCCTGCTTCCGGAAGGATATACGCAGTCTACCTGTACTTATGGCGGTTCAGAGGTCCAATGTGGAAATGGCAATGACCTGACGCTTTTGTATTTGCAGGGTGCCGATGGAAATGGTGCATTTTATATTTATATACCGGAATCCGGTGTGTTATCGCCGTATGTGACGATCGATGTGACAGCAAAGTCGATTCTGGTGCTTCCACCGGATGAGTCGGTTCAGATTCCGGATGGATTTATGGAGACGACCATTCAGTTAAACGGCACGTATAAAGTGCAGGGCTGGGTGTGGAAGAGCGATGAACAGCAGAAGTATTGTGTCGTATATGGTATGAATGAGAGCGGCGAGAAGTCGCTGTATCGGTATGATATTGCAGAAAAGACCTTCCAGCGGTATTTTGAAGACCCGTCTCTGGCAACTAAATACGATGATGCACAAGTGGAAGAGATTGTAGATAAGTACAACGCACTTTGCAGGGATTATAATATCCGCTTTGTCATGCTTGCGGTTCTGGGCGTAGCGTGTGTAATCTTGTTCTTTATCGTGATCAATCTTCTGCTCAAGCGGAAAGAGTGGAGAGAGGAAGCGCAGGCAGCCGGAGGCAGACAGAGGTCCAAGCGTCGTCCGTCATCGCCGAATGCACGACCGGCGGCAGACGCACGGGTGAAACGAGGCACTGGGCGCGACAAGAGAGAAGATGGGGAAATGATGCCGGCAAGACCGGCAGCGCGGAGAGAGAAGGAGCGCATGGCAGCGGATGACAGACGCCGCCCGTCCGCAGAGCGGATGGAGGAAGGGCGTCGGAGTGCGCGCCGAACCCAAGAGACGCTGGAGACAAGACCGGTTCGCCGGGAGCGGGAAGAGGAGCGCGAGATGCAGCCGGTCCGCCGGACAAGGGAAGATGAGCGCGCGTCCCAGCCTGTTCGCCGAGAGCGGAGTATGGAGGCAGCATCGGCAGACCGCGCAAAACGGATGCCGGAGGAAAGACGCCGCCGGGAAGCAGGAAGCGAAAATCGTTCCGAACGCGTTCGTAGAGAAATGCCAGAAGAAAGCAGTCCGGCTTGTGTCCGCAGAGAGGCATCAGAAGAAGAACGTCTGCAGCGCACCCGCAGAGATGCGGCAGAGGAAAGCCATTCAGAGCGTCCGCGCAGAACTTCGGCAGACGGAAGCCGCGCAGAGCGGGAACGCCAGGCAGTGGCAGAAAGCCGACGCACAGAACGGGAACGTGCCGTTTCAGCAAAAGAAAGCCGCCTGCAGCGCGATTACACGCCTGCATCGGCGCATCGTGCGGCGAAAGAGTCTGCAGCATCGGGAGAACGCCGGAATGCGCGCCCGGCGATTTATGTGCGCCCGGCATCCCGCTCGGAGCTTTACTACACGCTGGAACGGGAGGAATACGGTGATCGCCCAACGAGATATGAGTCGGAATCAGAGCGATCCAGACGCGCCCGCGAGGCAAAAGCCCGGTTAGAGCGGGATCGGCGTGATGAGGATGGATTTGAGTATATCGACGATCCGCAGTAAATAAAAGAGGAAAAGATGGATATCTGTCCAGGAGATTTCTGGCGGGTATCTGTCTTTTCTTTTATATCGATTTTTTTGTAACAAGTTCACGTTACTGTTCACGCATACGTGCCCAGTAACGGAATTTGCCGTGGCTTCGCATTTAAATACGGCAAATTCCTGCTGCCACCACGTTTTCTTACGGCACTTTCAGTTCCAAAAGTGCCTATCCGTGAATAGTAACAAGTTCACACAATTAACACAGTTTTACAGTTGACGAAAACATCTGTTTGTTATACAATCTATATAACAAATGATAAAACAGGCGGCTGACTGTATTTAGAAACGGGGTCTGCCGTCAGAATGAAAGATGGTGGAGTATGATTGTAGAGATTGATTTTAACAGTGAGGAAGCGCTTTATATTCAGCTCATAAACCAGATCATCATCGGGATTGCGACCGACCAGATCCGGGAGGGCGATACGCTGCCATCCGTGCGCCAGTTAGCGGATAACATCGGAATTAACATGCACACGGTCAACAAGGCATATTCTGTACTGAAACAGGAAGGTTTTCTGCGTGTGGACCGCCGCCGCGGGGCAGTGATTGCACTTGACACGGATAAGATGCGGACGATCTCGGAGATGCGCCGGGATCTCAGTGTAATTCTGGCAAGAGGTGTCTGTAAAAATGTGAGCCGCGAGGAGGTTCACAATCTGGTGGATTCCATTTATGACGCATTTACAGCGGAATAGCAGGTTCCGGCTGCGGGCGATGGTTTTTGTGTATTGGAACCGTTGCGGGATGTGTATGTTGGGAGGATAAATCATGCTGTGTGAGAAATGTGGGATTCGCGAAGCGAATATTAAATATACAGAAGTGTTTAACGGCGTCAAGACAGAGCATAATCTCTGCGCCCAGTGCGCGAAAGAGATGGATCTGGGACCGTACTCGGCACTGATTGAGGGAGAATTTCCGCTTGGAAAACTGCTTTCGAGCCTTTTGGGACTGACGGATGCGTCTGCCAGCCAGGCACCGAAAGAGGATGTGGTATGCCCGACCTGCGGCACGACGTATGAAGAATTTATCAAGAACAGCCGTTTCGGATGCGCGGACTGTTATCATGTGTTTGATCCGTTGCTTGGAGAGAAAATTAAGAAATTGCAGGAAAATTCGAGCCATACCGGCAAACATCCGAAGATCCAGCCGCGCAGTCAGGCGGCTGCAGAGGTGACGAAGAAAGGAGAACTGGAATTCAGCCCGGAAGAGCAGATTAAGCAGCTGAAACGCAGGCTGGAAGCGGCGTTGCAGGAAGAAGACTATGAGACGGCTGCTGCCTGCCGGGATAAGATACACAGTCTGGAAGGAGAGATGAGACATGACGAAATGGTTTGAGGAAGTGGCGAATGATGCGTCCAATATCGTTTCCAGCCGGGTGCGTCTGTCTCGGAACTGGGAAGAATATAAATTTCCGAGTCGTCTGGAGCCGGATGAGGCGCGGACGATGATCGCCCGTTTAAAACAGAATTTCCGCGATCTGGGTGACCGGGACGGTCAGTTTTATGAATATGAAGATCTGGAATTGATGGAGAAGCTTGACCGCACCGCATTGCGGGAACGGCGGCTTTTAAACCGCACGCTGGCGGAGAAGACGACGCCGGGCGGGATCCTCTGTTCGGAGGATGAGCGGGTCAGCATGGTATTAAATGCGGACGATCATATCCGTTTACAGGTGCTGGCATCGGGACTCGATCTGCAAGAATGTTATGCAAAAGCGGATGCGCTGGATGATTATATCAACGAGAAGATTCCGTATGCATTTAATGAGAAATATGGATATCTGACGTCCTATCCGACGAATGTCGGAACAGCAATGAAGGCGTCTGTGGTCGTGCATCTGCCGTCTCTGACGATGAATAAGAAATTTCAGGAACTTCTGGGCGATATGGGACGTTTCGGCACGACCGTGCGCGGCGTTTATGGCAGAGGCAATGAAAACTACGGCGATCTGTACGAGGTAGTCAATCAGAAGACACTCGGCATCACCGAACAGGAGATTCTGGAGTTGGTAGCCAACGTGGCGGGGCAGCTCTCGGCGCAGGAAAATCAGTTCCGCGAGGTTTCTTTGTCGAGGCACCGCCTGGAGCGGGAGGATGAGGCGTACAAGTCCTACGGCGTTCTGAAATATGCGCGCCGGATGACGCTCAAGGAAGCGATGACATTTCTATCTCATGTCTGGGCGGGCATCGCGGACGGGCTGTTAAAACCGGCAGAATTTGTGAGCATTTACCGCCTGATGATCGGCATCCAGCCGGCAAACTTACAGAAACGTTCGAGCAAGCCGCTGGGACGTGAGGAACTGGAGGCAGAGCGGGCGCGGTATCTGCGGGAGGAACTGCCGAAGCTGGTGTAAAGTAAAAAGAAACAGGAGGAACAGTAAAATGATCGATCGTTTTACTCAGAAAGCCAGAGAAGCGATCCGTCTGGCAGTCGAGACAGCGCAGGAGCTGGAACACGGCTATGTGGGGACGGAGCATCTGCTTTTAGGACTGATAAAAGAGGAAACTGGCGTGGCGGCAGCGGTTCTGGCAGAACATGATGTGACAGAAGAGCGTGTCATGGAACTGATGGAGCGTCTGATAAGCCCGGCAGTGGCGACTCAGGTAGAGGGACAGATTGAGTATACGCCGGGGGCGCGCGCCGTGCTGCAGGCGAGTTATGATGAGGCGGTTTTTTTCAAAGCGCCTCTGATTGGAACGGAGCACATCCTGATTGCTATCATCAAGGATGGAAATCAACTGCGTGCCGTTTACTCAATACAATGAATGTTAATATTCAGAAATTATATGTGGATCTGATGGGGGCTATGGGCGATGATGCGCCGTCCGAGGCAGCGGAAGATGCGGCAGCAGGACGGGTGCGCCCGGAGAAAGGCAATACACCGAATCTGGACAATTTCAGCCGGGATCTGACCCAGATGGCGCGGGACGGAAAGCTCGATCCAGTCATCGGCAGGGAACGGGAAATGAAACGTGTTATTCAGATTTTAAGCCGCCGGACGAAGAATAATCCGTGCCTGATCGGGGAACCAGGCGTCGGAAAGACGGCGGTTGTGGAAGGTCTGGCACAGTTCATTGTTTCCGGCAATGTACCGGAGACGATCGCGAAAAAGCGGGTTGTCAGTCTCGATTTGTCCGGCATGGTCGCAGGATCCAAGTACCGCGGTGAGTTCGAAGAGCGGATTAAGAAGGTACTTGCCGAGGTGCGGGAGAGTGGAAATGTGCTCTTGTTTATTGACGAGATTCACACGATCATCGGCGCAGGCGGCGCGGAGGGCGCGATCGATGCCTCTAATATCCTGAAACCGTCGCTGGCGAGGGGCGAGATTCAGCTCATTGGTGCGACGACGCTGGAAGAATACCGCAAATACATCGAAAAAGATGCGGCCTTGGAACGCCGGTTTCAGCCGGTTATGGTGGATGAGCCGACGGAGGCGGAATCCATCGAGATTTTGAAGGGGCTTCGCAGCCGCTATGAGGAGCACCACAAGGTGACGATCCAGGATGAGGCGCTGGTGGCAGCGGTGCGCCTGTCTGCCCGCTATATCAATGACCGTTTCCTGCCGGACAAGGCGATCGATCTGATCGATGAAGCATCCTCGAAGCTACGTCTGACTGTATATACGGAGCCGGAGGAGATCAAAAAGCTCGAAGCGGAGATCAAAAAACTCGAAGACCAGAAGGAAGAGGCGATCAAGGCTGAAGCCTATGAGAAAGCCGGTGAGATCAAGAAGAAGCAGCAGAAAAAGCATGAAAAGATTGAAAAGATTCGTGAAAAATGGGAAAAAGAGAAAAATTCACGCAAGTTAGTGGTCGGTGAAAATGAGATTGCGGACATTGTTTCTGACTGGACGAAGATCCCGGTTCGCAAGCTGGCAGAAGAAGAGTCAGAGCGGCTGTTGAAACTGGAGTCCATTCTGCATGAGCGTGTGGTCGGACAGGAGGAAGCTGTATCCGCCGTGGCGCGTGCGATCCGCCGTGGTCGTGTGGGACTCAAGGATCCGAAACGGCCGATCGGTTCGTTTCTGTTCCTGGGGCCGACGGGTGTCGGAAAAACAGAGCTTTCCAAGGCACTCTCGGAGGCGATGTTTGGCACGGAAAATGCGATGATCCGCGTTGATATGTCGGAGTACATGGAGAAACACAGCGTTTCCAAGATGATCGGTTCGCCGCCAGGATATGTTGGCTACGAGGAGGGCGGACAGCTCAGCGAGAAGGTGCGTCGCAATCCATATTCGGTTATTCTCTTTGATGAGATTGAAAAAGCGCATCCGGATGTATTTAACATTCTGCTGCAGATCCTCGATGACGGACACATTACGGACGCACAGGGACGGAAGGTGGATTTCAAGAACACGATTCTGATTATGACCTCCAATGCGGGCGCTGAAAATATTATTTCCCCGAAGCGGCTTGGATTCTCGTCGGAGAGCGGTGAGAAAGCGGATTATGCGTTTATGAAAGAGCGCGTGATGGAGGAAGTGCGCCGGATGTTTAAGCCGGAGTTTTTAAACCGAATCGATGAGATTTTAGTATTCCATCCTCTGACGAAGGAGAATATCAAGACGATCGCGGGCATTCTGCTGCGCGGCATCAAGAAAAGGACGGAGGATCAGCTTGGAATGACGCTCACGATCACAGATGATGCGATCGATTTCCTGGCAGATAAGGGATATGATTCCAAATATGGTGCAAGACCGTTGCGCCGGACGATCCAGACGCAGATCGAGGATCAGCTTTCTGAGAAGATCCTGGAAGGCACGATCCGGAAAAAAACAGAGGTTCGGATTGAAAAAGATGGCGATCAGCTGAAATTTGAGACGGTCTAAAGGGCTGGAAGCGAAAAGACTGGTAAACCCGGTCGAAGTGTGTTAAAATAATACTACTGAGTAACTGTGTAAGTGCGGAGCAGTTGCGATATTGATTAAAAGGATACTAGGAGGATAAAGCATTATGCCAGTAGTTAGCGAGTTAATCCGCATCGAGGATGACGGAACCATCAGTTTTGGCAATTATATGTTAGCAGCAAAGTCCAAGCTGCAGGATTTTGAATTTCAGGGCGATCTTTATAAGGTAAAAACATTCGGCGAGATTACCAAGCTGGAGCGCAACGGAATGTTCGTATATGAGTCGGTACCGGGCACGGCAGTCAATCATTTCCAGGCGGGAGATACTTCCGTACAGTTTTCGGTTGAGGGCGAGAAGGATGCTCAGATTACCATTCAGTTAGAGGATGAGCGTGAGTATGAGGTATATGTAGACGGCGTATCGGTTGGTGGCATGAAGACCAACGTCAGCGGCAAACTGGTACTGAGCGTGGAGCTGAACCCGGGCAAGGCAACCGCAATCCGGATTGAAGCCAGATAAGGAAAAGAAAAACAAAACGTTACGTACAAGTTACAATGCGTGAGATGAAAGCTGTTGCATGGCAGGAATGGCGGGCGTGTGCGCCGGAGGCCGGTTTCCGCCATGCAGCAGCTTTTTGTGTAATAAGAAATATGAGAAGAAGTGTTTGGAAAGGAATCAGCATGGCAAAGGCAAAATCAACGGGATTTTTCTGCAGGGAATGCGGTTATGAATCTTCCAAATGGATGGGGCAGTGCCCGGCGTGCAAGGCGTGGAATACGATGGTGGAAGCGCCGTCCGCACCGGCATCATCCGGTACGGCAGCAGGGCGGTATGCGGCAGCGGCTTCGCTGACGGCGGCACCGGGGAAACGGGCTGGCGCGCAGGCAAAGCCGGTCAGCTTAGATGAAATTGAGCTTTCCGATACGGATCGGACGAGAACCGGATTTGCAGAACTTGACCGGGTGCTTGGAAGCGGCGTGGTGCGTGGCTCCCTGGTACTGGTCGGCGGAGATCCGGGAATCGGAAAATCAACCCTGCTTCTGCAGGTCTGCCGGAACCTGGCAGGACAGGAACAAAAGGTTTTATACGTCTCCGGCGAGGAGTCATTAAAACAGATCAAACTGCGGGCAAGCCGGATCGGGACGGTGCGCGGACCACTTTCGTTCTTGAGTGAGACGAACCTGGATACGATCGCGGAGGTGATCCGGGAGGTACGCCCGGATGTAGTCGTGATCGACTCGATCCAGACCATGTTTATCGAGGCGGCAGGTTCCGCACCGGGCAGTGTCAGCCAGGTAAGAGAGTGCACCGGCGTCCTGATGCAGCTCGCAAAAGGACTGGGTGTGACAGTCTTTATCGTCGGTCATGTGACGAAAGAGGGCGTTGTGGCGGGACCGCGTATGCTGGAACATATGGTCGATACAGTGCTATATTTTGAGGGCGATCGCCATGCGTCCTACCGGATTCTGCGGGGAGTGAAGAACCGTTTCGGTTCGACCAATGAGATCGGCGTGTTTGAGATGCGGGAGGAAGGACTGGCGGAGGTGCCGAATCCATCCGAATTTATGCTGGAAGGGCGCCCGGCGGAGGCATCCGGTGCGGTGACTGCCTGCTCGATGGAGGGAACCCGCCCGATTCTTCTGGAAGTGCAGGCACTGGTGTCAAAGACGAATTTCGGACTGCCGCGGCGGACGGCAGCGGGCGTCGATTACAACCGTGTGAACCTGCTCATGGCAGTGTTGGAAAAACGATGCCGTTATGCCTGTCCGGGTACGATGCGTATGTCAACATTGCAGGCGGCATGAAGATGAACGAGCCGGCGCTTGACCTTGCGATCGTGATGGCGCTGATTTCCAGCTATAAAGACCGTCCGCTGGACGAGAAAACGATCGTATTTGGCGAGGTCGGACTCTCCGGAGAGGTGCGCGCCGTCTCGATGGCAGAGCAGAGAGTCCATGAGGCAGTCAAGATGGGATTTACAAGATGCATTCTTCCGATGGTCAATGTCAGTAAATTGAAACCAAGGTCGGATATCCGGCTGGAAGGGGTGGCAAATGTGCGGGAGGCGATTGGGCTGCTGTAGGTTGCTTGGATTTTGGGAAAATTTAAGAAAAATAATATTAGCGTAATGTGAGTAACAGCAAATTTGTCTCAGTGGGAGTTAGGTCTCCGACTGAGATAAACGCTCCGCGAGGATGCGCAGTGATTCTGATAGGAATATGTCAGCTTCTCTGACCAGAATCACGCGCCAAGTCTCATGGACGTTCGACTTGAATGTTTAAAAAAACAAAAAACGCCAATGACTCATCTCTGAATCACTGACGCCTTTAGAAGCAGGGGAAGAGGGATTCGAACCCCCATTAACGGTTTTGGAGACCGTTGCTCTGCCATTGAACTATTCCCCTTCGCTGCTGACTCAGTTATGATATCATAGCCATAACGAAAAGTCAACAATTTTTTTATAATTTTTCATTTTTTTTGATTTAATATATTTTTTTCCATTTATTAAGTATCATTCATCATTTTATATGGAAACTAGAGATCAGGATAATTTAGTAAAAGAGAATTTGTGTGCTCATGCTGGGTGGAAAATCACAATGAATATTTAGTTCAACTGCCCAAAAACAATCCGCTAAACCATTTGATGTATATAAATAATGACAATATATCATGAAATGAATACGACGATAGTTCTAGACGTCGGAATATTTTACCAAGAAACACGCTGCTTTTTTGGTAAAAATCATGTATTAAAAATATGCGGTATAAAAGAAATCAAATTGACATTCGACAAAAATCATGCTATAAACACTGAATAAATCTTTATGGTTTTAAATGTGCCTAAAAAACGGAGGGAAAAATTCTGTTGGTACATTCAGGAAAAAGGAGTTGTTTATTATGAAACAGAGAAAAATTATGCTGAAAACGATAGAAGATGCAAAGAAATTTGTCAATGCTTCTATGAAATGCGATTTTGATATTGATGTTTTTTATAACCGTGTTGTCATTGACGCCAAGTCGATTCTGGGAGTTATGAGTTTGGATCTGACACAGATTCTGACCGTTGAGTACACGGGCGAGGATGCAGAGTATGAGGCGTTCCTTGACACGATGGAAGCGAACAATGTGACAGCGGCATAAAAGGGCTGGAAGGCTGGTTCAAGCGGAACATAGATATTTTAGAAGGATATGTATGACCCGAATCGGTATGATGAAAGAAAAGTTGATAGTACGAAAATAAAGAAAGACTGCGGGTGCCGGAGAGAAGATGGTGTCTGCAGTCTTTTTGATAGACATATATATGTACTCTCGGAGTCTTTCTGCACGTGCTTTTGTGGCTGATTTTCCGCCAGCCGCACCCGAATTTCATCAACGTACGCACCGCGTACGCCTCAGAAATTTGGGCACAACTGACAAAAAATCATTTCACAAAATCAAGCACAGAAAGATTCCGAGAGTACATGTATGGGGAAGGGAGGAACCACACATGGAGCTGACCGGCAGGCAGATACGGATCTCCGTCCGCAATCTGGTTGAGTTCGTTCTGCGTTCAGGGGATATTGATAACCGGCGCACGGCGGGTGCACAGAAAGAGGCGATGTTAGCTGGAGGACGGATGCACCGGAAGATACAGCGGCGGATGGGCTCAGGGTATCAGGCGGAGGTGTCGTTGCGCCATTCGGTGGAGGAGGACGGATTCCAGATCGTGGTCGAGGGGCGTGCGGATGGAATCATCCGGGATGGAAAAGATGTCACGATCGATGAGATCAAGTGTGTTTACCAGGATGTAAACTGTCTGGAAGAAGCGGTTGGCGTGCATATGGCGCAGGCGCGCTGTTATGGCTATATCTATGGATTACAGGAAGCGCTGGACGAAGTGACACTGCAGCTCACCTACTGTAATCTGGAGACGGAGGAGATCCGCCGCTTTCAGGAGATCCAGACGATGGACGAACTTTCCGAATGGTTTGCTGGTCTGATCCATGAATATGTCAAATGGGCGCGTTACCTCTATCACAACGGGCTGCGACGTGATGAATCAATCAAGGCGCTCGAATTTCCCTATCCGTACCGGGCGGGACAGCGGGAGCTGGCGGTGGCGGTTTACCGGACGCTGGAGCGCGGGCGCAGGCTGTTTGTCCAGGCCCCGACCGGGATTGGAAAGACACTTTCGACGGTATTTCCGGCGCTTAAAGCGATCGGGGAAGGGCATGGGCAGAAACTCTTTTACCTGACGGCGAAGACGATCACGCGGACGGTGGCGGAAGAGGCGCTGGCGATTTTGCGGGAACGCGGGCTGTATTTTCGTTCGGTCACGATCACGGCAAAGGAAAAGTTGTGTATTTTGGAAAAACCGGTGTGTAATCCGGAAATGTGCCCGCGTGCGAAAGGGCATTTTGACCGTGTCAACGATGCGGTGTATGAAATTTTGCATCAGGAATTTGGAATTACGCGTTCGGTAATTTTAGAGTATGCGGAAAAATTTCAGGTCTGCCCGTTTGAGTTCTGCCTCGATATTTCTTCGTTTGTGGACGGGATCATCTGTGATTATAATTATGTCTTTGACCCGGATGTGCGCTGAAACGTTATTTTGCGGATGGGGCGGAGGGGGACTATTTCTTCCTGATGGATGAAGCCCACAATCTGGTATCGCGCGCGCGGGAAATGTATAGTGCTTCTATTATAAAGGAAGAAGTGCTTTTGACGAAAAAGGTACTGGGACATCGTGCGCCGGCGCTGGGGCGGCAGCTTACAAGGTTAAATAAGGCGCTTCTGGAGATGAAGCGGGAGTGCGGCGGCTACCAGCTGCTCAAGGATGCCGGACATCTGGTTTCAGTGTTAAACAGTGTTTTTGGAGAAATGGAAAAGTATCTGGAAAAGCCGGGCGGAGAAGATGGACGGGACACGATTCTGGATTTTTATTTTTCGGTGCGACATTTTTTAAATATGTATGAGCGGGTCGATGAGCATTACAGGATTTATACGGAACTTCTGCCGTCCGGCGAATTTGTCATCCGGCTTTATTGTGTCAATCCGATTGAAAATCTGGCGCAGTGCCTGTCGCAAGGGAAAGCGGCGGTCTTTTTCTCGGCAACGCTTCTGCCGCTCCGGTATTACCGGATGCTTCTGTCGGATCAGGAGGAGGACTATACGGTCTATGTGCCGTCCCCGTTTCCGCAGGAGCGGCGTCTTCTGCTGGCGGCGACGGATGTGACGAGCCGGTATACGCGGCGCAATGAGACGGAATACCGGCGGGTGCTGCACTACATCCAGACGATGGCAAGTGTGAAAAAGGGCAATTATATTGTGTTTTTTCCATCGTATCAGTATATGAACCGGGTACGTGAGGTGTGTGAAGGGGAATATGCGTATCAGAATGTTGAATTGGATGATAATGAAAAAATGAAAAATCATTCCGGGAAAAACGGAAAAAGCATGGAAATCCTGGTCCAGGATTCTCACATGACCGAGGAGGAACGGGAAGCATTTTTACAGAAATTTTCTCCCGAACGAACAGCTGAACGTGATACCTCCCTGGTGGCGTTCTGCGTGATGGGCGGTCTGTTTTCGGAGGGAATCGATTTGACAGGCGACCGGCTGATCGGCGTGATCGTGGTCGGAACCGGGCTCCCGATGGTATGCACGGAGCAGAAAATTTTGCAGGGATATTTTGAAGAAGAGGGAAAAGATGGATTTGCATATGCCTACCAGTATCCGGGCATGAATAAGGTACTCCAGGCGGCAGGGCGGGTCATCCGGACCGCGTCCGATCAGGGCGTCATCCTTTTACTGGATGACCGGTTCTGGCGTCGGGAGTACCGGGAATTATTTCCAAGGGAATGGTGCGATGTCAAACGAGTCAGTCTTTCGTCTCTGGAGCAGGAGCTCCAAGCGTTTTGGAGCCGTTTTCCAGAAGTTCAATAAATTCACGCGATGCCTGTGAGATCGGCATTGTCTCATTGTGGACGACGACGAGCTGGCGCGGCGGCAGGGCTTCAGTCAGGGTCAGGGCATAAAGTTCTTTTTCGCCAGCCGGGAGACAGAAATCCGGGACAAATGCGATGCCGAGACCGATGCGCGCCAGATCGATGAGCAGATCGTTGCTGCTTAATTCAATCTCCGGTACGAGGTCGAGCTGGTGCTTCTGGAACATGTTGTGCAGAAATTCGCTGGTGGTACTCTTGCGATCCAGCATGAGGATTGGGAGTGCCTGCAGCTCGCGCAGTGTAACCGGGCGGTCTTTCATCGGAAAATAGGTCTCATTGGCGACGAATATATCGTTGAATTCGCGCAGCACATGGATATTCTGCGTTCCACCGAGCCCGGAGTTTGGATAGTTCGTCAGAATAAAATCGACCTGACCGTTGTCCAGAAGCCGCGCACATTCGATGGAGGTACGGTTGGTAACCTTGATGTGGATATTCGGGTAGCGCTTGTGAAATTCGCTTAAAAATGGCACCAGATAATAGCGGCAGATCGTATCGCTTGCGCCAATGCGGAGCTGACCGCCGTTTAAGCTGTTAGAGTCGAGCAGCTGGTTTTCGCCCTGACGGATCAGGTTCATCGCCGGTTCCACGTGCTTGAGTAGGATCTCGCCTTCCGGGGTAAGCTGTACTTTTTTTGTGCTGCGGATGAAAAGAGTCTGGTTCAGTTTCTTCTCCAGTACCTTGATCGACTGGCTGACCGCCGACTGGGAGATGAAAAGCTGCTTAGATGCCTCGGAGAAACTTAACGTCGAGGCTACGTGGTAAAATACTTTATATAATTCATAGTTGATATCCATTTATTAGTCCTCCTTATAGAACTGTATTCAGTGTAACATGATTGGAGGGCGGAGTCAATAATGATTGTATCTGTGTCTTGTTTGTGATAAAATGACGGAATCATCTTAGAAGTATGTATTTTTTAGGAGGGAATACCACATGGAAGCTAATACATTTTATGATATTTACTTAGAGGAACTGAAAAATCTCCCGCGGGGCACGCCGGAGGAGGAAACGGCGCTTCTGAAAAAACTGACGGAGGGGGACAAGACAGCGGCTTCCCGTCTGACGGAGTTAAAACTGGCGAAGGCTGTTCAGATCGCGGAGGAGTACCACGATCGGGGACTTCCGGCGGGTGATCTGGTGCAGGAGGCAAATATGGCGCTGTTTCTGTTCGCAAGCGAGTACGAAAACGGTGATTTCGACGCGCAGATGGAGAAAAAGGTGCGCGCGGCGATCGAGGATGCGTTGCAGATTCAGAACCGCGAGACGAAGATCGAGGAGGAGATGGCGGCGCGTGTTAATGTCCTCAAGGATATTTCTGCGAGCATGGCGCGGGAGCTGGGACGTGAGGCGACCCTTGCGGAATTGGCGGAGCGCATGAAGATGAGCGAGGATGAGATACGTGACATCATGAAGCTGACGATGGACGCGATGAAGGTCAGCGGTCAGGCGGCAGAGATGGCTCAGAAAGAGATAGATGAACAGGAGTAATAGAAAATGCTGTTTTATTTGGTACGCCACGGTCAGACCGACTGGAACCGGGCGGGAAAGATACAGGGAACGACGGATATTCCGCTGAACGAAACAGGACGGCAGCAGGCGGAGCAGCTTGCCACTGTCCTGAAAGAAAGGAGCGGCTATCCGGCGGAAACGCGGATCGATGCGGTCTATGCCAGCCCGCTTGCGCGTGCATTCCAGACGGCGGAGATCCTGGCAAAGGAAGGAAAATTACCTCTCCGCCGCCTGACGGGGCTGCGGGAGCGCGATTTTGGATGCTGGGAAGGCAAAAGCTGGCAGCAGGTGGAGGCAGAGTACCCGGATGAATTTCATCTGTGGAGGGAACAGCCGATGGTCGGCATCCCGTCCGGCGGAGAATCAAGAAAATCCTGCGAGGCGCGGAGTGAACGGGCGATCCGACAGATTTTGGAGGAAACAGCCGGGGATGCGGTGATCGTGGCGCACGGTGGGATCCTCGTCTTTTTGATGAATTATCTGCTCCGTTTCCATCGGGAGCCGCAGGAGATCATTGTGGCGAATGCCAGTCTGTCGGTTGTTTCGTATGACCGTTCGACGGGGATGGGAAAGCTGCTTGCACTGAATGAGACAGGGACGTTGGAACAGAAAAAATCGTTTTAAAGAATGATTTCAAAATAAAAAAAGCAGGAATGAAATAAGGCAAGAGATAATTGTTCAATAAGATATGTTAATAAAAAATATTAAATATATTAATTTTACTAATCTATAAAAATTGTGTATGATAAAGGCAGATGCTAGAAGAAGGCATTTGCCTTTTATGCTAAAAAATGAATGTATTTTACAGAACATGAAACATTAAAATACGAAAAAACAGGAGGAAAACATGAGCGTAAGACGTATTTTCGTTGAGAAAAAACCGGAATTTGCCGTATTGGCTCACGATCTGAAAGAGGAGATCGCAAGCTATCTGGGGATCGACACGATCACCGATGTCCGCGTACTGATCCGCTATGATATTGAGGATGTATCGGAGGATGCATATCAGAAAGCGCTGATCACTATCTTCTCTGAGCCGCCGGTTGATTTTGTCTATGAGGAGGCATTCCCGTCCAAGGAAGGCGATACGATCTTTTCCGTTGAGTTCCTGCCGGGACAGTTCGATCAGAGAGCCGATTCCGCAGAACAGTGTGTGAAACTTCTGAATGAAGAGGAAAATCCGGTGATCCGTTCCGCAACAACTTATGTTATTTCCGGAACACTGACCGCGGAGCAGATCGAGGGCATCAAGTCCCTGTGCATTAACCCGGTGGATTCCCGTGAGAATAACAACGCAAAGCCGGAAACGCTGGTAACGGTATTTGAGCAGCCGGGGGATGTCAAGATTTTCGACGGTTTCTGCGGTTATGGCGAGGCAGAGTTAAAAGAACTCTACGATTCCCTGAACCTTGCGATGACGTTCAAGGATTTCGAGCATATCCACAACTACTTTAAGAACGAAGAGAAGAGAGATCCGTCTGTGACCGAGATCCGCGTGCTGGATACATATTGGTCCGATCACTGCCGTCATACGACCTTCCAGACTGAGTTAAAGGACGTTACCTTTACAAAGGGCGATTACAATGAGCCGATGGAGCTTCCTACAAACAGTACCTGGCAGATCGCGAGGTTCTCTACAAGGATCGCGATGACAAGTTTGTCTGCCTGATGGATCTGGCTGTTCTCGCTATGAAGAAGCTTCGCCGTGAGGGCAAGCTGGAGGATCTGGAGGAGTCTGAGGAGATTAATGCGTGCAGTATCGTAGTTCCGGTTACCATCGACGGCAAGGAAGAAGAGTGGCTGGTAAACTTTAAGAATGAGACCCACAACCATCCGACCGAGATTGAGCCGTTTGGCGGCGCTGCCACCTGCTTAGGCGGTGCTATCCGTGACCCGCTTTCCGGACGTACCTATGTATATCAGGCTATGCGTGTGACCGGTGCGGCTGATCCGACCCGTCCGATGTCGGAGACACTGCACGGCAAACTTCCGCAGAAGCGCATCGTAAAGGATGCAGCACATGGCTACAGCTCCTACGGTAACCAGATCGGTCTTGCTACCGGCTATGTAAAAGAGATTTATCATCCAAATTATGTGGCAAAACGTATGGAGATCGGTGCTGTTATGGCAGCAGCTCCGCGCAAAAACGTCATTCGTGAGACTTCCGATCCGGGCGATGTAATCATCCTGATGGGTGGACGTACCGGCCGTGATGGTATCGGCGGCGCAACCGGTTCTTCCAAGGTACATACCGAGGAGTCCATCGAGGTCTGCGGCGCAGAGGTTCAGAAGGGCAATGCACCGACCGAGCGTAAATTACAGAGACTGTTCCGCCGCCCAGAGGTCAGCCGTCTGATCAAGAAGTGTAACGACTTTGGTGCCGGCGGCGTGTCGGTAGCGATCGGTGAGTTAGCTGACGGACTTCAGATTGACCTTGACAAGGTTCCGAAGAAATATGCAGGTCTGGACGGAACGGAGATTGCGATTTCCGAGTCACAGGAGCGTATGGCTCTGGTGGTAGACCCGAAAGATGTTGATAAGATGCTTGCTTATGCAGCAGAAGAGAACCTGGAGGCAGTTCCGGTTGCCGTTGTTACCGAGTCCCCGCGCCTGGTTTTGAACTGGAGAGGCAAGACGATCGTAGATTTAAGCCGTGCATTCCTGGATACCAACGGTGCTCATCAGGAGACAACCGTTACCGTTGAGGTTCCGACCAGGGAAGGCAATGTATTTGATAAACAGGAAGTAAAGGATGTCAAAGAAAAATGGCTGTCCATGCTTTCTTCCTTAAATGTATGCTCCCAGAAGGGTCTGGTTGAGATGTTCGACAGCACCGTGGGCGCAAGCAGTGTATTCCTGCCATACGGCGGTGTCCACCAGATGACCGAGACACAGGCGATGGTGGCAAAACTGCCGATGAGCAAGGGCAAATGCGATACCGTTACCATGATGAGCTACGGCTATGATCCGTACCTGTCCAGCTGGAGCCCGTACCACGGCGCTACTTACGCAGTGCTGGATTCTGTTGCTAAGATCGTGGCAAACGGCGGTGATTTCCACAAGATCCGCTTTACCTTCCAGGAGTACTTCAAACGTATGACGGAAGATCCGAAGAGATGGGGCACACCGTTCTCCGCTCTGCTCGGTGCTTACAGTGCACAGCTCGGATTTGGACTTCCGTCCATCGGCGGCAAGGACAGTATGTCCGGCAGCTTCTATGATGAAGAGCACGGCGAAATCGATGTACCGCCGACACTGGTTTCCTTTGCAGTTGATATTTCTGATACCAAACACGTGGTATCTCCGGAATTTAAGAAAGCGGGCAGCAAGATTGTTCTCTTTACCATCGAGAAAGATGCACATGACCTGCCGGTTTACAGCCAGATCATGGATGGTTACGAGAAAATCTACCGCGATATGGAGTCTGGAAAGATTATTTCCGCATATGCGGTTGAGGGTGCTGGTGTAGCAGAGGCTGTCAGCAAGATGGCATTTGGTAACCGCCTGGGCGTAAAGATTGAGCACAATGTAGATCCGAGAGACTTCTTCGCCGCTGGCTGGGGCAATATTGTCTGCGAGGTTCCGGACGGCAAGGTAGGCGAGCTGTCCATTCCGTACACCGTGATCGGTGAGGTAACCGACAAGGGAACCTTCGAGTATGGCAGTACCGTGATCTCTATGGAAGAGGCTCTGAAAGCATGGACCGGAACCCTGGAGAAGGTGTTCCCGACCGCTTCCGGCGCACCGATGAAGGCAGCAGAAGAGACACTTTACAATACCGATAAGGTATATGTATGCAAGCATAAAGTGGCAAAACCAACCGTATTTATTCCGGCAATGCCGGGTACCAACTGCGAGCTGGACAGCGCGAAAGCGTTTGAGGCAGCCGGAGCGGAGACGATTGTGCGTGTATTCCGCAACCAGAATGCATCCGATATCCGTTCTTCCATCGAGCAGTACAAAGAGGATATCAAGAAATCCCAGATCATTATGTTCCCGGGTGGATTCTCCGCAGGTGATGAGCCGGATGGTTCGGCTAAATTCTTCGCTACGGTATTCCGCAACGAGGCGATGATGGAGGAGATCGACAAACTGCTTCATGACCGGGATGGCTTGGTACTGGGTATCTGCAATGGCTTCCAGACATTAATCAAACTGGGACTTTTAACCGGAGGCAAGATTGAGCCTCAGAAAGCAGATTCCCCGACTCTGACAACCAACAACATTGGACGCCATATTTCCCGCATGGCATACTTAAAGGTTGTATCTAACCTGTCCCCGTGGCTCAGAAAAGCAGAGCTGGGAGGCGTATACTGCAACCCGATGTCCCATGGTGAAGGACGTTTCGTAGCCAACGAGGAGTGGCTTGCAAAACTTCGCGCAAATGGTCAGATCGCGATCCAGTACAGCGATCCGAACGGAAACTTATCCGTCAGCGAGGAGTGGAACCCGAACGGTTCCTACCAGTGCATCGAGGGTATTACAAGCCCGGATGGACGTATTCTTGGTAAGATGGGTCACAACGAGCGCTGCTGGAGCGATACAGGCATGAATATCTATGGAAATCAGGATATGCAGCTGTTTGCTTCAGGTGTGGAGTATTTCAAATAAAATGAACACCTGCTTTTAAGTAAGGTAGAAATAGACCGGACCGCAGAAATCTGCCCCGGTCTATTTTTTGTGTGATAGAAAATTCCTTGGAATTCCCCATCACACAATAAGTACATTCTTTTTTATGTCACAGGAAATATCAATTATGATATAAATTCTACCATTGACGAAAATGTCAGAAAACCTTAAACAAAAAGTTATTCTCAGGTAATAAAAGTGTGCTATCCTGTCAATAACAGAAAACAGACATTTACTTCAAAAAACAAGGGAAAAATTTTGAAAATACCGACAGTTTATTTTGACGCAGGCGGATATGTTTGTTATAATGGAAACAAGATTTTGTACGCGAGAGTACATTAAAAAAGGAGGATGGGATATGAGACATAACCTGAAGGCAGCGGCGGTTTCCGCTCTTGCTATCATGGCGGCACTGGCTATGAGTATTCCGGCATACGCGGCTGACAAAAAGATCTCGGAAGTTAAGTTCCGTGTCAATGCGAAACCGGAAGCGGGCGACAGCATCGGGGATCCGGATGTACAAGTTACGAAGGGTAATGTTGAGATTACCGAGCAGGAGTTTGACAATGACGACAGCGAGTGGGAGAGAGGTGATAAGCCGGTCATCTACCTGACGATCGAGGCAAAGGACGGTTATCAGTTATCCGGCACAAAGCTTTCTGCAACCAAGTCGGCTTACAAAGTTACGAAGCGATCTGGCGATAAGAGCGAGTGGAAAGTTAAGATTACGATGTCAGCTGTTGACGGCGATTTGGATACGGTCGAAGATCTTAGCTGGAGCAATCGTACCGCAACCTGGGACAGCGTATCGGATGCAAGCAAATATGAAGTTAAACTGTACCGCAACAGTTCTACCGTAACGACTGTTACAACCACAGGCACAAGCTACAATTTCTACCCATACATGACGAAATCCGGCGATTATACCTTTAAGGTACGCGCGGTTGACGGAAGCGATAAGGGTGAGTGGAGTGATGAGTCCGATGAATATTATATGAATTCTTCAGATGTGTATACAGGTACACCTCCGACCGATAATTCTTCTGGTGGTTCCACTCCGGCAAATGCGAATGGTCAGTGGGTAAACAGCATTTACGGCTGGTCTTACTACATCAATGGTGTACCGGTTAAGAACAACTGGGTATACGTTGATAATGAGTGGTATCATCTGAATGCAAACGGCTTCATGGATACAGACTGGATCTATACTGATAATAACTGGTTCTATTTAAACCCGGTATCCGATGGTACGAGAGGCAAGATGCTGACCGGCTGGCAGCAGATTGGACCGTACAAGTATTATCTGAATCCGGTATCCGACGGTACCCGTGGTGCAAGAAAGACAGGCTATCAATTCATCGATGGCGCATGGTATCTGTTTGACCTGAATAGCGGAGCACTCTGGACGAACATGGTAGCTCCGAACGGTATGGTAGCGGATGCAAATGGTGTTCTTCACTAAGGAGATATCTGACTGCAGACCGGAAGAGGATCTGAAATGCGGAAACATACATAAATGAAACAAAAATCAGACAGCGGCAGACAGCGGACGAGCGAAAGCAAGTGGCTGATGCCGCTGTTTTTTGTTTTTCTTGCACAGAAGGGGAGAAAAAGGATATAATAGAGAATCATATTGAGAAGCCGGAGAATTGATGAGGCGGGAATAAGAAACAGAGAGGAGAATCGATAAATTACGATGAAACCAACTGTATTATTGTATAATTTTACTGATTCCAAAAGAAAAATGAAGGTGCAGCAGGCGCTTATGCCGCTGGGATTCCGTTTAAGGGCAGTGAAAAAGGAGGAGTACGGGCTGCCGGTGGGCGTGCTGGCTGGCGTGAAAGGACTGGATGAGGATGTCCTCAGGGAAGCCGGACAGGCAATAGAGGCTGGGGAGGAAACGCAAAAAGAAGAGTCCGCTCAGAAACAGGCAGACGGGAGGCTGCAGCGAGAAGTGCCGGAGAACGATTCTTCCAGGAAAATGGATTTCTCAGATGAGATGGCGATCATGGCAGGCTTTTCTTCCGCCAGATCGATGCATTTATCCATGCACTCCGAAAAAAGGGAGTCGGACGGATTGATTATAAAGCAGTCCTGACACCGTATAATATGAAGTGGGATTCGGTACAATTATACGAAGAGATCAAAAAAGAGCATGAGATGATGACGGGGAAGGGTAAAGACGAAGCATTGTGATGCCATGGGATTGGTGAAAGGTCATTTTACTGCTTGATGTGGAGGTGGAAAGATGCTGGAAAAAGTAGATTTGAATAAATCAGTGGATAAGGAAAACTACAAGAAGCTTCGGGAAGAGATGGATGTGAAGCTGGGAGAATTGCAGCGCGCCTGTAAGGCGGAAAAGATCCCGGTTGTCATCGTATTTGACGGCTTCGGGGCAGGCGGTAAGGGAACGCAGATCAACCGCCTGATCCAGCCGCTGGATCCGCGCGGCTTTGATGTTTATGCGAGCCGGGAGACGGGGGAAGAGGAACGGATGCGTCCATTTCTCTGGCGGTATTGGACGAAGACACCAGAAGATGGCCGAATGATGATCTTTGACAAGAGTTGGTACGATAAGGTTACCGTTGACCGGTTTGACAAAGAGACGAAGCGGCAGGAGCTAAACGGGGCGTTCCGGGATATCCTTTCATTTGAAAAGCAGCTGGCAGATTCCGGCATGATTCTGATCAAATTGTTTCTGTATATTTCCAGGGACGAGCAGAAAAAGCGCTTTAAACGGCTGGAAGAAAGCAAAGAGACTGCGTGGCGTGTGACGGAGGCGGACTGGAAGCGCAACAAGGATTACGATACATTTCTGGAGATGAATGAGGAAATGCTGCAGCGGACGGATACCGGGTACGCGCCGTGGACGATCGTGGAAGCGACTGATAAAAATTATGCGGCGGTCAAGATTTTATCCACCGTCACAGACCGGCTGGAGTATGAGCTGAACCGTCGCCGAATGGAACGCGAGGAAGGGGCGGTGCATCCGCCGGTCAAACTTCCAGATGAGCGGTTTAAAAATGGCGTGCTTTCCGGCGTGGATCTGACGAAAACGCTGACACGCGAGGAATATAAGGAACGTCTGGATAAGCTGCAGAAAAAGCTGGAGGTGCTGCACGGCGAGCTGTACCGGCTGCGGATTCCGGTGGTGATCGGCTTTGAAGCTGGGATGCGGCGGGAAAAGGCGGTGCGATCCGGCGCCTGACAAGCCACCTGGATCCACGCGGCTACAAGGTCAATCCGACGGCGGCACCGAATGATGTGGAGAAGGTACACCATTATCTGTGGCGTTTCTGGCGGGAGATGCCGAAAGCGGGGCATATTGCGATTTTCGACCGCACCTGGTACGGGCGCGTGATGGTGGAGCGGATCGAGGGTTTCTGCAGTGAGGTGGACTGGAAACGGGCATATCAGGAAATCAACGAGATGGAAGAGCACATGGCGAATTTTGGCGCGGTGATCGTGAAATTCTGGATTCATATTGATAAAGATGAGCAGGAACGCCGCTTTAAGGAGCGCATGGAGGCTCCGGCAAAACAGTGGAAAATCACGGACGAAGACTGGCGCAACCGTGAAAAATGGGACGCATACGAGCAGGCAGTCAATGAGATGCTGGTGCGAACCTCTACCACCTATGCCCCGTGGACGATCGTGGAAGGAAATTCCAAATATTTCGCGCGCGTCAAGGTGCTGGAAACGGTTGTGGAGGCGATGGAGGAGAAGATCCGTGAGGTAAAAAAGCTGCGTAAGTGATAGAAAGAAGCGGACGGCCGATTTGGGAATCATGTGTGGAAATATGAAGAAGCGCGGTTGCAATTCTTCGTAAGATACAGTAAAATCAATATTTAAAGAAAAAGACGGCAATTTTGAAAAACACAAACATTTGTGTAACTTTGCGTTAAGTGTAGCGATAGAAAGGAAGCGGACAAAATGGAGCAGACAGCAAAAGAGCGCACACTAGCATTTATGGCAGAGCATGCGGGGGATCCAACCCCGATGGAATTATTTCATATGCACGTAAAACACGTGGGAATCAATACAAAATCGGAAGACGAGGCCTGGGAGGTTGCTGAGACACTGGCGCGCCTGATGGGGCTGATGCCGCGCGAGACGGAGAAAGCGGTGTTCAGCGGTGACCTGACGGAAAATATGAAGGTGGAGAGCCACGGAACCTACGGCCATATTGGCTTTGGTGTAAATGATTGCGAGGCGGCGATCCGATACTTTGTGAACCGCGGTATGACGCTTCGGGAAGAGACGAAGCGCTTTGATGAGCAGGGTCGCTGTATTTTCGCCTATTTTAAAGAAGAAGTCGGCGGATTTGCGATCCACCTGGTACAGAATTGATAGCACCAGGCGATATAAAAACGAAAAGGATAGCAATATGAAAAAAATAATCGTGATCGGCGGCGGGGCAGCCGGCATGGCGGCTGCGATTGCGGCGGCGGAAAATGGCTGCGCGGCAACGATCTATGAAAAGAATGAGAAACTGGGAAAAAAGATCTATATTACAGGAAAAGGGCGCTGCAATGTGACGAATGACTGTGATATGGAAGGTCTGTTTGACAGTGTTGTGACAAACAGCCGCTTTTTATACAGTGCATTTTACGGTTTTAGTAACCAGGATATGAAGGATTTTCTGGAGGCGAACGGCTGTCATGTTAAGGTGGAGCGCGGCAACCGTGTCTTTCCGGTGTCTGATCGGGCATCGGATGTGACATCGGCGTTTGCAAGACGGCTGCGGGAACTGCGCGTGAAAGTAGAATTGAATCAGGGAGTCCGGGAACTGTGGCTGGAGAATGGTGTATTAAAAGGTGTGATTCTGGCGCAGGGCGGTAATGAGCGTGGGAAAAAAGACTCCTACATAGCTGCGGATGCAGTGATCGTGGCGACGGGCGGTTTGTCCTACCCGACGACCGGCTCAACCGGCGATGGTTACCGGTTTGCGGAGGCAGCAGGGCACAAGGTGACGGAACTTTCGCCGGCGCTTGTTCCGTTTGAGACGAAGGAAGATGTGAAGGAGCTGCAGGGACTCTCCCTGCGGAACGTGGAAGCTGCTGTTTTAAATGGAAAGAAAGAGGTTTACCGTGAATTTGGTGAGATGCTGTTTACCCATTACGGCGTTTCGGGTCCGGTACTCTTGAGTGCCAGCAGTTATGCGGCGAAAAAACTGAAAAAGGGTCCGCTGACTCTGATGATCGATCTGAAACCGGCGCTTTCCATGGAACAGCTCGATGCGCGGATTCTGCGCGATTTTGAGGCGGAGAAGAATAAACAGTTTAAAAATGCGCTGAACCATCTGTACCCATCAAAACTGATACCGGTCATAATTCGCCGCAGCGGCATTGAGCCGGACAAGCAGGTCAACGCCGTGACGAAGGAAGAGCGGAGACGGCTGGCGGAGGTGACAAAGCATTTTACACTGACGCTGACCGGGCTGCGAGGTTTCAATGAGGCGATCATTACCCAGGGCGGTGTGACGGTAAAAGAAGTGAATCCATCCACGATGGAGTCGAAGAAGCTTCCAGGGCTTTATTTTGCCGGGGAAGTGCTGGATCTCGATGCAGTCACGGGCGGTTACAACTTACAAATTGCGTGGTCGACCGGTGTGCTGGCAGGACGGAGCGCAGCGGAAAATCATGAATTATAACGATATGAAAAAGGGGAAACGAAATGCCGATTAATATAGCGATTGATGGACCAGCCGGGGCTGGGAAGAGCACAGTGGCAAAGAAGCTGGCGGAAGATTATGGATATATTTATGTAGATACGGGGGCGATGTACCGGGCGATGGCATTGTATTTTCTGCGCCAGGGCATCGACAGCCATGATGAGGCGGCGATCGGACGCGCCTGTGAGACGGTTTCCATTTCACTGGAATATGAAAATGGGATCCAGCAGGTTTATTTAAATGGGGAGAATGTCAGCAGCGAGCTTCGGACGGAGGCGGTTGGAAATATGGCTTCGAATACCTCTGTCTATGCGCCGGTTCGCAAAAAACTGGTGGAGCTGCAGCGTGAATTAGCCGGACGCCGGGATGTCGTGATGGATGGCCGGGATATCGGAACGGCGGTTCTGCCGGATGCGACCCTGAAAGTATATCTGACCGCGAGCAGCCGTGTGAGAGCTGGACGCCGTTATAAAGAGCTGACCGAACGCGGGGAAAGCTGTTCCCTGGAGGCGATCGAGCAGGATATCATCGAGCGCGATTACCGCGATATGCACCGGGAATTGTCGCCTCTCAAGCAGGCGGAGGACGCCATTTTACTGGATACTTCTATGTTGAATTTTGAAGAGGTAATGCGGGAGATGGAGAAGCTGGTTGAGGCGGCGAAGAAAAAGCAGGCGTAAGACTTTAATTTAGAAAATGTGTAACTGTTCAGTAGGTCTGCGCATTTACTGCGCTGACCGTACGAAAACATGGGCCAGCAGGCAAAAATCCCATTGCCGTAGGCAATTTTTGATGGATTTTTGCGCGTGACTGTGAAGGTACTGAACAGTTACGAAAATGCCAGGAAAAAGGAGAAGCCGAAAAGGGGCGGCAGCAAACATGAGACGATTGAAACAAACATGGATCGCCGCAGCACTTGGGATGAGTGTATGGATGACCGCCTGTGCGGGCGCGGCATCGGAGACAGCCACACAGGAAGGGGCTGTCGATGAGGAGAGCCAGGGGGCGATCCGCGAGGCTGTGACTGAAAATGATCAGGCGCAGGAACAGCCCGAACGGGATAAAACGCAGGAAACTGAGCGGACGGAACCGCTCACGGTTGAACCAGTCCGGGAAACCCTCAATATGACGCATTTTGACAACTGTACCTTTGCAGCTGGGTTCAAACCGCAGCAGATCCATCAGGATGAAAGCAATGTTATCATCACATTGACGGTCTATGACTATGAGCATTTTCATAAGGCAGATATCGATGAACTGCAGGCGGGAGATACGCTGCTCATCGATGGGAAAGAATGTCTCATTACTTCGATTGACCGACAGGAGTCTGGGCGGATCGAGATCAATGGCGGTTCGGCACAGGGGGGCGAAGAGCTGAGAATGGTAGAGGAGGATTCCTTTTATGGCTCGGAGATGGCAGTCGGGAGAAGTTACCATAGCTGGGAGAGGTTACGCTGCAGATGGATGAGAACTTTGTCCTGACAGATGATTCTGACCCGGATACACCGCCGCAGGTGTATACCGCGGAAGAATTATTCGCGATCCGTGATCGGCTGATCGGGGAGTTTAAGCCATACAACACGGCTGTGACGGTGAAGAATGAGAAAATTATTTCGATTTACCGGAAATTTATGCCATAAAAAATATAAAATCATTAAGAGGAGGAGAGCACCTTTTATCCGGATGAGAGGTGCTTTTTTGTGTAACAGGAAATTCCTTGGAACTCCCTATTACACAAAAAGGCACTAACGTGCCAATGATGCGCACTCGCGCGAAGCAGAAACATGTCGCAAGCGACCGCGCTCGGCGCGAGAATGTGCCAAGGCACATTCTTTTTCAATATAATTTCCGGGATAAATTGACTTTTAAACATACCCCATCTATAATGAAACAAGCTGATATGGGCAGTGGGTGCCGCTGTTTGTGCCAGATCAGTCAGATTGCTCGGATTGGCAGGCATGGACAGGGGGTAAAAGGGAAACAGGTGCAAAACCTGTGCGATCTCGTCACTGTGAACCGGAGAGTGGCGCCGCAGATGCCATTGCGAAAGTGAGAAGGCGCGGCGTGCATGATGACCCGAAAGCCAGGAAACCTGCCGGCTGTCGTGAACATATCGGTTAAAACTATTTTTGTGCGAGTCACACAAGGAGGAAAACATGAGAAAAAACAAAAAAGTAGTTGTAAGTGCAGCGGCAGTTACGATGTCCGTATTGCTTGGAGCCTGCGGCGGCAGTACATCCAGCCAGGCAACCTCGACGGAGGTGGCTTCTGAGGCAGAGACCGAGGCAGCTGAGAGCGCCGATTCCGATCAGGAAGCAGCAGATAAGGTGGCAAAGCTGATCGATGACATCTATGTACAGGAGCGCACCGATGACACGGATGAGCAGTGCAAGGCAGCCAAAGAGGCATGGGATGCCCTGACTGACGAGCAGAAGGAGCTGGTAGAAGGCGAGAACGCAGATCCAGATTATTTTGGTCGTGATACCGGCGACGCGAGCCTGGACGATCCGCGCAATCAGGATGAGATTGGCGACAAGGAGATCCTGGTAGTCAGCTTTGGTACTTCCTTCAACGACAGCCGTGTGAAAGATATCAAGAGTATCGAGGATTCCATCCAGGAGGCATTCCCGGATTGGGCAGTCCGCCGTGCATTTACCGCACAGATCATTATCAACCACGTTGAGGCTCGTGACGGCGAGTGCATCGACAATATGGATCAGGCACTGGAGCGAGCCGTGGAGAACGGAGTTAAAGAGCTGGTTGTCCAGCCGACCCACCTCATGCACGGTGCTGAGTACGACGAGATGGTTGAGGCGATCGAGAAGTATCAGGATAAATTCGAGCAGGTAGCTGTCGCAGAGCCGCTGTTAGGTGAGGTTGGCGACGATGCAACCGTTATCAATGCAGATAAAGAGGCAGTTGCAAAAGCAGTTGTAGCAGAAGAAGCTTCGGAAGCTGGTTTTAAAGATGCAGCTGACGCAGCCGATCAGGGAACCGCATTCGTTCTGATGGGTCATGGTACCGCACACGTTGCAAAGGTAACCTACAGCCAGATGCAGACCCAGATGCAGAATCTTGGATATAGCAACGTATTTATCGGTACCGTAGAGGGCGAGCCGGAAGAGACTTCCTGTGAGTCTGTTATCGAGGCAGTGAAGGCAGCTGGTTATAAGAACGTCGTTCTTCGTCCGCTGATGGTAGTTGCAGGTGATCACGCAAACAACGATATGGCAGGCGATGATGATGATTCCTGGAAGAGCCAGTTTGAGGCATCAGGTGCATTTGACAAGGTAGATACTCAGATTTCCGGTCTGGGCAGAATTAAAGCGGTAGAATCATTCTATGTTGCTCATACACGGACAGCCATTGATTCTATTGCGAAATAATGTATATGAAAAAGAAATTGAATTTAGCGGCGCTTCTGCTTGCTGCCGCTTTTCTCGGAGCGTGCGGAGGACAGAAACAGGACGCAGCTGACACCGTGGCGCAGACAGAGAGCGCAGAAACCGAGAATGCCGATCAAAAGAGCAGCATTGACCTTGCAGACGGCGTCTACACCGTCGATTTTAAGACGGACAGCAGTATGTTCAAGGTCAATGAATCGAAAAATGGAAAAGGTGTCCTGACGGTCAAGGATGGCGAGGCGACACTTCATATCAGCCTGACCTCGAAAAACATCGTGAACCTGTATCTGGGTACTGCGGACGAGGCAAAGGAAGATGAAGCCGGTTGGCTGCAGCCAACCGTAGACACGATTACTTACAGCGACGGTCTGAGCGAGGAGGTCAACGGCTTCGATGTGCCGGTTCCGGCGCTCGGAGAAGAATTTGACCTGGCTCTGATTGGAAAGAAGGGCACCTGGTACGACCACAAAGTAAGGGTAGAAAACCCGGTTTCCGGAGAGGCAGAGGACGCGGAAGCGGCATCATCCGAGACGGAGAATAGCGATGATGCGGCAGATGCCCAGAAACCGGCAGGTCAGACTGCAGATGTGGCAGACGGCACTTATACCTGTGAGGTAACCCTGCAGGGAGGTTCCGGCAGAGCATCGGTGGACAGCCCGGCGACTATTATCGTCAAGGATGGAAAGGTGACTGCCGATATTGTCTGGAGCAGCACGAACTATGAGTATATGCTGGTGGATGACGTGCAGTATGATCCGATCCAGACCGAGGGCAATTCCGAGTTCCAGATTCCGGTAACGCTGGATGAGGATGTAGCGGTCAGTGCCTTGACGGTGGCGATGAGCCAGCCGCATCTGATTGATTATACGCTGCATTTTGACAGCGTGACGTTATCAGAAGTTACGAAATAAAAGTAGATAGAAATACCTGTCCAGGAAGAACCTCCCGGTCCTTTTGTACATATTTTGATTACAGAAGGATCCGGGAGGTTTATGTCTATGCGTATCTGTGAACTCAAACAGCGGGAAGTTATAAATGTAAAAGATTGCAAGCGCCTTGGTTTTGTGGGCGACGTCGATTTTGACATCAGCACGGGAAAAATGCTTGCGATCATCGTGCCGGGACCGGGCTGTGTCTGGGGCTTTCTGGGGCGGGAAAAAGAGTACATAATTCCATTCTGCGACATCTGCCAGATAGGGGATGACATTATTCTGGTGAGGCTGAAAGAAGAGAGAGAAAAGAAGGAATAGCGGAAAACTTCTGCTTGCAGAAGCGCACTTCCTGCGATATTATAATAAGTATGATATGTTATGAAAACTTGGCGGGGGCATATCAATAAAACCAGAAAAGGGGAAGAGCGATTGAAGTGTCCATTTTGCAACGCGGCTGACACGAAAGTAATCGATTCACGGCCTGCGGATGACAACAGTTCTATCAGACGCCGGAGACAGTGCGAGACTTGTGGAAAGCGTTTTACCACATATGAAAAACTTGAGACAATCCCTCTGATGGTTGTCAAAAAGGATAATACCCGGGAGATGTACGACCGGGCGAAGATAGAGGCAGGAATCCTGCATTCCTGCCACAAGCGCCCAGTCTCTCCGGGACAGATTTCGGCGTTGATCGACGATGTGGAAAACAATTTATTTAACCGGGAAGAACGGGAGATCTCGACCGCGGTGATCGGGGAACTTGTGATGGAGCGGTTAAAGGATCTGGATGTGGTTACCTATGTGCGGTTTGCATCGGTATACCGGGAGTTTAAAGACGTCGATACATTTATGGAGGAACTGCAGAAGATACAGCAGCGGAATGTGCCGTCGTATGAGCCTGGAAAGAACGGGGAAGAGACCAGATGATGGGAAATGCGTTTTATCCGGATGAATGGCTGGATTCTGCGTATGATATCCCGTATGAGCAGTTTTACCAGAAGGGAATGCGGGGTATCATATTTGATATTGACAATACGCTGGTGCCGCACGGTGCCCCGGCGGACGAGCGGGCAGTACAGCTGTTTGAACGTTTGCGGGCGATCGGGTTCCACACCTGTCTGCTCTCGAATAATAAGGAGGCGCGGGTCGCCCCGTTTGCCGGACAGGTAGGTTCGGATTATATTTACAAGGGCAGAAAACCGAAGCGCAGCGGATACAGGCAGGCGATGCGCCGGATGGGAACGGGCGAGCGCTCGACGATGTTTGTCGGGGATCAGCTCTTTACGGATGTGTACGGGGCGAGGCGGACAGGCATCTATTCGATTCTTGTAAAGCCGATCAATCCGAAGGAAGAGATCCAGATCGTGTTAAAGCGGTATCTGGAGAAAATTGTCCTGTGGTTCTATGTGAGAAGACAGGAAAAAAATAGCGGAAGTTTGTAGTTGGGTGTTTTTGAACGGTTTGAAAGAGCTTGCCAAGTGGCAGAACTGGATGCTGACAGGAGTGCCGGAAACGGTGGAAAATCAGTTGTTTTCAGAAAAAATATCGGCAATTTTAGAAAAATAAGGGGCGGAATTGACATGATGTGCCCTGTGTTTTCAAAAAAGTAGTTGAAAAAGAGGATTTTATAGTATAAAATAAAAAAGATAAAGCGAGTATTTTCAAGGAGGAGCATCATTTATGATATCAGCGGGCGATTTTAGAAACGGCATCACACTGGAGATTGATGGCAACGTATACCAGATCATGGAATTTCAGCACGTAAAACCGGGAAAGGGAGCTGCGTTCGTTCGTACTAAAATTAAGAACGTAATGAATGGCGGCGTTGTAGAGAAAACCTTCCGTCCGACCGAGAAGTTCCCGTCTGCCAGAATCGACAGAGTTGATATGCAGTATCTGTATTCCGATGGCGACTTATACAACTTCATGGATGTAAACACATATGAGCAGGTAGCTTTAAACCAGGAGACAATCGGCGACGCACTCAAGTTCGTAAAAGAGAACGAGATGTGCAAGATCTGTTCTTACAACGGCAAGGTATTCTCCGTAGAACCGCCGCTGTTCGTAGAGCTTGAGATCACAGATACAGAGCCGGGCTTCAAGGGCGATACTGCTACAGGCGCTACCAAACCGGCAGTTGTAGAGACTGGCGCTACTGTATATGTACCGTTATTCGTAAACCAGGGCGATAAGATCAAGATCGATACACGTACTGGTGAATATCTGTCCAGAGTCTAAGTTATAACATATACGTCAGAAAGGTCTTCACGATACCGTTTGTACCCTTGTGGGGAGGCAGTCGTGTCACTGACAGGTTTCTGACTGGAAACAGAGATTACTGTTTGTGGCAGGCATTTTCCTTTGCTGGTTATGCAGCGCATGAACAGTAGCAAGCAGAGAAACTGTTGTAAGATCCGGAGGAAACGTCGAGATTTTACAACAGTTTTTTTGCTTAACATATCGGGGAGGCGTCTATGACGCGTCCGTTGGTTCATCTCAGAGAGCAGGTTCGGAGTGAGCGGTGCTCATGGGGAGTGATAAATATGGAGAACGGAAGAGAAGACCGTCTGCGTCTGGGGGAAGAGGATGAGCCGGGGCGCAGATCTGGTGGCAGAAAGAGGCGTACATCCGGCAGGCAGACGGCAATCCGCCGGGAGCGGACGAGGCAGCAGAAGAAGCACCGTGTGATGATGCGGCTGTTTTTGTGTCTGCTTATTTTCCTCCTGGGTGCGGGAACAGGCTGGACGCTGCGCGGGAAAATGATCCGCAAGCTGATCGATCCGTCCACGATCGAGATGCCAAACTGGGTTGATGAGCAGCTTCTCACGGTCAACCGATATTCCAGACCGGGGACGAATATCCCGGTCATCAACGGGATCGTGATTCACTATGTGGCAAATCCTGGGACGACGGCACAGCAGAACCATGATTATTTTGAGGGGTTGAAAGATCAGAGCGGCAGTAACACTGTTTCCGTCAGCAGCAATTTCGTGATCGGTCTGGACGGCGAGATCATTGAGTGCGTTCCGGTCGGGGAGAAGGCATATGCCTCCAATGAGAGGAATGCGGACACCGTTTCGATTGAGTGCTGCCATCCGGCGGTAGACGGAAAGTTCACAGACGAGACGTATGACTCGCTGGTAAAACTGACTGCATGGCTGTGCAAGCAGCTCGATTTAAGTCCGAAAGACGTGATCCGTCATTATGATGTGACTGGAAAGGCGTGCCCGAAGTATTTCGTGGATCATGAGGATGCCTGGAAGCAGTTCCGCAAGGATGTGAAAAAGGCAATGCGGAAAGATATATAATATACGATATAAATTATGAAAGGGAATCTAGTATGAAAACGATTTTAGATTTGATCGTGGAAGAACTGAAACCGGCGTTTACCGGCTGCGGGTACGATGAGAAGTACATCCGCGTAACGGTATCAAACCGCCCGGATCTCTGCGAGTATCAGTGTAACGGCGCGATGGCAGCTGCCAAAGCGTATAAAAAGAAACCGATCGATATTGCCAATGAGGTGGTGGAAAAGACAGCCGGAAGCAAGATGTTTTCTGAGATCAACGCCGTGATGCCTGGATTTATCAATATCCGCCTGAATCCGTGCTACCTGGCATCCTATGTACAGCAGGTGGCAGAGGATGAAAAGCTGGGACTCAACGCAGCTAAGAAGCCGGAGACGATCATCATTGATTACGGCGGAGCCAATGTAGCAAAACCACTGCATGTCGGACACTTACGTTCCGCGGTCATCGGAGAGAGCATCAAGCGCATCAGCCGCTATATGGGACACCATGTCATCAGCGATGTGCATCTGGGTGACTGGGGATTGCAGATGGGACTGATCATCGAGGAGCTGCATGACCGTCAGCCGGATCTGGTATATTTTGACCCGGATTATACCGGCGAGTATCCGTCGGAGCCGCCGTTTACGATTTCCGAGCTGGAGGATATCTATCCGGCAGCGAGCGCGAAATCCAAGGTAGATGCGGCATTCCGTGAGCGGGCACAGCAAGCAACCTTCAAACTGCAGAGTGGCTATGCACCGTTCCATGCGATCTGGAAGCACATCATGAACGTGTCCTTGAAGGATCTGAAAAAAAACTATGGCAATTTAAATGTATCGTTCGACCTCTGGAAGGGCGAGAGCGATGCGCAGCCATATATTCCGGGACTGATCGAGGATTTACAGAAAAAAGGTCTCGCCTATGAGAGCGATGGCGCGCTGGTTGTCGATATCGCACAGGAAGGGGATGCGAAGGAATATCCGCCTTGTATCGTCCGCAAATCCGATGGTGCGGCGCTGTATGCGACTTCCGATCTGGCGACGATCATCGAACGTGAGCAGGATTTCCATCCGGACCGCTACATTTACGTCGTAGACAAGCGCCAGGAGCTTCATTTTATCCAGGTATTCCGTGTGGCGAAGAAGGCGGGCATCGTCAAAGAAGATACGCCGATGATCTTCTTGGGCTTCGGTACGATGAACGGCAAGGACGGTGGTCCGTTCAAGACACGTGAGGGCGGTGTTATGCGTCTGGAGCACCTGATCAAGAATATCGATGAGAAGGTATATGAGAAGATTCAGGAGAAGCAGAAAGTTCCGGCGGACGAGATGACACGCACGGCGGAGATTGTCGGTCTGGCGGCACTTAAATATGCCGATCTTTCGAATCAGGCGACCAAAGATTACATTTTCGATGTAGACCGCTTTATTTCCTTCGAGGGAAATACAGGTCCACATATCCAGTATATGATCGTCCGCATCAAGTCCATTCTGGAGAAATACAAGGAACTGCGCGGTGCGGATGCTAAAGTGGTTCCGATCCGTCCGGCTGAGAGCGAGACAGAGAAAGCACTTCAGATGGCGCTCTGCCGTTTCGGCGAGGTGACAGAATCTGCATTCTACGAGACGGCGCCGCATAAGCTCTGCCAATACATGGCGGCAGTGGCGGATGCGTTTAATGCATTCTATCTGGAAAATAAGATCCTCTCCGAGGAGGACGCAGCGAAGCAGGCAGCTTTTATCAGCCTGATCACGCTGACCAAGCGGGTGCTGGATACCTGTATGGATCTGCTCGGAATGGAATCGCCGGAACACATGTAATCTGTAATATGGAGGAATCCTCATGAAAATAATAAAAATGTCCGTAGATACCTTCTGGAAGGGCGAAGTACGGGTACAGGGACAGATTGAGGATGAGACAAAGGTATATCAGACAAGAATTTTTATCAAGGGTAGTCAGATCTATGACTACTCTTGTTCTTGTGCGGAGGGAAATTCATTCCGGGGTCCCTGCGTTCATGCAAAAGCGCTTCAGGAGGCGTTTGCCCGCCAGCAGAAAGCCGAGCATACACCGCCGGTTTCGACTTCGCCGGAGATCCGATGATGATCCGGGAGTACACGAACCGGGAAGTAGCGCGGATTCTGGGCGAGGAAGAGCGGGAACCGGTCTATCTGCATCCCTATTTACAGATCCGGCGCGGCGAAGTGCTTTTGGAGGCACGGATCGGACGGGAAAAACGGTATATTGTGAAAAACCTGCTGGAATTTGCACAGGCGGTTCACAGCGGAAAACGGGTGGAATACGGAAAAGGCATGGCGTTTGAACACGTCCCGTCTGCCTTTGCGCCGGAAAGCCGCCCATTTTTAGATCTTCTGCTGGAGGAGGCGGACGCCTACATACGCCATTATGAGGAGATGCGCGGTCATGCGGGGCTGCCGCTTCCGGTGATGCGGGCGTTAACGCTGGGATCTGCAGCGAGGGATCGGCTGTTTGATCTTTTAGAGGGAAAAGAAGTCCAGACGGAGGACGAGAAAGGTGCTGAACGTGTGTGCCGGGTTGAGCACAAGGATCCGCGTTTCTCGGTGGAGGTGGAAGCAAGGGGCGATGGAATTGCGGTTACGGTTCCATCGGCTCTAACTTCGTTCCGGGGAGAACAGCGTCTGTATGTGGCAGATGGATTGCATCTGTTTGGATGCAGTGAACTGTATACAGAAACGATGGGCGTTTTTCTGGAGCAGATGGAACAGGGCGGAAGAGAGTGCGGAAGCCGGAAAGAGAAGCGGGAGCTGCTGGTTGGAAGCCGGGATATTCCGCTCTTTTATGCGCGGGTGCTGGAAGGCATGGAGGCACTTGGGATCTTGCAGAGCACGGAGATCGATTGGGAGAAATACCGCCCAGAGGCGTTGAAAGCCCGGTTTGAGTTTGACAGTGATTCGCCGGACGAGCTGCGTCTGCGTCCGACGCTTTCCTATGGAGATTTTACGTTTTCGCCGCTGGCGGACGAGCATGTTCCGCGGGAGATCTGCCGGGATGTACCGGCGGAATTTATATCAGCCGCCTGATCACGCGGTACTTCTCTTACTGGGAGGATGAGAGCGGCGAGCTGGTGATCCGCGGGGATGAAGAAGCGCTGTACCAGGTTCTGAGCGAGGGAATGCCGCAGTTTCAGGAGGTGGGAGAGGTATGGCTGTCAGAGTCTGTCCGCCATCTGCGCGTCCTGCCCCCGCCGGAAGTGTCGATGGGGGTTTCTCTTGGAGGCGGTTGGCTGGATCTGAAGATTGAGACGGCGGGAATCGACCCGGCGGAGCTTTTGCAGGTACTCAGTGAATACCGCCAAAAAAAGAAATATTACCGCATGAAAAATGGCGAATTTTTGCAGCTTTCGGGCGGCGGCCTGCAGGCGCTTGACAGTCTGACTGCGGATCTGGGACTGACAAAGAGTGAATTTCAGGCGGGGGAGGCGAAGATACCTGCCTACCGTGCTTTTTATCTGGACAGTCTCTCGGGCGACGGCAGGATGAAACTGTTTCAGCGGGATGAAGCCTACGGGATGATGGTGCGCGATCTAAAAACGGCGCAGAGTGTCAGCTATGCGGTTCCGGCGGTGCTGGAAAAGACGCTGAGGGAATACCAGAAGATCGGATATACGTGGATGCGGACGCTGGCGCGGTATCATTTCGGCGGGATCCTGGCAGATGATATGGGACTGGGAAAAACGCTGCAGGTGATTGCGCTTCTGACGGCATTTTATCAGGAAAAAACCGAGCAGAAAGCGGCTGGAAATGAAGGCAGTGGGTCAGAATTACCTCTTCCGTCTTTGATCGTCTGCCCGGCGTCGCTCGTCTACAACTGGGGACAGGAATTTGCCCGGTTTTCGCCGGAGATCCGCGTGCTTCTGATTGCCGGGACGGCGAAAGAACGGCAGGAACAGCTGGAGGAGCAGATGCGGATGGAGGCGTCTGAGGGGGCGCAGGTGATCATCACGTCCTATGATCTGTTGAAACGGGATCGGGCAGCGTATCTGGGACGCACGTTTGAATATGAGATTATTGACGAGGCGCAGGTCATTAAAAATGCAAAGACACAGGGAGCGAAGGCGGTAAAGGAGATTTCGGCGAATGCCCGTTTTGCCCTGACGGGAACGCCGGTGGAAAACCGGCTCAGCGAGCTTTGGAGCATTTTTGATTTCCTGATGCCGGGATTTTTATACAGTTACCGGAAGTTTCGTGAGCGGTATGAGCTGCCAATCGTGAAAAATCAGGATCCGGAAGCATTGACGGCATTGCGGCGGATGACGGGACCGTTTGTCCTGCGCCGCTTGAAAAAGGATGTGCTGCGGGAGCTTCCGGGCAAGGAAGAGAGGATCGTTTATTCGGCGGCGTCGGGGCGGCAGCAGAAGCTTTATACGGCGTCGGCGTTGAAACTGAAAGAGGCGCTGGCTGGTGGCGCGTGGTCGGGTAATGGAAAATTGGAAGTGCTTTCCCAGCTCATGCGGCTGCGCCAGATCTGCTGCGATCCGGCACTCTGTTTTGAAGATTATACGGGGGAATCGGCGAAGCTGGAGACCTGTGTTTCGCTGATCGCATCGGCGTCTGCGGCGGGACATAAGATCCTGCTCTTTTCCCAGTTTGCCTCGATGCTGGAGCGGATTCGGGAACGCCTTTTACAGGAGGGCATTTCGTCCCATCTTCTGGTCGGCGCGACCCCGAAGGAAGAACGCAGCCGGATGGTGCAGGCGTTTGCCTCGGATGAGGTTCCGGTGTTCCTTATTTCCCTGAAAGCCGGGGGAACGGGACTCAACCTGACGGCGGCAGATATCGTGATTCATTACGATCCGTGGTGGAATGTGGCAGCGCAGAACCAGGCGACCGACCGCGCGTACCGGATCGGGCAGGAAAAGCCGGTCACGGTATACAAACTGATCTTAAAGGATACGATAGAAGAAAATCTTTTGAAGCTGCAGAATGCGAAACTTGCGCTGGCGGCGCAGGTGGTTTCAGAGGGAATGGTTTCACTGGGCGATTTGAGCCAGAATGAACTGATGGAGCTGTTTGAACAGAATCCATAAAAAAATTTGCAGAAATAACGGGCAGGAGGAAAAAGCGTGAAGCAATGGAAACGATACAAATCATATATACTGCCATATAAGAGCGCCTTTATTCTGGGACCGCTCATGATGGTAACGGAGGTGCTGGGTGAGATTCTGCTGCCCAAATTTATGTCGATGATTATTAACCATGGCGTGGCGCAGAAAGACGGCGGATACATTCTCAAAATGGGACTTGTGATGGCGATTACCTCCTTTTTGATGGCGGCAGGCGGCATTCTGGGGGCATATTTTGCAGCGAAGGCGTCGATTTCCTTTACCAGCGATCTGCGCCGCGACTTATTTGCCAGAGTGCAGCAGTTTTCATTTAAAAATATCGATACGTTCAGCACGGGATCGCTGGTAACCCGTCTGACGAACGATATCCAGCAGGTACAGAACCTGATTATGATGGGACTTCGGATGATGCTGCGCGCGCCGGGCATGTTCCTGGGGGCGCTTGTGATGGCATTCTGGATGAATGCGGAACTGGCAGCTGTCATCCTGGTGGTGATTCCGCTTCTGATGGCGGCGATCGTCTGGATCCTACGGACTGCCTACCCGCGGTTTACAGCCATGCAGAAAGCGCTGGATACGCTCAATAGCGGCATCCAGGAGGTGCTGACGAACGTGCGGGTGGTGAAATCCTTTGTGCGGGAAGACTACGAGGAAAAGCGGTTTGCCGACACGAACCGGGAGCTCAAGGAGGCAGGGCTGCGGGCGCTGAAGATCGTAATTGCGACGATGCCGGTCATGATGTTCGCGATGAATGTGACGACACTGGCAGTTGTCTGGTTCGGCGGAAACCTGATTATCGGCGGACGGATGGCGGTCGGGGATCTGACGGCATTTACGACCTACATTGTACAGATTCTGATGTCACTTATGATGCTCTCAATGGTATTTTTGCAGAGTTCCCGCGCGATGGCGTCCATCCGGCGAATCGATGAGGTGCTGGATGAGCCGATTGATCTGAGCGATGAAAATGCATCACAGAAGGACCGGAAGGTTGAGAAAGGACGCGTGGAATTTAAGGATGTTTCCTTTTCCTACCGCGAAGGCGGTGAGCCGGTTCTATCCCACATCAGCCTGACGGCAGAGCCGGGAGAGACGATCGGCATCCTCGGTGCGACCGGAAGCGGAAAAACGTCGCTGGTACAGCTGATTCCCCGCCTCTATGATGTGACAGAGGGGAGTGTGCGGGTGGATGGTATCGATGTGCGGGAGTATTCCCTGAAAAATCTCCGGGACGGCGTTGGCATGGTTTTACAGAAAAACGTCCTGTTTTCCGGCACGATCGAGGAAAACCTGCGCTGGGGTGATGAGACGGCGACGGAGGAAGAAGTGCGGCGGGCAGCAGTGTATGCGCAGGCAGATTCCTTTGTGAATTCGTTTGCCGAAGGCTACAAAACGGAGATGGGACAGGGCGGCGTCAATGTATCCGGCGGTCAGAAACAACGGCTGTGCATCGCAAGGGCACTCTTAAAGAAGCCGAAGATCCTGATTCTCGACGACAGCACCAGTGCGGTCGATACGGCAACGGAGGCGGCGATCCGGACGGCATTCCGGGAAGATTTGAAAGATACGACGAAATTTATTATCGCACAGCGGCTGAGTTCGCTGGAATACGCGGATCGGATTCTCGTCCTTGAGGACGGCAGGATTATCGGAGAGGGAACGCAGGAGAAGCTGCTGGCATCCTGTGAGGCGTACCGGGAGATCTATGAGACGCAATATGGAAAACGGGCAGACGGGGAGGGGATGGCATGATGGATGAAAAACAGATTGAAAGCCTGAAACGCCGATATGGCAGCCGCATAGCCGACGCGCCGAAACGCCGCCGGGGACCGGAACGGATGGCGGTCATGAAGGGCGGAAAGCCCAAGGCGGGCGGTCAGACGATGCTGCGCCTGCTTTCATACTTAAAACGCGACCGGATGGCGATGACAGTCGCCTTTTTCTGTGTGATCCTGGGGACGGTGACGAATCTGGCGGGCGCCTATATGCTGCGCCCGATCATCAACCGGTATATTGTGCCTTTAGATGGCAGCCGGGGCGATGTGGTGGGGCTGTTCCGTTCCCTGTGCGTGATGGGAGCGGTTTATTTAGTCAGCGTTGCCGCTGCCTATATGCAGTCGCGCATCATGCTGCAGGTGGCGCAGAACGCGCTGCAGCGGCTGCGGGAAGAGCTGTTTAACCATATGCAGACGCTTCCGCTCCGGTTTTATGATACCGGCAGCAACGGCGATCTGATGAGCCGTTTTACAAACGATGTGGATACGATCGGCATGATGCTCAGCAGTACACTGGTGCAGCTTTTATCCGGCGCACTCAGTATTGTGGGAACGCTGGTGCTGATGATTTACACGAACGTGTGGCTGACGGTGATTACGCTTGCCATGATGCCGGTGATGCTGCGTGCCGGTAAATTTGTTGCCGGACGGAGCCAGAAATATTTCTCTGCCCAGCAGGCGGCGCTTGGCGCGATGAACGGCTATATTGAGGAGACCGTGCAGGGGCAGAAGGTCGTCAAGGTATTCTGCCATGAGGAGATCGCAGAGGAAGAATTTGGATGGCTCAATGCGGATCTGAAAGAAAAACAGATCCGGGCACAGTTTTTCGGCGGTGTGATGGGACCGGTCATGAACAATTTAAGCCAGTTAAATTATGGACTGACAGCCTGCATTGGCGGTTTGCTCTGTGTGTTCCGGAACTTTGATGTCGGTGGACTGACCGTATTTTTAGGTTTTTCGCGGCAATTTTCCAGACCGATCAACGAGCTTTCCATGCAGGTTGGAAACGTATTTTCGGCGCTGGCAGGCGCGGAGCGCGTGTTTGCAGTGCTGGATGCGGAACCGGAGGCGGCAGATGCGCCGGATGCGGTTTCGATCGCGCCGATCCGCGGTGAGGTGGTGCTTGACCATGTGACTTTCGGCTATGAGCCGGGGCAGGTGATTTTGAAGGATATTTCGCTCTATGCGAAGCCGGGACAGAAGATCGCCTTTGTCGGCTCGACGGGAGCCGGAAAAACGACGATCACGAATCTGATCAACCGTTTTTATGATATACAGGGCGGCTCGATCACGGTGGACGGCGTCGATGTCCGCCGGATGCACCGGAAGGAGCTGCGGGAAAATATCGCGATGGTTCTGCAGGATACGCATCTTTTTACCGGCACGGTACGGGAAAATATTCGATACGGGCGGCTGGATGCCACGGATGAAGAAGTTGTTGAGGCGGCAAAAACGGCATCGGCGCATTCCTTTATCATGCGTCTGCCGGATGGGTATGACACGATGCTGGAGGGTGACGGTGCAAACTTAAGCCAGGGACAGCGCCAGCTATTAAACATTGCGCGGGCAGCAGTTTCTAAAGCACCGATCCTGATTCTGGATGAGGCGACGAGTTCGGTCGATACGCGGACGGAGAAGCACATCGAGCACGGCATGGACCGGCTGATGGCGGACCGGACGACCTTTGTCATCGCCCACCGGCTTTCGACAGTCCGCAACGCCAATGCGATCATGGTGCTGGAGCACGGGCAGATCATTGAGCGCGGTGACCATGAAGATCTGCTGGCGCAGAAAGGGCGGTATTTTGAGCTGTATACCGGAATGAAGGAGCTGGAATAAGGCTTTCGTTGAGAATTAAATGAGAATTTGTTTCCTGTACGCGTGAACTCACCTATATTGAAAAACGGATGGATCTAGTGTATAATGGGAACACTTGAAATTTTTAAGTAAAATCGGATCACGTAAGTTGGAAAATAGAGCCGGATCCGTGGCAAATTTTGTACCGTTAGGAGGAATATCTATGAGTATCCGAGTTGGAATTTTAGGATATGGAAATCTGGGACGCGGCGTGGAGTGTGCGATCCGCCAGAATCCGGATATGGAACTGAAAGCAGTATTTACACGGCGTGCGCCGGAAACGGTCAAGATCCTGACCGAGGGCGTACCGGTTTATCATGTAGATGAGGCAGAGGCGAAGAAAGACGAGATCGACGTTTTGATTCTCTGCGGCGGTTCGGCTACGGATCTGCCGGTCCAGACCCCGAAATATGCACAGTGGTTTAACGTAGTGGACAGCTTCGATACCCATGCAAAGATTCCAGAGCATTTCGCAGCAGTCGATGAGTCCGCACAGAAATCCGGAAAGGTTGGCATCATCTCTGTTGGCTGGGATCCGGGTATGTTCTCCCTGAACCGTCTCTATGCAGCTGCATGCCTGCCGGAGGGCGAAAATTATACATTCTGGGGCAAGGGCGTCAGCCAGGGACATTCCGATGCGATCCGCCGGATCGAGGGCGTCAAGGATGCCAGACAGTACACAATCCCAGTTGAGAGTGCACTGGAGGCAGTCAGAAGCGGCAGCAGCCCAGAGCTGACCACCCGCGAAAAACACACCAGAGAGTGCTTTGTTGTGGCAGAAGAGGGAGCGGATCAGGCAAAGATCGAGAATGAGATCAAGACCATGCCGAACTACTTTTCTGATTATGACACAACGGTTCATTTCATCACCGAAGAAGAACTGAAACGCGATCACAACCGTCTCCCGCACGGTGGTTTTGTACTCCGCAGCGGTAAGACCGGCTGGAACAAAGAGAACCACCATATCATCGAGTACAGCTTAAAGCTGGATTCCAACCCGGAATTTACTTCCTCCATCATCGTGGCATACGCACGCGCGGCATACAAGATGAACCAGGAAGGCCAGAAGGGCTGCAAGACCGTCTTTGATGTGGCACCGGCGTATCTGTCGGCAGAGAGTGGGGCAGATCTGCGGAAGAAGTATCTGTAAAAATTTATTAAATAAAAATAGAAAGCGTCTGGAATGCAGAAGATCTGCATGACAAGATGGATTCTGTGACGCACGGCGTATGCAAAGACGGCGTTAACTGGAAACCGGCGAAGCTGGTCAACGATTTAAAGAGAAGATACAAAAAGAATCAAGCGGTAGCTGGAGGAGCTGAATGTCCTTCGGCTACCTGTTTTTGTAATAAAATTGTAATAATTTCAAATTTTCCTTTCAACTTGTATTGTCGCTTAAAATGAAGTAAAATGTAAGACAGATTTGCATGATTTGTACCTGCGCAGCACTGGCAAAATCCGTTAAAGTCCGCGCAATGAGTGAACGTAACTTTACGTTTGCGGGAGCTGGTGGGTAGGAGAAAAGCGAAAATACATACAGGAAGGACAATATACGATGAATAAATGGAAAAAATCCGTGCGTTCCCTCTGCCTGGGAATGGCACTTATGATGTCTGTGTCATGGACGGCATTTGCTGCGACAGACGGGGCGACCGGTCCGGGACAGGCGGCAGGAGGCACGGTCTCCGGCGCAGTTCCTTCGGGAGCAACGGTTACTTCACAGAATGCAGCTCAGCCGACGGTGGCAGCGCAGGGCGCAGTGCTCTATGATGCGACGCACAACCAGTTCCTGTTTTCCAAGAATGCGGATACGCAGTATTATCCAGCCAGCATCACGAAGCTGATGACGGCGCTTCTGGTAGCGGAAAACTGTAATCTGAGTGATACGGTAACCTTTTCCCAGACGGCAGTTTCGAATCTGGAATCGGGCGCGGTGACGCTGCAGGTCAAGGCGGGTGATACCTTTACGGTTAAGGACTGTCTCTATGGTCTGCTTTTAAAATCGGCAAATGAGGTGGCAAACGGACTGGCGGAGCATGTGTCCGGCAGTGTCAGCGCGTTTGCGGATAAGATGAATGAGAAGGCAGCGTCCTTAGGATGCACGCATACGCATTTTGCAAATCCGAATGGTCTGAACAATGCGAACCATTTTACAACCGCACATGATATGGCGCTGATTGCAAATGCTGCATTCAATAATGCGACGGTGCGTCAGGTTGCATCGACCCTGCATTACGATTTCCCGGCGACTGCCAGCGTGCCGACGGTGCGGACGCTTACGATGGGACATAAGATGCTCAATCCGGCAAATTCCCAGTATTATGAGGGAATCATAGGCGGAAAGACCGGTTATACCTCCCTGGCAGGCAACACGCTGGTAACGTGTGTAGAGCGGAATGGCGTGCGCCTGATTGCAGTTATTTTAAAGAGTTCGCAGACCCATTATGACGATACGAAGAAGTTGCTGGACTATGGTTTTGCAGTGGCGGGAAGCGCATCCGGCACACCGGCAGGCACGAACACCTCGGTATCGGATGCGGCGAACAACAGTACGTCAAATTCCAGCAAGCCGTCCGGCAATACGACCAGCAAAAATACCTCTTCTTCCGGCAGCCAGGGTGGACCGGGTAGCTCTGGAGCTGGCAATACAGCTGCTCAGGGCGACGGTGCGTGGCAGCAGTTTGGAAATGAATGGAAATACCTGAAAGCAAACGGAACCTACGCGGCAAATGAGAGTCTCCTGATCAAGGGGGAGACATACTATTTCCATGCAGATGCGTGGATGGCGCGTGACTGGCAGATGGTAAACGGCTCCTGGCATTATTATACCGAAAGCGGGGCTATGGCGAAGAGCCGCTGGATTCAGACGAATGGATACTGGTATTATGTGAGTGCTGACGGAGCATTGTTTGTCAATGGAACGACACCGGACGGATATAGAGTCGATGCGAATGGTGTCTGGATTCAGAAATAAAGAAGAGCATAAAACGGAGCCGACCGGCAGAAAAGACCGGGGCGGCTCCGTTTTTCACAGCTCTGCGGCCGCAAAAAGACCGGCGGCACAGCTGGCAGATGGGGGTGATGTTATTATAGTGTGATCAATTCATACTCCCGGCTTCCCAGACCGATCTTCTCCGCGTGTGCCAGGCAGCTTTTCCACTCAGATTCTGGTGTGGAATTTGTGAAATGGTCATGGTGATCGTGGAAATCCGGATCGGCAAGATGTTTTGCAAGCTGGCTGCCCGGCATCGGAGCAGCGGCCAGACAGGCGTCCACACAGGCCTGATCGAGTGCCAGAGGATCGAAAGAAGCAAACATACCAAGATTTGGAAGGATCGGTACGTCATTTTCACCGTGGCAGTCGCAGTTCGGGGAGACGTCAACCACCAGGGAAATATGGAAGTTTGGACGTCCATCCACAACGGCTTTTGTGTATTCCGCCATACGGCAGTTTAACAGCTCGTTGGCTGCGTTGTTGTCAAATTCGATCGCGTCAAAGTTGCAGGCGCCGAGACACCGTCCGCAGCCGACGCAGTGCTCAGCATCCACGTGCATTTTTCTGGAGGCTTCATCGAAAACGAGACCGCCGTTGGCACATTCCTTCTGACAGCGGCGGCAGCCCGGCAGAGCTTTTCCTTGACGTGTGGTTTTCCACTGCTGTGCTGATCGGTCTTACCGGCGCGAGAACCGCAGCCCATGCCGATATTTTTGATCGTACCGCCGAAGCCGGTCATCTCATGTCCCTTGAAATGGGTCAGGCTGATAAAAACATCGGCATCCATGACGGCACGGCCGATCTTAGCTTCTTTGATGTATTCGCCTCCGGCCACCGGAACAGCGATGTCATCGGTGCCTTTTAATCCATCACCGATGATGATTGGACATCCGACAGTCAACGGGGTAAAACCGTTTTCCCAGGCGCATTCCAGGTGCTCAAGCGCATTCTTGCGGCTGCCTGGATACATCGTATTGCAGTCTGTTAAAAATGGTTTGCCGCCCAGCTCTTTGATGACATCAACAACGGCCCTGGCATAATTCGGACGCAGATAACTGATATTTCCAAGCTCACCAAAGTGCATCTTGATAGCGACAAATTTACCGTCCATATCGATGGAACCGATCCCGGCTTTACGGATCAGTTTTTTTAATTTGGCAGGGAGACCATCGCCAAATGCAATGGTGTGGAAATCTGTAAAGTATACCTTTGCTTTTTCAGCTTTTGACATATGAATACCTCCTGATAGATTGCTTTTTTGGATTTTTTTATATAGTAAAGTGATAAAAAAATCCATTTTATTATACCGGAATCGGGTGGATGTGTCAAAAATTTACTTTTCTTTTTAATGTAGTTCCTATATAATAAAAAAACATGGAAAAAGCAGATTTCAGCTGCAGGGAGGATTCTGGCAAGATACCTGTATCTGGAAACCTGCTTTTGAAAATACGAGGGGACTTGTCTGCATAGAAGGGACAGTGACCCGGGCAGGAGATGACAGTATGAGAAATGCACCGGTTATCTATATCGTGGTGCCTTGTTACAACGAAGAGGAAGTTCTGCCATTGACGGCAGATTTTTAGGAAAAAAATTAGATGATTTAATCCGCAGCCGCCGGATTCATCCGGGAAGCCGGGTGCTGATGGTAGATGACGGTTCGAAGGATAAAACGTGGAAGCTGATCGAAGAATTCCATGAGAAGGATGAACGGTTTGCAGGTGTGAAGCTGAGCCGCAACCGCGGCCATCAGAATGCGCTTTTAGCAGGACTTTTTGAGGCGGCGAGACGGCGGTGTGATGCGGCGATCTCGATGGATGCCGATCTGCAGGATGATGTGGACGCATGCGACGCGATGATCGAGCGGTATATGGCTGGCTGTGACATCGTGTACGGTGTGCGTCGCCACAGGACGACGGATACATTTTTTAAGCGTACAACCGCACTGGGATTTTATAAGATTATGAATGCGTTGGGAGCGAACACTGTGTATAATCATGCGGATTACCGCTGATGAGCCGGAGGGCGCTGGAAGGACTGGCGGAATTTTCGGAGGTCAATCTGTTTCTGCGCGGGATTGTCCCGATGATCGGCTATCCGTCCGATGTGGTATATTATGACCGTAAAGAGCGGGCAGCAGGGGAGAGCAAATATCCGCTGAAAAAGATGCTGGCTTTTGCCATCGAGGGCATCACTTCGCTGAGTACAAAGCCGATCCGGATGATTACGTTCATGGGAATTGCGGCATTTTTTGTCAGTATTGGATTCCTTATCTGGGCAGTGGTTGATTTCTTCCGGGGCAATACGATCACTGGCTGGGCGAGCATGATGGTGTCGCTCTGGTTTATCGGCGGACTGCTCCTTCTCTCGGTCGGAATCGTCGGAGAGTATGTCGGAAAGATTTATCTGGAGTCGAAGCACCGCCCACGCTATATCATCGAGAGCCGCACGCCGGATCGCATCCGAGAACGTGAGAAAGGGCGCAGCCGGAGGCAGGAGATGCCGGGAGAAAATTTGCGCCGCAGCCGTGCAGAAGCACGGGAACTCCAGACATCAAAAAGAAGAGAAGCTGTGCAAAAACCGGAGCAGGAGTGAAATAGCTCTTAAAAATAATAGTTCTTAAAAATTCAGGAAACACTTGACAAACCCGGAAAATGGGTGTATCTTCATAAACAAATAATTCCTATCAGGAATAAGGGAATATAAGCTGAAAGGGGACAGATCCGATGCGTCAGAGTAAAGCCATGCAGATGAATATGATGATGAACGGCATGTGTATGATGTGCTGTCATATTTGTGTGCATGAAAGACGGAACGGGCTGGTCGGATAGACCTGTAAGTATAGCATAGGAAGCCGCGATCCGTACTGGATTCGCGGCTTTTTTGTGTCATAAGAAATTCCTTGGAATTCCTTATGACACAAAAAGGCACTAACTGCTTCCTGTGACAGAAAAACAGTAGTGGCATCTTTTATGCGACAGGGTATCAATGCTGTATATTCGAAAAAAGAGAGGGGAAAAGACAATGGAGCAGAGAAAGAAAGCGATCATCTGCCTGGAAGGACTGGGAAAGCAATTCCAGACAACTAACGGAACGGTGACCGCGTTAGATGATATTAACCTGGAAATCCTGCAAGGTGAGATTTTTGGAATTATCGGTCTGTCAGGTGCAGGAAAGAGTACGCTGGTCCGGTGTATCAATTATCTGGAGACACCGACGGCGGGACGGGTTATTTTTGAGGGACAGAACCTGTCGATGATGAAGGAGGCGGAGATTCGGAAAGCCAGACAGTCGATGGGAATGATTTTCCAGCAGTTTAATCTTCTGGCACAGAGAAATGTACTCCAGAATGTGTGCTTTCCGATGGAGATTGCCGGTGTCCCGAAAGCAGAGGCGAAGAAACGGGCGGCTGAGCTTTTAAAATTAGTCGGTCTGGAAGAACGGATGAAGGCATATCCGGCACAGCTCTCCGGCGGACAGAAGCAGCGTGTGGCGATTGCACGTGCGATGTCCACGAACCCGAAGGTGCTGCTTTGCGATGAGGCGACGAGTGCCCTCGACCCAAACACGACAAAATCGATTTTGGAGCTTCTCAAGAAGATTAATCGCGAACTCGGCATTACTGTGATCGTGATTACCCATGAGATGGCGGTGATTGAGTCTATCTGCGACCGTGTGGCGATCATCGACCACAGCCACATTGCAGAGTCTGGCAAGGTATCAGAGATTTTCTCCGGTCCGAAGTCGGAGATTGGGCGGCAGCTGATTCTCGGTGAGACGTTAGGGCAGAAGACAAGCTTTGCCAGAGCGCGCCAGATCCGCGTTATTTTCAATGGACAGGAATCTTCGGAGCCAATTATTTCCAATATGGTATTAGCCTGCAAGGTTCCGGTCAATATCCTTCTCGCGGATACCCACGATATCGGGGGCAAGGCGATGGGACAGATGCTTCTGCAGCTCCCGGAGGACGAGGTGGATGCAGGGCGTATCTGCAATTATTTAAAAACGGTCGGTGTGACCTATGAGGAGGTGCGCTAAGATGATATTTGATGCGAGGACAGTTAGTATGCTGGTAAAAGAGACCTGGAGAACCTTATATATGGTAGGTCTTTCTTCCCTGATTTCTTATTTGATCGGCATCCCGCTCGGCGTGGCGCTGGTTGTAACCGATAAAGACGGCATCCGTCCGGTGCCGCTGTTCAACAAAGTGGCGGGCGTGATTGTCAACCTGCTCCGTTCGGTGCCGTTTATCATCCTGTTAGCGATGGTAATGCCGCTGACCCGCGCGATCGTGGGAAAGACGATCGGAGCAAATGCGGCAGTTGTACCGCTGGTAATCGCGGCGTTCCCGTACATCAGCCGTATGGTAGAGGCATCATTAAAGGAAATTGATGCAGGCGTGATTGAAGCAGCAAAATCAATGGGCGCTTCAACCTGGCAGATTATTTTCAAGGTGCTGCTTCCGGAGTCCAAGCCGTCCCTGTTAGTCGGCGCAGCGATATCGATCACGACAATCCTCGGATATTCCGCGATGGCAGGCTGTGTCGGCGCCGGCGGTCTGGGCGATGTGGCGATCCGATATGGATACCACCGTTATCAGGCAGATATGATGCTGGTTACCGTTGTGATTCTCGTTATTATCGCACAGCTGATTCAGGAGATCTTTACGCGGAGTTCGAGAAGAAGTGATAAGAGAATCCGTTAATAAGATATTTACAGAAATGAAATGCAGCCTATCGTCTGTGGCAGATGCAGGACATTTCTGAAATATAAATTTAAAGGAACTGTTTAAACATACAAAGAGGAGGAAAACACTATGAAAAAATCATTCTTAGGAACCACATTTCTGGCACTGCTGGCAGCTGCATCCTTAGCAGGCTGCTCTTCCAGCTCGAATGAGACAACTGCTGAGACCGCTGCAGAGGCAGCAGAGGAGACCACCGCAGAGGCAAAAGAGGCAGACGGCGATCTGGAGAAGCTGGTAGTAGGCGCAAGCCCGGCACCGCATGCTGAGATCCTGGAAGCTGCAAGAGAGCTTCTGGCAGACAAGGGATACGATCTGGAGATCGTAGAGTATACTGATTATGTACAGCCGAACAACGCACTGGAGTCCGGCGATCTGGATGCAAACTACTTCCAGCACAAACCATATCTGGATACCTTCAATGAGGAGAATGGCACTCATCTGGTAAGTGCAGGCGCAATCCATTATGAGCCATTCGGCATCTACGCAGGCAAGAGCGATTCTTTAGATGAGCTGGCTGACGGCGCAGAGGTTCTGGTGCCGAACGATGTAACCAATGAGGCAAGAGCACTTCTGCTTCTTCAGGATCAGGGTCTTCTGACACTGAAAGAGGATGCAGGTCTGACCGCAACTATCAATGATATTACAGAGAACCCGAAGAACCTGGATATCGTAGAGCTTGAGGCAGCACAGCTTCCGCGTTCCTTACAGGATGCTGATATCGCAGTTATCAACGGCAACTACGCAATCGAGGCTGGTTTAAAGGTAACCGATGCTCTGGCAGTAGAGGCTTCTGATTCTCTGGCAGCCCAGACATACGGAAATGTCGTAGCAGTCCGTGAAGGTGACGAGGAGAGCGACAAGACAAAAGCTCTGATGGAAGTCCTGACAAGCGATGATATCAAAGAATTTATCGAGACGAAGTACGATGGAGCGGTTGTTCCGCTGTTTTAATTGACGGCAGGAATTTGATTACAGCAATGAAATTGGGAAGAGACGGATGCTTTGCGGTGAAAACCGCAGGCGGGGGTCTCTTCTTTCGATTTATGGGAATGTGCCTCAGATGAAAAATGTTTTGCGTGAATTTTTTTGAATCATGTGATAGAATAAAAAAAGGATAAAGGTGACAGGCGGGTGATAAGAATGGAAATTCATATACAGAACAGGAAAAAGGGCTTTACGCTGGCGGAGCTTTTGGTAGTCGTTGCGATTGTTGCCATTTTAGCTGCAATTTCTATTCCTATTTTCACCAGGCAGCTGGAGGCCAGCCGGGAGGCCACGGATCTTGCCAATGTCCGTTCTGCCTATGCAGAGGTGATGGCAGCGGTCATGATTGAGGATACAGAGAATGAAGTGAAGGTTGTAAAGCTGAAGCAAAAAAAAAGCAAAATGGCAGTCGCATGACCCGGTGACGATAGGTGGAGTGATGCATTATAATGATCAGGGTGATACGGCCAACTGGATTGGTTATCCGGTTCCGGGTGGGGAGTGTGAAGTTTCCTATCAGCGAATTCGGGAGTGCTTTTTAACTGGAAAGGTAAAAATGGTACAGGCGGTTCGGAACAGAAATATACGTTTAATATCAATTGCGATATGCATGCGCCCTTGAATAACAGCGGCGTATTGGAAATGCTGGGTAATAACAACAATTTTGAAATTGATTCCAACTGTACAAAATCCAATATGCTTCCAAAGATACAGGCAAAGATTGAGGAGGACAGCCTGTTAAAAAAGGGAACCTGGGCCTATCTGGGAGATGCGAAGGATAAGTCGAAGCGATATTTATTCTGGACATCTGTAGATATATCGTCAGATTCGGTTGGTGCAGGAAAGAAGATACCGGTTATTATCAGTACAGCAGATGGAAGGTTTTATATTTCAGAAACAACTACCGCTATGCGAGTGAATAAAGCTGGTAATTATATAGCAATCGCCGGTCATCTGACTCCAACACAGTATAAGGAATATCTTTCGAATGATAAAAAGTATGAGAATCTGCAGGAGGCATATGATGCATACGCAAAGCTGGTGACGGATGGGACGTATCAACAGTATAAGGATACGCTGCCGAAGTAGGGTCTGTGCAGCTGTTACAGCTGGGCGTCTTTAAAGTGGGAAGAGCCAGGGCATATGTTACTGTTCACGCATACGTGCCCAGTAACGGGCATATATCATTTATCAACCTGTGCCGAAAACCTTGACATTTTCCTGAAAAACCTCTATGATAACAAGGAACTGAAAAATGAAAGGCAGTGAAGAAGAGGAGTACACATAGAAGCCCTGACAGAGAGAACCGCGCAGGTTGAGAGACGGTTCCGGGAAACGGATGTGGAAGGTAGCTTCGGAGCCGGATTTCTGAAAAACCGCGTTCTGCTATGACTTAGGAATGTTGTGAAAGAGAGTGGTGGATAAGAGATCCCGGGAGTTCCCGTTATAGAATCAAGAGGATTGGGGTAAAGTCTGGATGTGTGCAAAGAAAACACCGGCAGGCGGAAATCCTGATTGAATTAAGGTGGTACCGCGTATATGACGCCCTTTGCAGATGATATGTCTGCAAGGGGCTTTTTCATTTCATAGGAAATTACGTCCTATGAAACAAAAAACGCTCCGCGAGGATGCGCACTCGCGCGAAGCAGAAACATGTCGCAAGCGACCGCGCTCGGCGCGAGAATGTGCCAAGGCACATTCTTTTTCATAGGAAACGCGCTTCGGAAAGGACAAAACAGATGAAAAAACAGGGTCCGCTGACAAGCTGTGATACGTGCGGCAATTATGTCTATGACGATGATTATGGGTATTATCTGTGCGAGGCAGATCTGGATGAGGACGAGATGGCGGCATTTTTAAGCAACCAGCGTTTTGTCTGCCCGTACTACCAGACGGATGATGAGTACAAGATTGTCCGGAAACAGATGTAAGAAACTGCATCGGAAATTACACAAAATGAAGGTAAACAAGATGCGGTTCATGATAGAATGCGAGGATAAACAGCATTTGATGAGTTAAAACACAAAAGGAGAATCGATCAATGAAAGAACTGGAAAAGACATATAATCCGGCGGATATTGAAGATCGCCTGTATCAGAAATGGCTGGACAGCAAATATTTCCACGCCGATGCAGAGCGTGGACGCAGAAACGGCAAGAAGCCGTTCACGATTGTGATGCCGCCGCCAAATATTACCGGACAGCTTCATATGGGACATGCGCTGGATAACACCATGCAGGATATCCTGATCCGTTACAAGAGAATGCAGGGCTATGAGGCACTGTGGCAGCCGGGTACCGACCATGCGCGATCGCAACGGAGGTTAAGGTTATCAATAAGCTGAAAGAGCAGGGCATTGACAAGCATGATCTGGGTCGTGAGGGCTTCCTGGAGAAAGCATGGGAGTGGAAAGAAGAGTACGGCAGCCGTATCGTAAAACAGCTTCACAAGCTGGGTTCCTCCGCTGACTGGGACCGCGAGCGTTTCACGATGGACGAGGGCTGTTCCGAGGCGGTTCTGGAAGTATTTACCAGACTGTATGAAAAAGGTTATATTTACAAGGGATCCCGTATCATCAACTGGTGCCCGGTCTGCCAGACTTCCATTTCGGATGCCGAGGTAGAGCATGAGGAGCAGGACGGCTTTTTCTGGCACATCAATTACCCGATCGTCGGCGAAGAGGGACGTTTCGTCGAGATCGCAACCACCCGTCCGGAGACGCTGTTAGGCGATACTGCGGTAGCTGTCAACCCGGAGGATGAGCGCTACAAGGATATCGTAGGCAAGATGTTAAAACTGCCGCTGACCGACCGAGAGATTCCAGTCATCGCGGATGAGTATGTAGATAAAGAGTTCGGTACCGGCTGCGTAAAGATCACACCGGCACATGACCCGAACGACTTTGAGGTAGGAAAACGCCACAACCTGGAAGAGATCTGCATCATGAATGACGATGCAACCATCAGCGTACCGGGCAAATATCAGGGCATGGACCGCTACGAGGCGAGAAAAGCCATGGTAGAGGATCTGAAGGAAATGGGACTTTTAGTCAAAGTCGTTCCGCATTCCCACAACGTAGGTACTCACGACCGCTGCGGCACAACCGTAGAGCCGATGGTAAAACCACAGTGGTTTGTCAAGATGGAAGAGATGGCGAAACCGGCGGTAGAGGCACTTAAATCCGGCAGACTTAAATTCGTTCCGGAGAGCTTCGGAAAGACCTATCTGCACTGGCTTGAGGGCATCCGTGACTGGTGTATTTCCCGTCAGCTCTGGTGGGGACACCGGATTCCGGCTTATTATTGTGATGACTGCGGCGAGATGACTGTTGCCAAGAGCGCACCGGCGGTATGCCCGAAATGCGGCGGCACCCACCTGCATCAAGATGAGGACACGCTGGATACCTGGTTCTCCTCCGCCCTGTGGCCGTTCTCTACGCTCGGCTGGCCGAAGGACACACCGGAATATGAATATTTCTATCCGACCGATGTGCTGGTAACCGGATACGATATCATTTTCTTCTGGGTTATCCGTATGGTATTCTCCGGTCTGGAGCAGACTGGCAAAGAGCCGTTCCACACCGTCCTGATCCACGGTCTGGTACGCGACTCCCAGGGACGCAAGATGAGTAAATCCCTTGGAAATGGTATCGATCCGCTTGAGGTTATCGACAAGTACGGCGCCGATGCACTTCGTATGACCCTGATGACCGGTAACGCACCGGGCAACGATATGCGCTTCTATTGGGAGCGTGTGGAAGCCAGCCGTAACTTTGCAAACAAGGTATGGAATGCATCCCGTTTCATTATGATGAACATCGAAAAAGCGCCGGTAACGGATGTGAAGCTTTCTGACCTGCAGATGGCTGACCGCTGGATCCTCTCCAAGGTCAACACGCTGGCAAAAGATGTTACCGAGAACATGGATAAGTACGAGCTGGGAATCGCTCTCCAGAAGGTTTACGATTTCATCTGGGAGGAGTTCTGCGACTGGTACATCGAGATGGTAAAACCGAGACTCTGGTCCGAGGAAGACACCACCAAGGCAGCTGCACTCTGGACCCTGAAAACGGTTCTGATTCAGTCCTTGAAACTGCTGCATCCATATATGCCGTTCATCACCGAGGAAATCTTCTGCAACCTGCAGGATGAGGAACCGTCCATCATGATTTCTTCCTGGCCGGAGTACAAGGATGAGTGGAATTTCGCAGACGAGGAGAAAGCTGTAGAGACGATCAAGGATGCAGTCCGCGCGATCCGCGGCGTCCGCACATCCATGAACGTACCGCCGAGCAAGAAGGCAAAAGTATACGTTGTATCCGAGGATCCGGAAGTTCTGGCCATCTTCGAGCACAGCCGTGTATTCTTCGCAACTCTTGGCTATGCGAGCGAGGTTGTCCTTCAGAAGGACAAGAGCGGAATCGCAGACGATGCCGTATCGGCTGTGACTGCAAAGGCAACCATCTATATGCCGTTTGCAGAGCTGGTGGATCTGGACAAGGAGATCGAGCGTCTGACCAAGGAAGAGGAGAAGTTGAAAAAAGAGCTTGCCCGTTCCGAGGGCATGTTAAGTAATGAAAAGTTCGTCAGCCGCGCACCGGAGGCAAAGATTGCCGAAGAGCGTGAGAAGCTGGAGAAATACCGCCAGATGATGGCACAGGTACAGGAGCGCCTGGCACAGCTGCGGAAATAGTTGAATATGAAGTAAAAGGCAGGATCGAGAGATCCGCCTGATGCGTGAAATAAGCCGATGTGTATGGGGAAAACTATATGCATTGGCTTATTTGCAAAGAAAGAACCGAAATTATTCTGTTTTTTATCTCAGTCGAGAAGACTCCCACCTCTTCAGGTGGTGAGTAATAGCAAATTTGTCTCAGTGGGAGTCCATTCTCCGACTGAGATAAACGCTCCGCGAGGATGCGCAGTGATTCTGTAAAGAATATGTCAGCTTCGCTGACCAGAATCACGCGCCAAGTCTCACGGACGTTCGACTTGAATTATATGGGCGAATGCCTTTGAAGAGAGAAAGGAGATTATTTTTTTATCCTCGAACGAGGATAATTGGATGATACGAGATATTATGGAGATAAGAACAGCGACAATAGCAGATCTGGCTCAGATTGCAGCCGTGGAAGCAGAATGCTTTCCGGCAGCGGAAGCCGCAACGAAAGAGGAGTTTGAGGAGAGAATTAAGTATTATGGAAATCATTTCTGGCTCATGTTTGAAGGCGAAAAGCTGATTGCGTTTGTGGACGGCTTCGTCACAGACAAGCCGGATCTGACGGATGAGATGTACGAACGGGCAGAAATGCACGATGAAAACGGCGCATGGCAGATGATTTTTGGTGTCAATACGATCCCGGCATACCGGAAACATGGCTATGCGGGACAGTTGCTCCAGTGCGCCATCGAGGATGCCAGAAAACAGGGGAGGAAGGGACTTGTGTTGACGTGCAAGGAAAAATTGATAGCCTATTATGCCAAGTTTGGATTTGTGAATGAGGGGATCTCGGAATCGGTGCATGGAAACGTGATCTGGTATCAGATGCGGTATAAGTTTTAAATTTAAGAAGAAATACGTGATTGCCCGCAAATACTAATAATACTTATTATAGGAATCGAAATGGCGTTTTTAATAGAAGTGTGATAAGATACAAGTATCAGAATTAAAAATGAGACGCCATTTCGATTTTTTGTAATTGTTTGCAACAAGCATTACAAATTCTTTTCCATCTTTCTGCGTGTATCTTTTGCGTGTGTTTTATATGCATAACGGGCATCGGAAGCAGGCTGCACGGGATTGGGTGAAAAAGGGTCAAAAGGGGCGTCCGCAAACAGGAGGGGTTAGAGAAAACATGAAATCATTGCAGGCGCGTTATCTGGATCGACTGGCAGAGCTTTACCCGACGATTGCAGCGGCATCGACGGAGATCATCAATCTGGAATCGATCTTAAATCTGCCGAAAGGAACGGAACATTTCCTGACCGATATCCATGGGGAATACGAGGCATTTTCTCATGTATTGAAAAATGGTTCCGGTTCCGTCAAGCGAAAGATTGACGATGTATTTGGAAATACCCTGAGCCGTCAGGATAAGCAGTCACTGGCAACCCTTATTTACTATCCGGCGGAGAAAATGAGCCGGATTCTGCAGACGGAGAAGAACCCGGATGACTGGTATAAGATCACACTCTATCGTCTGATTGCGGTCTGCCGCCGGGCAGCGAGCAAGTACACGCGTTCGAAGATCCGCAAGGCGCTTCCGAAGGAATTTGCCTATGTGCTGGAAGAACTTCTGACTGAGCGCGGTGATCTGCAGGACAAGGAATCCTACTACGATGCCATCGTCCAGACGATTGTCCGTGTGGGACGGGCGAAAGCTTTATTATAGCGCTAAGCGAGCTGATTCAGCGCCTGACGGTCGATCATCTTCATATCGTAGGCGATATCTATGACAGGGGTCCGGGACCGCATATCATCATGGACAAGATGATGACCTATCACTCGATTGATGTCCAGTGGGGCAATCACGATGTGCTCTGGATGGGCGCGGCAGCGGGACAGATGGGGTGTATTGCAAACGCAATCCGTATCTGCGCGAGATATGGAAACCTGGATATTTTGGAGGATGGTTACGGCATCAACCTTCTTCCATTGGCAACCTTTGCGATCAATACATATGGGGATGACCCGTGCACCTGCTTCCAGTTAAAGGGCAGTGACTCTTACAGTGCGTCTGAGCGCGAGATGAACCAGAAGATGCACAAGGCGATCTCGATCATCCAGTTCAAGGCGGAAGGCAGATCATCAAGCGCCATCCGGAATTTGGTCTGGAGAAACGAAATCTTCTGCATCATATTGATTTTGAACGCGGCGTTCTGGAAATGGATGGCAGAGAGTACAAGATGCTTGATATGAATTTCCCGACGGTGGATCCGAAGGATCCATATGCATTTACACCGGAAGAAGCGGATATCATGGAACGTCTGGAACGTGCGTTCATGAACTGCGAGAAGCTGCAGCAGCATATGAAGTTTCTGCTGGCGAAGGGAAGTCTCTATAAAGTATACAACAATAACCTTCTCTACCATGGCTGCGTTCCGTTAAATAAGGACGGTACCTTCAAGGAGGTAGAGATCTACGGCAAGCAATATAAGGGAAAGGCGCTGTACGATATTTTGGACAATTATGTCCGCAAGGGGTTTGTCGCGGTCGATAAGGCAGAGCGGGAAAAAGGCAGGGATATGATGTGGTATATCTGGCTGAATGAAAATTCCCCGCTGTTCGGCAAGGACAAGATGGCAACGTTTGAACGCTATTTTCTGGCAGAAAAAGAGACACATAAAGAAGTAAAAAATCCGTATTACGATATGCTGGAAAATGAGGAAGTGCTTGACCGCATTCTCCGTGAATTCGGTCTGGAGCCGGAGGGCGCGCACATCATCAACGGTCACGTCCCGGTCAAATCCAAAGACGGCGAGAGCCCGCTCAAATGCGGCGGTAAGCTTCTCGTCATCGACGGTGGTTTCTCAAGGGCATATCAGAAAGAAACCGGTATCGCGGGGTATACGCTGATTTACAACTCCTACGGTCTGATTCTGGCAGCGCACGATCCGTTTGAGTCCACCGAGGCGGCGATCGAGAAGGAGAGTGATATCCACTCCGAGAGCCGTATGGTCAAATGGGTGCCGGAGCGCAAGTGCGTCGGGGATACCGATATCGGACGGGAACTGAAAGAGAAGATCAAAGATCTGGAAAAACTGCTGAATGCGTACTATAGCGGTGCGATCGCGGAGAAATTTACGCGGTAGCGATTTGAGAACGAAATTTTAAATAAAGATAAAATGGAAAATCGCTCAACCCAGAAGAGGGAAGAGCGATTTTTTGTGAATGCTATAGTATTTATTTCGTACCAAAAATCCGATCCCCTGCATCTCCCAGACCTGGCAGATGTAAGCGTTTTCGTTCAGGCAGCGATCGACATGACCGACATAGATCTGGACATCCGGATGTGCCTCATGCAGTCTCTTTAATCCTTCCGGAGCAGCGATGATTGCCATGAATTTGATGTTCTTTCCGCCGCGTGCTTTGATAAAGTCGATTGCCTCCACTGCGGAACCGCCGGTTGCCAGCATCGGGTCGGTGACAACGATGGTACGCAGTTCGATCGGGGTTGGCAGCTTGCAGTAGTATTCGTGCGGCTCATGGGTTATCTCGTCGCGGTAGAGTCCGATGTGACCAACCTTTGCGGACGGAACGAGCGCCAGAATACCATTTACCATACCGAGACCGGCACGTAAGATCGGGACAACGGCAAGTTTTTTACCAGCCAGCATCGGAGTGCTGCAGGTTTCGATCGGAGTTTCTACTTCCTGATCTTCCAGCGGAAGATCGCGAAGCGCTTCATAGCCCATCAGCATCGCAATCTCATCGGTCAGGGAACGGAATTCGTTGGTTCCGGTGTTCTTGTTGCGGAGGAGCGAGATCTTGTGCTGAATCAACGGGTGATCGAGAATTGTTACATTTTTCATATTCATAACCTGCCTTTTCTTGAATTTTGATGATGAACGTTTTTTCGTAACGGTGCATAGCGCAGACCGCTTGCGAATTTTGTGCTATCTTCATGCCGTCATTTCCCAAAATCTGTATACATATGTGAAATGTATCGCCCTGATGGCATATTTTCTTTAATTATACACCGAATTGTACAGATTGAACAGTCTGTTTTATGATGTATTTTGGTAAAAGAGCGGTTTGGTTACTGTTCACAAGTAGGCACTTTTGGAACCGAAAGTGCCGTAAGAAAACGTGGTGGCAGCAGGAATTTGCCGTATTTAAATGCGAAGCCACGGCAAATTCAGTTACTGGGCACGTATGCGTGAACAGTAACTCGGTAAAAGAGCGGTTTGTCATGAAGTAGTGCAGAGCATTTGTAAAAGAATGCAGGTGCTTTTATATGTTTATTAGAATAAAAAATAATACCAGTATTATATATAAGCAATACTTCTGAAAACAAATCAATAAATCTAACTGGAAATGAGAATAGAATGTGGTAAAATATAAAGTAGTGAATTATTGCACAACAATGAAGGAGGAAGCTTTGCCATTATGAAGACTGTATCGATAGCAGAGGAACTGAAAAACAATTCTTATCCGGGACGCGGAATTATCATTGGACGGACGCCGGACGGAAAGAAGGCGGTTACGGCATACTTTATCATGGGAAGAAGCGAGAACAGCCGCAACCGTGTGTTTGTAGAAGAAGGTGAGGGCATCCGCACACAGGCATTTGATCCGGCGAAGCTGGAAGATCCGAGTCTGATTATCTATGCACCGGTCCGTGTGCTGGGAAATAAAACGATCGTGACCAACGGCGATCAGACTGATACGATTTATGAGGGAATGGATCGCCAGATGACCTTTGAGCAGTCCCTCAGAAGCCGCGAGTTTGAGCCGGATGCGCCGAACTACACACCTCGTATTTCCGGTATCCTGCATATCGAGGATGGCGGTTACAACTATGCGCTGTCGATTCTGAAATCCAACGACGGCAATCCGGATTCCTGCCATCGTTATACATATGCGTATGAGAAGCCGGTTGCAGGCGAGGGACATTTCATCCACACCTATATGCACGACGGCAATCCGCTTCCGAGCTTCGAGGGTGAGCCGAAAAAGATCGAGATTCCGGACAGCCTGGATGAGTTTGCAGCGACACTCTGGGAGAATCTGAACCCGGATAATAAGGTATCTCTGTTTGTGCGCTATATTGATATTGCGACCAGAGAGACACAGACGAAGATCATTAACAAAAATAAGTAGGAACAGACTGGAAAATAGTTAAAAAAAGTCAAAAACCGTCTGAAAATGAAAACAGGTCAGAGATAAACGCTCCGCGAGGATGCGCAGTGATTCTGTAAAGAATATGTCAGCTCGCTGACAGAATCACGCGCCAAGTCTCACGGACGTTCGACTTGAAACAGCATTTGAATCATGCGTTTAAATGGGTATACAGGAGGAATGAAGATGAACGAACTTGAGTTAAAATATGGATGCAACCCGAACCAGAAACCGTCCCGCATTTTTATGGCGGACGGCAGTGAGCTTCCAATCAAGGTACTTTGCGGCAAACCGGGATATATCAATTTCCTGGATGCGTTCAATGGCTGGCAGCTGGTAAGAGAACTGAAAGAGGCAACCGGGCTTCCGGCGGCAACTTCTTTTAAACATGTTTCGCCGGCAGGTGCAGCGGTAGGACTTCCGTTAGACGAGACGATGCGTAAGATTTACTGGGTCGATGATATGGGAGACTTATCTCCGCTTGCGTGTGCATATGCCAGAGCACGAGGTGCAGACCGCATGTCTTCCTTCGGCGATTTTATTTCTTTGTCGGATGTCTGCGATGCAGATACGGCGCGCATCATCAAGAGAGAAGTATCGGATGGCGTGATTGCTCCGGGATATACCAAGGAGGCGCTGGAGATTCTGGAATCAAAGAAAAATGGCAAGTACAATGTCATTGAAATCGATCCGGATTATGTACCGGCTCCGGTGGAGCGCAAACAGGTATTTGGCGTGACCTTTGAGCAGGGTAGAAATAATCTGACAATCAACCGTGAGCTGCTGGAGAATATCGTGACTGAGAATAAAGAGCTGCCGGATAACGCGAAGATCGACATGATCGTATCTTTGATTACCCTGAAATATACACAGTCCAACTCTGTCTGCTACGTGAAGGATGGACAGGCGATCGGTATCGGCGCAGGTCAGCAGTCCCGTGTACATTGTACCCGTCTGGCAGGTCAGAAAGCCGACAACTGGTATCTGCGCCAATCTCCGCAGGTGTTAAATCTTCAGTTTGTGGATGGAATCAAGCGTGCAGACCGCGACAATGCGATCGATGTTTATATCGGAGAAGAATATATGGATGTGCTGGAAGAGGGCGCATGGCAGAAAACTTTCAAGGTAAAACCGCCGGTATTTACCCGTGAGGAAAAACGCGCATGGCTGGACGGCATGAAGGGTGTAACCATTGGTTCTGATGCATTCTTCCCATTTGGCGACAACATTGAGCGCGCGCACAAGAGCGGCGTTCAGTACATCGCACAGCCGGGCGGATCGGTTCGTGATGACAATGTAATCGAGGTTTGCAATAAATATGGCATTGTAATGGCATTTACGGGAATCCGTCTGTTCCATCATTAATGAAAAAGGGCGTGTGAAAAAACTCTCGTTTTTTCACACGCCCTTTTTATTTCGAAATAAAGTGGCTATGATTTCTTATATTTTGCCTCATAATCCCGCAGGCTTACAAGCGCTTCTTTCGACATCGGAATCAGCGCGATCAGGTTGAAGACGGTCATCAGACCGACACCGACATCACCGAGATCCCAGACAAAGGTGTAGGCGGTCAGTCCGCCGACAAACATCATGATCAGGGCGAGAATCTTGTACGCCGTCTGGGCGGCCCAGGTGTCTCCGAAGAGGTAGCTCACATTGGAGCGGGCGTAGAAGAGGATGCCGATGAAGGTAGTGAAACTGAACAGCCACAGGATTACGGCTATGAAAATGACGCCTAATTCCCCGAAATGCCAGCTCATTGCCGCCTGCAGCAGATCCATGCCCTCCAGACCGGAGATTTTATCAGCCGGGACCAGCAGCATGATCATGGCTGTACAGGTGCAGAGAAGCGTGTCGATGAAAACGCCCATCGCCTGCATCAGTCCGACTTTGGCAGGATGGGAGGTTTCTGCCGTCGCTGCCGCACACGGGGCGGAACCGCTTCCTGCTTCATTGGAGAAAAGTCCCCGTTTGACACCGTTCATCAATACGGCGCCGAAGCCGCCTGCGATTGCCTGGCGCAGACCGAGTGCTTCCTCAAAAACGCGGGCAAAAACGCCTGGAAGCTGGCGGAAGTTCACGATAATTAAAAACAGGGTCAGGATAATGTAAATGCCTGCCATGATCGGAACCAGCAGATCCAGAACCCTGACGGAGGCATTTTTCCGAAGAACGATGACTGCCGCAAGGAGAACTAAAAACAAGCATGAGTAGATCGGCGGGATGCCGAATGCATTCTTAAAAGAAGAGGTCACGGAATTACTGATGACCTGGCTGATACCGCACCAGCAGATCAGACCGGAGAGCGCAAACAGTACGGAGAGAAGATTTTTCTTCGAAACCGGCGTGCCCTGTTTCTGGCGTTTGCTGTTGATCCAGTCGTGAATGTAGTAAGCAGGACCGCCGCGGTAACCGCCGTAGAGCGGATCCGGCTGTTTGTGAAGCTGGGCTAAGGTCGCCTCGATGAAAGCGGTTGCCGAACCGAGCAGCGCGGTTACCCACATCCAGAACAACGCACCGGCGCCTCCGGCGGAGAGAGCGGCAACGATACCGACAAGATTTCCCATACCGACGCGGGTCGCAGTTGACACGATCAGTGCCTGGAGTGCGGAGAGAGAGCCACCTTTGTGTCCGGTTTCGGCCTTTTCCAGCAGCGCGCGCAGCATATCCGGAAGCATTCGGATCTGCAGGAACCGCGTCCGGATAGTACAGAAGATACCGGTCGGGACGAGCAGAAGAACCAGAAGCGGCAGGTTGATGGTTGTTCCGCCAGGAAGCGGCAGATGAATCCAGTCACCCCAGAGGAAATAGTAGGTTTTTTCGATTAAATTGATAATTGTATTCATGTTTTCACCCCAAAATTTTATATAGTAAAGGTGCGCCCGCAGGTGCTTGACGATTGATTGAAAGATAGTTATAATGAGTGGCAGGGAGTTTTCAGACTCTCAGTATCATAAGGAAAAGGAGAATTCATATGCAGTACGCAATTGCACATTTAGATCCGAATGAGGACAATCCTTCCATGGAAGAGAATCCATGCATTAATGTTGATTTTGAAAACGAAGAGGAATCATGTCTGGAAGCTGCAACCATGATGATGGATGAAGGCTACAAGATGGTAACTCCATTTTTCATTGAGGATGGCGGCAAAGCGGGCACATACTCCTGGGAGTATGTCAATGCCCATCTGGTTGTCCGTACCAAATAATGTTTCACGTTGTTGTTTAAAACTGTATTGTTTTAAAGTGTGTGAGACTTAAAATGCCGGAAAGAGAAGATCTTTCCGGTTTTTTATATTTACATGTTAGCTGTCCTTGCACGTTTATAATAACTATTTTTTGAATATGTAATTAAATCTACTTATTTATATTCCGTATTGTACCGCACAGTTGAGGAAAGTGCAAGGGGAAAATGAGGGATTGTTACTGGAATTTTAAATAAAGATAAATAGTAATAAGTTGAAAGTCGGGTGTAAATCTCCTATAATGGACAGAAGAATCTTCAGGCAGAAAATGGCATACAGGGAGGCAGATGGAGACGGAAAAGAAACAGACAGATGAAAAAAAGGAACTTCGAACCGGATTTACGACCGGAACCTGCGCGGCGGCGTGTACGCGGGCGGCGGTGTTGTTTCTCTGCACAGGGGAAGCACCTGCGGCGGCAGAGACAGTGACACCTTCCGGCGTCCGGGCGATTCTGCCGATTGTCCGGGCAGAGCGGGAGGAAGATAGCGCAGTATGCGGTGTACAGAAGGACTCCGGTGACGATCCGGATGTGACGAATGGGACATTGGTTTGTGCACGGGCCGTTCTGGCTTGTCATGATAGCATAACTGAAAGCGGTTACACAGACCCGGCGTATCCGGGAATTGAGGTAACCGGCGGCGAGGGCATCGGCATGGTGACGCGGGACGGTCTTTCGTGTCCAGTGGGGCATTACGCGATCAACCCGGTACCGCGGACGGCTATTTTCCGGGAGGCGGCTCTGGCACGCCGGGAGGCGGGCATGCCGGAGTTACCTTTGCGGATTGAGATTTCTATCCCTTCCGGGCGGGAGCTGGCGGAGAAAACGTTTAACCCGCATCTGGGGATCATCGGTGGTATCTCGGTGCTTGGAACAACTGGGATTGTGAACCCGATGAGTGAGGCGGCATTGGTTGAGACGATCCGGCTGGATATCCGGGTGCACGCCCAGGAGGATGTTTCGCTGCTGGCAGTGGCGCCAGGCAATTATGGAGAACGATTTTTAAAAGAAGAAACCGGGCTTTCGATGGAAAATTTCATCAAGTGCAGTAATTTTATCGGGACCAGCTTTAAAATGCTTTCACAGGAAGGAATTCACCAGGCGCTTTTGGCAGGGCATGTTGGAAAACTGGTCAAAGTGGCAGGTGGTGTGATGAATACACATTCCCGGTATGGTGACAGACGGATGGAGATTTTGTCTGCATGCGCGCGGACCGTTGGATTTCCGGAGGCAGATGCCCTGCTGCCGATGAATACGACTGAGGAAGCGGCAGATTTCCTATATGAACATGGATATCTGAAACAGGTCATGGAGCAGGTAGCGAATCAGGTCAAAGCGGTATTGGAAGAAGAGAGCGGCGTTCAGACGGAGGTAATGCTATTTTCGAGCAATTATGGACTGATGGCGCGGACAGCTGGGGCGGATGCGTATGTGCGGGAGCTGCTGGAGATGGAGAGAGGCATGGAAGTAATGATAGATAGAATAATCGTAAATTACGAAAAGTTGAGATTCGAATATTAAATAAAAAAGGAGAAATCACATATATGGTATATTTCGTCGGAGCTGGTTCGGGAGCGCCAGATTTAATCACAGTGCGGGGAGCACGCCTTTTGAATCAGGCAGACCAGATTATTTACGCAGGTTCTCTGGTCAATCCAGAGCTTTTGGATTATAAAAAAGAATCAGCCGTTGTCTATGACAGTGCGAAAATGACGCTGGAAGAAGTGGTCGAAAAGATCCAAGAAGCGGAATCGACGGGTAAGATGACGGTGCGGCTTCACACGGGCGACCCCTGCGTGTATGGTGCGATCCGGGAACAGATGGACGAGCTGGACAAGTTAAATATCTCTTATAAGGTATGTCCGGGCGTCAGCTCTTTCTGCGGCGCGGCATCTGCATTGAATCTGGAATATACCTTGCCGGGCGTTTCGCAGAGCGTGATTATCACCCGGATGGCGGGGCGGACGCCGGTGCCGGAGCGGGAGAGCATCGCGTCGTTTGCAGCGCATCATGCGACTATGGTTATATTTTTAAGCACGGGAATGCTGAAGAAGCTTTCGGAAGAGCTGATAAAGGGCGGATATGAGGCGAACACGCCAGCGGCGATCGTGTACAAAGCGACCTGGCCGGATGAAAAGCGGGTTGTCTGCACGGTTGCCACGCTTGCAGAGGCGGCAGAGCAGGAAAATATCAAAAAAACAGCTCTGATTATCGTCGGGGATGTGACTGCCCAGGCAGGATACGAGCGCTCACGTTTATATGCGCCAGAATTCACAACTGAATTCCGTCAGGGGACGGATGGTTTTGTATATGAGTAATAGAAAGGGATTGTTATAAATGGAGCAGTTGAAACTTCGGGTCAGGAACGGTATCTGCATTTGCTTTACTGCACAGGGAAAAGAGACGGCGACGCGCCTGCTGGAGAAATTAAGCCAGCAGATGGAAGAGGCGTTTGACTTTTTAGATTATACAGGATCCGAACATTCGAAACCGCTGAAACAGGTGGTCAAGGAAGCATTTCAGGAGAAGGAAGCAATTTTGTTTGTCGGGGCGGCGGGGATTGCAGTCCGTTTGATTGCGCCGTGGGTGCAGGATAAGCTGAAAGATCCGGCGGTGCTGGTGATCGATGAGCAGGGGCGTTATGCGATCCCGATTTTGTCTGGACATGTGGGCGGATGCAATGAACTGGCAGAGGCAGCGGCGCAGATTCTGGGGGCAGAACCGGTAATTACGACGGCAACGGATCTGCGGCAGGCATTTGCAGTTGATGTATTTGCAGCGGAAAATGAGCTGGTGATCAGTGACCGGGAACTGGCGAAACAAATCTCTGCGGCGGAGCTGCGAGGTGAAAAAATTGGCTTTTTCAGTGATTATCCAGTAGATGGAATCGTTCCGGCAGAGATTACTCCGGGCGTATGGCAGAAGGAAAACATCTATGTGACGCTGAAACAGGGCGGATGCCCGAAAAATGCCCCAGCGTCTCTGGTGCGCCGGGATATGGTGATTGGGCTGCAGGAGAAGAAGGAACAGCGGGATGCAGCCAAAGCAGCGGCGGTAGTGGCAGTGGAAACCGGCGATTCGGCGAAGGCGGCTGAGATAGATATGTCTGTCGGAAAATCCGATATAGGATCGCTTGGGCAGAAAAGTGAGCAGAAGAAAGAGCAAAGTTATGAGCCGGAAAATGAATCAGGTACGCCGGAACTTCTGCGCCTGTATCCGCGAACGGTTGTTCTTGGAATGGGATGCCGCCGGGATTCGTCCCTGAATGCTGTCCGGGAGATGGCAAGAGTGGCACTTTCTCGGGCGATGATTGATAAAAGTGCGGTGCGGGCGATTGCAACGGTGGATCGGAAGAAAAATGAGATGGCATTCTGGCGCTTGCGAAGGAGTGGGATGTGGAACTGTGGAGTTTTACCCCGGAAGAGCTGGAGAGTGCCGGTACGAAGTTTGCAGAATCGCCGTTTGTGCGGAAGACAGTAGGGGTAGGAAATGTTTGTGAGCGTGCAGCCGTCATGGGGGTGCGCCGGATTTACCGGGAACGGGAGATGGATGAGAAAAATCTGCCTGCGATCGATCTGAGAGTGCAGAAAATGGCGTTTAACGGTGTGACGGCAGCAGTAGCGGTTCCGGCATCGGAGCAAGTAAGGAGGCAGCAGTGGAAGAAAAAAAATTATACGTGATCGGAATTGGACCGGGGGCGAGAGAACAGATGACGGTCCGGGCAGACCGCATTTTGCGGGAAAGCCAGGTGATCATCGGTTATACGGTATACGTGGACCTGGTAAAAGAATTTTATCCACAGGCGGAATTTCTGACAACGCCGATGCGCCAGGAAAAGGAACGCTGTGAGATGGCATTAAAAGCGGCACAGGATGGTCGGAGAACAGCAATGATCTGCAGTGGGGACAGCGGCGTCTATGGCATGGCGGGGCTGGTGCTGCAGATGGCAGAGGCATACCCGGATGTGAACGTGGAAGTAATTCCAGGAGTGACGGCAGCGCTGGGAGGTGGAGCCATTCTTGGTGCACCGTTGGGACATGATTTTGCGGTGATCAGCCTGAGTGACCTTCTGACGCCGATGGAAGTGATCGAAAAAAGGCTGCGTGCAGCGGCGGAAGCGGATTTTATTATCTGCCTCTACAATCCATCCAGCCGGAAACGCCACGATTATCTGGAGCGTGCCTGCCGGATTCTTTTAGAGTATAAAAGTGGTGAGACTGCCTGCGGATATGTACAGAATATTGGCCGCGAGGGCGAGGCGGTGCACCTTCTGACACTGGCAGAACTGGAAAAGACGCAGGTGGATATGTTTACGACCGTATTTATTGGAAATAAGGAAACGCAGATGTTAAATGGATGTCTGGTGACACCGAGGGGATACCGCGATGTGTAAAATATGGATATTTGGAGGAACGACAGAAGGGCGCCTGCTGGCGGAATATTGCAGCCGGGAAAAGATTGAGGCGTGGGTCAGCGTGGCTTCGGAGTATGGAGAGGAGCTTTTGCAGGAGGAACTGATGGAGTCTGGGAATGCAGGGAATCCAGATTTGAACCACAATACGAAGGAAAGTGGGCAATGCGCTGACAAAGAGATTTGTTTTGCAAAGAAAAGCTTGAAAACGGTTCAGGCATCCTCAGTGATAAAAGTCTTACGTGGACGGATGGATCGTTACCAGATGGAAGAATTTATCCGAAACCAGGGGATTCATCTTGTGATCGATGCAACACATCCGCATGCCAGACTTGTTTCAGAAGAAATCCAGGAAGCGTGCGGACGGACCGGTGTCCGCCTGGAACGGTGCCTGCGCGCAGAGGGCGAACAAAACAAAGCACGTGATTGGGTCGAGGTTGATTCCATTCAGGAGGCAGTGTCATTTCTTTCTTCTGTTTCCGGCGTGATTTTTGCCACAACTGGCAGCAAAGAACTGGAAGCCCTGTGCCAGATACCAGATTATCAAAAACGGGTGTATGCGAGAGTGCTTCCAACTTCGAATGTTTTGAAGAAATGTGAAAAATTGGGGATAACTGGCAGCCATCTGATTGCGATGCAGGGACCTTTTTCCACCGAAATGAATACGCTATTTCTCCGACAGACAAAAGCGGAGTGGCTATTGACGAAAGATTCCGGGCGTGCGGGCGGATTTCAGGAAAAGGTGGAAGCGGCGCGTGAAAATGGAACCAGAGTGGTTGTGATCCGCAGACCGGAGGAGGATGGTATTTCGCTGGAAGAGGCGATGGAGGTGCTGAAGAAGGCGGATGAGGGGAAGGTTGGAGAGTTAAAAACACATTTGATTCTGGCGGGAATTGGCATGGGACAGCCGTCCCAGATGACAGGGGAAGTCCTCGGGCAATTCGAGAGAGTGACGCCTTGATTGGCGCGGGGCGTATGCTGGAATCCGCGGAGAGAGCGCTGCAGAATGATTTGCTGATTAGCAAGGAAGGAAAAGCTGAAAACAGACAGGAATCAGCGGCTGCGGTGGAAAAAGAAACGAAGTGCTATAAAGCATATCTTCCTGACGATGTGATACAGATTGTATCGAAGCACCCGGAATGGAGGCAGGCGGTCATCCTGTATTCGGGTGATACCGGCTTTTTCAGCGGGGCATCCAGGATGGCAGAGAGGCTGCGGGAAGCTGGTTATCCATTTACCGTCTATCCGGGTACATCCTGTGTCAGTTATCTGGCGGCACGCCTGGGGACGCACTGGGAAGATGCGGCGATTTATTCCGCACATGGAAGAGAATTGTCTGTCGATCGGGTGACGAAACGTCTGTGTGATCCAGAAGAACCGGCTAAGCGTGCGTTTATCCTCATGGGCGGCAAAAATGGAGCTGGACAGTTTTGTGAACGTCTGACACAGGCGGGATATGGAAATGTACAGGTGACGGTTGGTGAAAACTTATCGTACCCGGAAGAGCAGATCCGGAGCGGAACCGCGGAAGAAATGAGAAAATTGGAATTTGCGGATTTGAGCTTGATGCTGCTGGAAGTCACGGATGAAATAAAGCGTGGGCAGAACGAAGAGGAAAAGATTACAGATGGTAACAATACAGAAACAAAAAATGTAGAGAAGTTGATATATGAACAGAAAATGGTGTCAGAAAAAATGCCATCCGATGTTCGAGTAACAGAATCATATAAAAATGATGCAGATAAACTTTTGCCACATGAGGCTTCTGTCAGAGCATGTCCACGCATCATGCTTGCCGCCCCAAAAAGCGGCAGTGGAAAAACTCTTTTGACCTGCGGACTGCTTGAAATCCTTCGCCGCCGCGGTCTGAATCCGATCGCGTGCAAATGTGGACCGGACTATATCGATCCAATGTTTCACCGCTATGTGCTCGGCATTCCCGGGCGAAATCTCGATAGCTTTTTTCTGCCGGCGGAAGGCGTGCGGGAGGTTTTGGTGGATGCAGTGCGGGAAGAACAGGCGGGAATCGCAGTTTTAGAGGGTGTCATGGGCTATTATGACGGCTTGGGCGGAACAGAAACGTCCGCCAGCAGCTGGGAGATTGCAGGGATCACAGACACGCCGGCGATTCTGGTGCTGGACTGTAAGGGTGCATCGTTGTCGGCGGCAGCAATGGCATCTGGATTTTTACATTTCCGGGAAAAAAGCCATATTGCCGGAGTGATTTTGAACCGGGTTTCTTCGATGTATTATGAGCGGCTGGCAGCAGCCGTGGAAGAGGCGTCGGGGCTTCCGGTGCTTGGTTATCTGCCGGAATCCGAGGAATACCGCATGGAAAGCCGCCATCTGGGACTTTTTCTGCCGGGCGAGATCGATCGGCTGCGCGAGCGGATCGGGCGATTGGCAGATCAGATGGAAAAGTCGATCGCGGTGGAGCAGGTGCTGGAAGTGGCAGGGATGCTTCCATTGAGGATAGAAAACAAAGAGAAAGAAAAAGCAGAAAACGAATCAATGGAGGCGGAAAGTATAGCGAAATTCCCAGCATGTCAAGAGCAAAAAGTCACCTCGCGCGTCCGCATCGGTGTTGCCCGTGACGAGGCATTCTGCTTCTACTATCAGGAAAATTTCCGCCTTCTGGAACAGATGGGGGCGGAGCTGGTTTATTTCAGTCCACTGAGGGATAAAAAAATCCCGGACAGAGTGGATGGGCTTTTATTTGGCGGCGGTTATCCGGAGAATTATGCACGGGAGCTGGCAAAGAACGCGGCGATGCGTGAGAGTATCCGGCGGTCGATTGCGGCGGGAATGCCGTTTCTGGCGGAATGCGGTGGATTTTTATATTTACACCGTACGCTTGAAGGAAGCGATGGAAAACACTGGGAAATGGCTGGCGTTTATCCATTTGACGCTTACCGGACGAACCGCCTGCGCCGGTTTGGCTATGTGCGTCTGCTGACCTCATCCGGTCAGGAAATTCACGGGCATGAGTTCCATTACTGGGAGAGCGAAGATCCGGGCACCGACTGGGAGGCAGTCAAACCGACCGGAAACCGAAGCTGGCGCTGCATCCATGAAAAGGGAGGACAGATTGGCGGATTTCCGCATCTCTATTATGCATCCTGTCCAGATTTTTTGCGAAAATGGCTGGATGTATGTGCCAAAGGGAGTCAGAAAAAATATATCAATTGAGTGAATTTATATGAGAATCTAGAAAATGGGGAGTAGCAAATGCGAGATGAATGGTTTATCCGGGGCAAGGTCCCGATGACGAAGAGTGAGGTGCGGACCGTGTCATTGTCCAAGCTGGAATTGTATGAGGACTGTGAGTTCTGGGACATTGGCGCGGGAACGGGTTCTGTCAGTGTGGAAGCGGCGGTAAGCTGTCCGGGGATTCATGTGTGTGCGTTTGAATATAAGGAAGAGGCGGTTGAACTGATCCGGGCAAATTGTGAGAAAGCCAGAACAGAAGCGGTCACGATCGTGCCGGGAAAGGCGCCGGAGACATTTGCACAGGTAAGTGTTCACCGACCGGATCGGGCATTTATCGGGGGAACAACCGGACAGATGCGCGAGATTCTGGATGAATTGTTCCGATTGAATCCAAATATCCGGATTGTGATCAACCTGATTGCGCTGGAGTCTCTGACAGTGCTTATGAGTTACCTGAAAGAGCGCGGGATAGAGGCGGAGATTCTGTCCATGCAGATTGCAAAAGCGGAGAAGATTGGTTCCAGTCATTTGATGAAAGGGCAGAATCCGATCTATATCATATCACTGGGAGGAAATGAAGCGTGAAGAAAATGATTCAGCCAGAGGCATTAAAAGTGGGCGCGAATCGTATAAGCGCGAACGATGCAAGGAGTGTAAAATTAGATTTTGCACCAATGGAGGGAATCACGGGATACGTATTCCGGCAGGCGCATGCAGTCATTTATGGGGGCGTTGACCGGTATTACAGTCCGTTCATTGCACCAGGTTCCAGCCATAAGCTGACATCCAGGGAGAGGAACGATATTCTTCCAGAGCATAATCAGGGATTATGCCTGATCCCGCAGATTCTGACGCATTCGGCGGAAGATTTTCTGTGGGTTTGCGAGGAACTGGCGGAGTATGGATATAGGACGGTTAATCTGAACCTGGGCTGTCCGTCGGGGACGGTGGTTACGAAGAAAAAGGGCGCGGGATTTTTAGCCGAGCCGGAAGATTTGAGCTTGTTTCTGGAGGAAGTCTGCAACGGATTGGAAAAAATCCACGCTGCGGATGGAAAGCCGGTGCGTTTGTCGATCAAAACCCGGATCGGCATGAAAGAAGCGTCTGAATTTCCACGCCTGCTCGCAATCTATAATCACTATCCGCTGGAAGAACTGATTGTACACCCGAGAGTGCGCGAGGACTATTATAAGGGGAAAATACGGATGGAGTCATTTGCGTATGCGCTGGAGCAGAGCCGCTGCTCGGTCAGCTATAATGGAAATCTTCTTTCGGCGGCGGATGCGTCTGCGCTCATGGAAGAAATTGTAGGACAAGATGAACCGTCTGACAAAGGCGAAATGCAGAAAAAAACGAAATTAGCCGCGTTGATGTTTGGGCGAGGGGCGGTTGCAAGTCCGTGGATTTTTGGAGAGGTGTGGAATCTGCCATCCTCGACTCATCTCCAATCCTTCCAGCAATTCCACGATCGCCTCCTGACCGGTTATGCAGAAATCATGTCCGGCGACCGGAATACTTTGTTTAAAATGAAGGAACTCTGGTACTATTTCCAGTGCCATTTTCCGGGATGTGAAAAAGAATTGAAGAGGATTAAGAAGGCACAGAAGCTGTCTGACTACCGGGCTGCTGTTCAGGCGATGTTTGCGAGCGGGCGGTTTGTGGAAGATGGTTTTCGCAACCCGGCACCATAGGAGTGATACCGGGCTGTCCTGTAACCATCCTCTCATTCAGGCAGTACAGTGTTGCGAATATCAGATTTTACACAGATTTTACATTTCCTGCTGGTTATTTTTACATTTATTTGATATAGTGAAGACATACTATGTGTAAAGATCAAAAGATGATGGGAGAATATGTATGTCTATTAGTACTTTGGGAACACTCTTTCAGTTCATTGGAGGACTGGGAATGTTCCTGTATGGAATGGAGTCGATGGCGGATGGTCTGCAGAAGTTTGCGGGCAACCGTTTACAACGTGTGCTTGAGATCCTGACTTCGAACCGCTTGCTGGGCGTGCTGGTGGGCGCGGGCGTTACCGCGATCATCCAGAGTAGTTCCGCGACGACGGTTATGGTCGTTGGTTTCGTAAATGCCGGAATTATCAATCTTCTGCAGGCGACCGGCATCATCATGGGTGCCAACATTGGTACGACTGTGACGAGCTGGATTGTGTCGATGAGTGAGTGGGGCGAGGTGTTAAAGCCAGAGTTCTTTGCACCGGTTCTCTTCGGTATCGGCGCATTCATCACGATGTTTGCTAAGAGCCACAAGAAAAAAGAGGGTGCCGAAGTCCTGATCGGTTTTGCACTCCTGTTTATCGGTCTTTCTTTCATGTCCGGTTCGATTGAGCCGTACCGGGATGCGCCGATCTTCTCCGAGTCCTTCCGGGTACTGGGACAGAATCCGCTTTTAGGTGTTTTAGTCGGTCTGGCAGTTACCGCAATCATCCAGAGTAGTTCCGCGTCCGTCGGTATTTTACAGATGCTGGCGATCAACGGCATGGTAAACTGGCAGTCGGCAGTTTTTATCACATTGGGACAGAATATTGGTACCTGTGCGACTGCGCTGTTATCCTGTATCGGTACGACCCGTACGGCAAAGCGTGCGGCGGTCATTCATCTTCTGTTCAACGTGACAGGTGCAGTTGTATTTGGTGTTGCTTTATACATCGTGTTTATGATGAATCCGGAACTTGCGATGACGCGTGCGGACAGTGTGGGAATCTCGATTTTCCATACGGTATTTAACGTTGTCAACACCTGTATTATGTTCCCGTTTGCCGGTTTCCTGGTAAAGGCATCGGATGTGATTGTTCCGAAACCGAAGGAGACAGAGAAAGAGTGGTCGGCAAACAGTGTCGAGTCCGAGATGATCCGTCACTTAGACGACCGTATCCTCGAAACTCCGTCCTTTGCGATTGAGACGGCATGCAACGAGGTTGTCAACATGGGTAAAGTAGCGGTTGCTAACTTAAAAATAGCAACCGCAGCTCTGGTGGATGCAGATAATAATTTCTGTGAACAGGTATTTGAAAATGAAGAGACGATCGACCGCATGGAGAAAATGCTGACAGAATATCTCTTAAAGATCAACAACCTCTCCTTAAATGATGAACAGCATCTTCTTGTTAAGAATATGTATTATACAATCGGTGATCTTGAACGCGTCGGTGACCACTGTGAAAACTTAGCAGAGCTTGCCAAGAAACGGATTGAGAATGTGAATATTGATTTCTCGGATCTGGCGCTGGAAGAGCTGCGGACGATTGCAGATGCAACGCTTAAATCGGTCGAGGCGTCCGTGGAGGCGCGTCAGGCGCATGACATGCAGAAGGTGCGTCAGACTGCCCGCTGGGAGGAAGAGGTTGACAGTATGGAGGAGGAGATGCGCGAGAACCATATGAACCGTCTTTCCAATGGAGACTGCAAGATTGAGGGCGGTGTTATCTTCCTGGATGCACTGGCAAATTATGAGAGAATCGCGGATCATGCCAAGAATGTAGCTGGCTACGTAAAGGAAGAGATGCAGTAATGAAATATCGGATATATGTGATTGAGGATGATGAAAATATCCGGAATCTGATCTGCGTGGCACTGGAAAACTTCGGTTACTGCGCCAGCGGATTTGAGACGGCAGAGGAAGCGCTTGACAGCCTCTCGGATCTGCTCCGGAGAGGCAGGGAGGCGCAGCGAGAGTATCCGGCGATGTTTGTATTCGACTGGATGCTGCCGGGGATGGACGGCATGGCTGCGATCCGCAAGATCCGGGAGATGCCGGACTTTGCCGCAGCCCCGGTCCTGATGCTGACGGCAAAGGATCGTGAGATGGATATTGTACAGGGACTTGACAACGGTGCTGACGACTATATGACGAAACCCTTCGGTATCCTGGAGCTTTCGGCGCGCGTCAGAAACCTTTTAAAGCGGGTGGAACCTGCAAAAGAGGAGGTTTCCAGCCTGACGATCGGTGAAGTCAGCATCAACCGGGAGACGCGTGAGGTGATTGCCTGTGGCGACCGGACGGAGCTTACACTCAAGGAATTTGAACTTTTAACATATCTCATGGAACATATCAACCGGGTGGTGACGCGCGACGAGCTTCTCGACCATATCTGGGGCTATGACTATGATGGGGAGACGAGAACGCTGGATATGCACATCAAGACACTCCGGCAGAAGCTGCATGACGCCGGAACCCAGATCAAGACGGTGCGCGGCGTGGGTTATCGGTTTTTAAAGGAAAAAGAAGCGGGAAAGTGATGAAACGATGCGAAAAGCGATTTTGACGAAATTTATTCATCTGTTATTTCTGGCGCTGGTTCTGAATACATTTATCGCTCTGGTGGTTACCAGCAGTGTATTGCTCAAACGGTCAAGGGAGGACATGCATTTTGCATTGGAATCCGTTGACCGTATGTTGGATTATACGGGAAATGTGGAAGAACAGCTGATGGGTTTGAGCAACCTTACGAACAACAATAATAGCCGTTATACGCTGATCCGGATGGATGGCACGGTGGTAGCGGATACGGAAGTGCCGCAGGTGAATCAGATGGAAAATCATCTGGAGCGCAAGGAAGTGAAGGACGCGCTGGAGACAGGCTATGGATATTCGGTGCGCCGCTCCGGAACGCTGGGAATGCAGATGGCGTACGCGGCGATATGTTCATCGGACGGTAAATACATACTGCGTCTTTCTGCCAGTTCAACCGGGCTGGGTGAATATATCCTGATGCTGATTCCGGCCGCTTTTTTGAGCTTTGGAATAGCTTTTTTTGCGTCAGTGATGGAGGCGGAACGGTTTTCCCAGTCAATCACGCGCCCTTTGCAGGAAATTTCCAATGAAATGGTGCGGATGGATGACGACTACACGCGTTTTCAGTTTGAAAAATGCCCGTATGAGGAGATCAATGTCATTGCGGACACGACGACGCGGATGTCCCGGAATATGAAGAAATATCTGGAGCGCATTGAGAAAGAAAAACAGATCCGGCAGGAGTTTTTCAGCAATGCATCGCATGAGCTGAAAACACCGATCACTTCGATCCGCGGTTATGTCGAGCTTTTGGAAAGCGGCATGGCACAGGATCCGGACACGGCACATGATTTTCTGGGACGCATAAAAAAAGAGGCAATGCGGATGACGAACCTGGTGGATGATATTTTGATGATCTCCCGTCTGGAATCCCGCGGTGCGAAAGCAGATATTGTGACAATCCGCACGGTGGAACTGCTGGAGGACAGCCTGTCTTCGATTGCCGCGCAGGCGGCGTCGCGCGGCATCACAGTCCATAAAGAGTGCGAGAATTTCACAATTCGTGCCGATCTGCGCCAGATGCAGGAGCTGTTTAACAATCTGTTGACAAACGCGGTCAAGTATAACAACGAGGGCGGCGAAATCTGGGTGCAGGTCAAGCACTGGGGCGCGGATATGATACTGACGGTCCGCGACACCGGCGTCGGCATCCCGGCGGAGAGCCAGAGCCGTATTTTTGAGCGGTTTTACCGGGTGGATAAAGGGCGCAGCCGCAAACAGGGCGGCACCGGGCTTGGTCTTTCGATCGTCAAGCATATCGTGAATTTTTATCATGGAAGCGTGGAGGTAGAGTCGGAAGTCGGAAAAGGTTCAACGTTTACGGTGAAACTGCAGATTGCGGAAGCAAAATAAAAAAGAGTCAACCTGAATTCCCTAAAAAATAGCGGAATTTTAGGTTGACTCTTTTTGGAGTTTGTAGTATGATTGCTTTAAAGCGTAACAGTTCAGCTCTTTAAAGTGAAAAATAAATCATGGTTTGATGCATAAGAGGAAAATCTGTTACATACGTTGAAAAGGTTCAGGAGGATGATATTATGAGAAAGACAAAGAAATTAGCAGCCCTGATGCTGGCTGGCGCGATGGCGGCATCCCTGGCAGCCTGCGGAGGACAGACAGCAAGTACGGACACGACAGCAGCGGAGTCCGCAGACGGCGAAGAAAGCAAAGAGGCAGAGCAGACAGCAGACGGCGAGACCTATAAGATTGGTGTATTACAGCTGACCCAGCATGTGGCACTGGATAAGACCAATGAGGGCTTCGTGGCAGCGCTGGACGATGCAGGCATCAAATACGAGATCGACCAGCAGAATGCAGCTGGCGAGCAGTCTGCATGCCAGACGATCGCAGAGAAACTGGTCAACGATAAAGATGATTTGATTTTTGCAATCGCAACCCCGGCAGCACAGGCAGTTGCAGGTGTGACGGATTCGATTCCGATTCTTGTCAGCGCTGTTACCGATCCGGCGGCTTCCGGTCTGGTAGAGAGCAACGAGGTTCCGGGCGGCAACGTATCGGGTACTTCTGATCTGACTCCGGTTAAAGAGCAGATTGACCTGATGCAGCAGATTATTCCAGATGTAAAGAAGGTCGGACTTCTGTATTGCAGCGCGGAGGCAAACTCCGTTCTTCAGATTGACATGGCGAAAGAAGCACTTGATACAGCCGGTATTGAGTATGAAGATTACACCGTTTCCAATTCCAATGAGATTCCTACCGTTGTAGAATCTATGGTTGGCAATGTAGACTGCGTATACACACCAACCGACAACATGATCGCAGCTGGTATGGCAACCGTAACGATGGTAACAAATGAGAATAAACTTCCGGTTATCTGCGGCGAGAAGGGCATGGTAGATGCAGGCGGTCTTGCTACTTACGGTATTGATTACTACCAGTTAGGCTACATGACCGGTGAGCAGGCCGTTAAAATCCTGACTGAGGGCGCCGATATTTCTAAGATGCCGATCGGTTATCTGGACGCTTCCAAGTGCGAGCTGAGTGTCAATGAAGAGACAGCACAGACGCTGGGAATCGATGTATCTGGACTTGAGAAATAAAGAGTACCAGAAAGACCTAAACTTCAAATGAGATGGACTGTCAGATCAGAAGCATAAAATAAATATGCCGATCTGGCAGTCTTTACAGTTAATCAGATGAAGAAAATACAAAACACAGGGAGGTAAAAGTTTGAGCGGTTTATTAGTATCCCTGCAGGGCGCGGTTGCACAGGGCGTTCTTTGGGGAATCATGGTATTGGGAGTTTACATTACATTCCGCCTGATGGATATCGCGGATATGACGGTAGACGGAAGCTTCGCGCTGGGGGCCTGCGTTTGTGCAGTCCTGGTAGTCAACAAAGGAGTAAATCCGGTGCTGGCACTTTTAGTTGCAGTGGCAGCAGGTGTCGTGGCTGGTGCGGTAACGGGTATTCTTCATACTCTATTTGAGATACCAGCGATTTTGGCAGGAATTCTGACCCAGATTTCCCTCTGGTCGATCAACCTCCGGATCATGGGAGGAAAGAGCAATCTGCCGCTTCTGAAAGTCAAGACACTTATCAGTGGTCTGGCTGCTTCCTTCGGGATGACCCAGGCACAGGCATCGATGATCGTTGGAATTGTGCTGGCTGTGGCGGCTATTCTGTTTCTTTACTGGTTCTTCGGAACCGAGATCGGAAGCGCGATGCGTGCAACCGGTAACAACGAGGATATGGTGCGCGCGCTGGGCGTGGACACTCGTATGACGAAGCTTTTATCCCTGATGGTCAGCAACGGTCTGGTCGCTCTCTCCGGCGCACTCGTCTGCCAGAGCCAGAAATATGGTGATGTTGGAAGTGGTACGGGTGCGATCGTCATTGGTCTGGCGGCGATCGTCATCGGCGAAGTCCTGATGGGACGATTGACCTCTTTTTATTGGAAACTGACCTCCGTGGTTGTCGGTTCGGTCATTTACTTTGTGATTCGTGCGGTTGTACTCCGCATGGGTATGGACGCAAACGACATGAAGCTGCTCTCTGCTGTCATTGTAGCGCTGGCACTCTGTGTTCCGGTAGCACTCGCTAAATATCGGCTGAGAAAAGATTATTCAGAAGGGGGCGAGGAGTAATGCTGACGATAACAAATGTAAAGAAAACCTTTAATAAAGGAACTGTTAATGAGAAAAAAGCCTTAAACGGTATCAACTTACACCTGGCACCGGGCGATTTCGTGACGATCATCGGCGGAAACGGTGCTGGAAAATCCACCATGTTAAATATGATCGCAGGCGTATATCCGATTGATTCTGGTAAAATCGAGATCGACGGTGTAAACATATCCAGGGAACCAGAATACAAACGCGCTAAATATATCGGCAGAGTCTTCCAGGATCCGATGCGCGGCACCGCCGCCAATATGGAGATACAGGAAAACCTTGCCATGGCACTGCGCCGCGGCAAATCCAGAGGACTCGGCTGGGGCATCAAAAAGAATGAAAAGGACTTCTACCGTGAGGCATTGGCACAGCTCGACCTGGGGCTTCAGACCCGTATGACCAGCAAAGTGGGCTTACTCTCCGGCGGACAGCGCCAGGCGCTCACCCTTCTGATGGCGACCCTCCAGAAGCCAAAGCTCCTTCTTTTAGACGAACACACCGCCGCCCTCGATCCCAAAACAGCCCGCAAAGTCCTCGATCTCACCGAAAAGATTGTAGATGAACAAAATCTGACCGCGCTTATGGTTACCCATAACATGAAAGATGCGATTCAGATCGGCAACCGTCTGATTATGATGCACGAAGGTCGGATTATCTACGATGTAGCAGGGGAAGAGAAGAAGAATCTGCAGGTAGAAGACCTGTTAGAGAGATTTGAAAAGGTAAGCGGAGAAGAATTTGCGAATGACCGTATGATGCTTGCCAAATAAGCAGGGGTTATAAGATTTGAAGGCTTTTATCAAAATCATTAACCGATAACAGACAAAAAGTATACGGAATGAAAAGTGGGTCAACAAATTAAAAACCACGACTATAAGTGAGAAAGAATGCCCTCCGGCGGCGCGAGCGGTCGGAGGGCATTCTTTCTCACTTATAGTCGTGCATTCTCCTCTCCCATATTTCCAACTAATTCCACCTTTCACGACTTAACCATTTATCTACAACTTAACACTTCTGTAATAATTCATTTATAGAAAATTCATTTTTTCCTCCATATCCTTCCTTGGCAATTCCCTACGAATATGATAAAATAAAAATTACGTTTAAGATATTAAGTCATAATTTCAAGAAAAATCAGGAGCGATCCATATGTTAGAAGAAGAAAACAAAAAAGAAACGCAGGAGTCAGAACAGGTGCCAGCGACGGAGCGGATTCAAGAGCCGGAAGCAGTTCAGAGTCAGGAATCAGAGCCAGCTCAGGATCAGACACCAAATCCGGTCCGGGAATCCGCGGGACATTCGCGCAGGCGCCAGGGCGAAGATAAGAGTCAGAATCTGCGCTTCGGAGTGATAGCAGCAGGGGTGGTGATTGCTCTTGCAGTTGCAGCATTTGCAGGCAAGTCCCTGCTCAGCCGTCAGGCGGGAGCCGGAACTGCAAAGAATGGGGCGGCGACAGCATCAGAGCTTTCGAAGGACGAGGCATCCGAAGAGTCCAGAGCGGAGGAGATCAAAGAGAAAGAAGCAGTGGTAGCTTCTTATAAAAATCTGGGTATCGTGCAGGTGTCTGGTTATCTGAATATGCGTGAGACGGCGAGCACGGATGGCAACATCATCGGCAAGCTGATGGGCGACAGTGCGTGTGAGATCGTGGATGATTCAACCGAAGGCTGGTATCAGGTCGAATCTGGCGGTATTTCCGGTTATATCAGTTCAGAGTTTGTTCTGACCGGGGATGAGGCGAAGAAAAAAGCCTTGGAACTGGTTGAAAAGCGGGCGCTCATCACGGCAGATTCCCTGAACATCCGAAAAGAGCCGAACACGGAGTCTGAGGTTGTCGGTCAGGCATTGAAAAATGAGCGCTATGTGGTCGAGGGTGAGCCGGAGAATGGCTGGATTCAGATTTCGAGCGGTTATATTTTCACGGATTATGCAGAGATCAAATACGCACTCAATGAGGCGCGGAAGCTGGATATGCGTGCGATGGTGCTGAATTTATACAAAAATCTGGGTATTTCCAGTGTGGATAATTACTTGAATGTGCGCGATCAGCCAAGTGAGGATGGCAATATCATCGGTAAGATGACAAGCAAGTCTGCCGGAGAGATTCTGGAGACGAGCGAGGACGGCGGCTGGTATAAGATCCAGTCGGGTCCCGTCACTGGATATGTGAAGGCGGAGTATATCCTGACAGGAGATGCGGCGAAGCAGGAGGCGATGGAGGTTGCAGAACTGATGGCGATCGTTTCAACCGACCGCCTGAATGCCCGCACGGAGCCGAGCACGGATGCGCCGATCTGGACGCAGATCTCTAACAATGAGCGTTACGATGTTATAAGCCAGCAGGATGGCTGGGTCGAGATTGCGCTCGATACGACGAGTGCGTATGTGGCGACTGATTTCGTAGATGTGCGTTATGCATTGCCGGAGGCGATCCCATTTACCCCATTAAAAGAAAAGGAATCCTTGCGGACCCAGATTGTCAACTATGCGCTTCAGTTTGTCGGAAACCGTTATGTCTGGGGCGGTAATGACCCGCATTCGGGTGTGGACTGTTCTGGTTTTACAAAGTATGTATACAGCCATGTGGCGGGCGTGTCCCTGCCGCGGGTGTCCCGGGAACAGGCGCGGACGGGTACGAAGATTGATTCTTCGAAGATGCGTCCGGGCGATCTGATTTTCTATACGAATCGCAAGGGAACGGTCAACCATGTGGCGATGTACATTGGCAATGGTCAGATCGTCCATGCGGCGAGCCGGAGAAGCGGCATCAAGATTTCTACCTGGAATTACCGGAATCCGTACCGGATTGTCAATATGCTGGGAGACTGATAGGGAGAGGATAAGATGGAAGAGCAAAAGACAGAAGATTATAAAGAACGCCTGCAGAAAGTACGTCAGAGACGAAATGGCAAAGATCCGATGCACTGGTTCATGATCGGAGGCTGTGCTGTCATTGTGGTGCTGGCTCTGGTTATCATCGTGAAGCTGGCACAGGGCGGCACGTTCGGAGGTTCTGGAAACGCCCGGGTGGCATCGGCATCCGAGGCAGAGGTGCAGGAAACCGTGATCGGAGAGACGCTGCCGGAGGATGAGGAACAGGCAAAAGAGGACGAAGAAAAGAAAAATGTAGTCGAGTCCTACCAGAATCTGGGTATTGTGGATGTATCTGGTTATCTTAATATGCGTGAGAGCGCCAGTACAACCTCCGATGTCATTGGCAAACTGATGGGCGGCAGTGCGTGCGAGATTCTGGACGATTCCCAGGAAGGCTGGTATCAGATATCTTCCGGCGGTCTGGAGGGCTACATCAGTTCAGAATTTGTACAGACCGGCGAGGCGGCAAAAACAGAGGCATTTGAGCTGGTCAAGAAGATGGCGGTCATCACGACTGACAAGCTGAATATCCGGAGTGAGCCGAGTGAGGACGCGCAGGTGCTGGAACAGGCGCTGAAAAATGAGCGTTATTCCATTGTCAGCGAGCAGGACGGCTGGATTCAGATCAGCGGGGGCTATATTTCAGCGGATTATGTGGATGTGCGCTATGCGTTAAATGAAGCGCGTAAGCTGGATCTGCGGACGATGGTTCTCAATATGTATGACAATCTGGGTATTTCCAATGTCAATAACTACTTAAATATCCGCGTGGAGCCGAAGGAGGATGCGAAGATCATCGGTAAGATGACGAGCAAGTCCGGTGGTGAGATTCTGGAAACGACCGAGGATGGCGGCTGGTATAAGATCAAGTCCGGTCCGGTTACCGGCTATGTTAAATCCGAATTTATTCTGACTGGAGATGCGGCGAAGCAGGAGGCACTGCAGGTTGCACAGCTGATGGCGATCGTATCAACTGACCGTCTGAATGCCCGTACGGAGCCGAACACGGACGCGCCGATCTGGACGCAGATTTCCAACAGCGAGCGGTATTCGGTTATGAGCCAGCAGGATGGCTGGGTGCAGATTGCACTGGATGAGACGAGTGCCTATGTAGCGACTGAATTTGTCGATGTCCGGTATGCGTTAAATGAGGCGATCGAGTTTACACCGGTTGAGGAGACCCCGGAGCCTGAGACCAAGGCGGCGAGCAGCAAGGGAGGCTCTGGAAGCAAGAGCAGCAGTAACGGTGGTTCTGGCAGCCAGAAAGCATCTTCAAGCGGCTCCTCCAAGCGTGCGCAGATCGCAAACTACGCGACTCAGTTCCTTGGGAATCCGTATGTATGGGGCGGTACCAGCTTGACAAATGGTACGGATTGTTCTGGATTTACGATGTCGGTTATGGCACACTTCGGCGTCGGTCTGCCGCATCATTCGGGTTCCCAGGCGGGAGCAGGAAGAAGTATCAGTTCTTCCCAGATGCGTCCGGGTGATCTGATCTTCTACACAAACAGCGGTGGAACGATCAACCATGTAGCACTCTATATCGGCGGTGGGCGCGTGTGCCATGCATCGAATGCAAGGGATGGTATCAAGATTTCCACCTGGAATTACCGTACCCCGGCGAAGATCGTCAATGTACTGGGCGATTAATTCATGGAAAGTCAATAAAAAATATTTGAAAGAGAGCAGGGAGAAAAGGCAGCTTTTCCCAGCTCTCTTTTTCTGTTTCATAGGAAATTGTGTCCTATGAAATAAAACGCATCGTGGGGATGCGCACTCGCGCGAAGCAGAAACATGTCGCAAGTGACCGCGCGAGACGCCCGAATGTGCCAAGCACATCCTTGTTTGTATAAAAAGCGGTTTCAGTGAATAAAGATAATAGGAAGACAGAATACTAAGAATGAATTAGGCAGTTGAGAAAAACATTGAATCCGCGTGTAAGATGGAAAGAGCGCAGAAAAGAGGAAAATATGATTCGGGCAAATCGTGAAAACAGGGAATGGGAAAATGAAGCGTGGGACAAGCAGACAGATAAGGCGGGAGAAAGCCGGGAACAGGCGCAGGAGGATCCGGTTCAGAAGCGTGAAAATGGACAGACGGATATTACGGGAAAGAATGGCAATCACATTGAATTAATCTCGATCATCGGAGAGATAGAGGGACATGAAAATTTGTCCGGCAATACGAAAACGACGAAATATGAGCATATTCTGCCTAAGCTGGCGGAGATCGAGGAGAGCGGTGAGACGGAGGGAGTTTTAGTCCTGATTAACACGGTGGGCGGCGATGTAAGCTGTGGACTGGCGCTCGCGGAGATGATTGCTTCGCTCAGCAAACCGACCGTTTCACTGGTCATCGGGGACAGCCATTCGATCGGTGTGCCGCTCGCGGTGGCGGTCGATCACTCTTTTATTGTCCCGACCGGGACGATGATGGTACATCCGGTACGGATGACGGGGATGGTGATCGGTGCCGTGCAGACGTATGATTATTTTGAAATGATTCAGGATCGTATTTTAAGCTTTGTGTCCGGACACAGTCAGATCTCCTATGAGCGCCTCCGGAGCCTGATGCTCAATACGGAGATGATGACAAAAGATCTGGGAACGGTCCTGGTTGGCGAGGAGGCGGTCCAGGAGGGACTGATCGATGAATGCGGCGGGATCCGGGAAGCGCTTGCATGGCTGAACCGGGCGATCGATGGGAAGAAACAAGAAATAGATGCACACGACCGGATGACGAAGACGGATTTTAGTGAAAATCTGAAAAGAAAGTAGAACATACGTGCGAAAATTTTAGGAAAGCGTTGCTTTTTTCCCTGAATTTGGGTATACTGAATGAGATAATAAGAATGTAAAATGAGAAAAGCAGTCTGCGGGAGGCTGTATTTTGTGAAACAGGAGGAACCGCAGATACATGGGAAATGTTGGAGGCATGAGACAGGTGGCAGATACAAGCAGGAAAAGACAGAGTACAGAGCGTGCCGGGGAGACAGCTGGGACAGAGAAAAAAGCCGGGCGATCCAGAAAGTCCCCTGCGGCGAAGAAAGCGGAGGAGACGCTGAACGAGAAAAAGAGTAGGGGGAAGAAGAAAGCTTCGTCTGGAAAAGGCACCGCGAAAGGAACAGGAAGCCGAAGCCGCGCCAGCCAGGCGCCGGAGCCGGTGGAGAAAAGTGGTACAGGGGCATTTATGGGAACGGAAGTGGCGATTATTGTATCATTTGCAATATCGGTACTTTTGTTTTTGAGCAATTTCGGGCTTTGCGGCTTTGTCGGAAGTTTTCTGCGATCGACTCTGCTTGGCGTATTCGGCGTGATGGGGTATCTGGTGCCATTCCTTTTATTTATGGGAACTTGTTTTTATCTTTCAAACCGAGGCAACCAGAAAGCCGTAGCCAAGTTGGTGGCGGTTGGCGAGGTGCTTCTGGCACTTTGCGGACTTTCCCAGCTTCTTATGGGAGGCGGTCAGCATCTGGACTGGAATCTGGGCGATTATTACGCGCAGGCAGGTGGAGGCGGCTTTATCGGTGGCATTCTGATGCTGCTGTTGTGCGGAACAGTGGGAACGATCGGAGCAGTTCTGATTCTGCTGGTGCTTTTGGCACTCGGTGCTGTGTGCATTACGGAGCGTTCCCTGGTAACTTCGTTAAACAGGGCAGCGGAAGGGCGTATGAGTATGCGAAAGAAGATATGAGCCGCCGCCGTGAGATACATGAGGAGAAAAAGGAAGAAAAACGCCGTCTGCGGGAGGAGCAGCGGGTCCGTGGCGTTGATCTCGAGGGCGCCAAGCTGACCGAGCTGCCAGTGATGCGAAATTTCTCGGAAGGAGTCCCGGAGGGAACCGTGCTGGGACCGGAGGATGCACCGGAGGAATTCCGTGAGATGCATGGAAGGCAGGAAAACTTGCAGGATGAGGCCGCGGCTTATGATGATTGGACCGATGTTCCGGCAGAGGGAAAAAATCTGGCACAGGATTCCGGACAGGGAGTAGAGAAGGAGAATCCGGCAGATGTATTTCGCGGGCAGATATTCCACGGTGGCGGAGCGGTAGAACCAGAACCGATGGAGTATGAAGAAGAGCCGGTGGAGTACGAAGAAGAGCCGGTGGAATCGGAGCAGGATACATATGCATACGATGGTTCAGAATCCCAGTTTCAGGAAGAATCGGAGCGCGAGACGGCGCGGACAGTAGAGACTGCAGAGGCAGAGGACAGTGCGAGCGACCAGCTCCTGAAACGCCTGTATGTACGCCGTGATACCCGGACGATGGAAGAATTTGCCGGCGGCGAGAGTCAGAAAGGTCCAGGCTATTATCCGGTAGAGACACGGGAGAGACCGGCTGCGGAGGCGGCCCCCGGTTTGACCGCGGAAGAGACCTCTGGTTTGACCGCAGAGGAGGTTCATACAGATTTAGGGCATCAGGATGTCTTTGAGCCATCGGAAAACGAGTGGGAAACCGTTTCGATGGGGAATGAGGATGAATGGAACGAACCTATATCTGGGGAAACGGATTCCGAACCAATCGATGGCTATTATAAGACGCTGGAATCAGAGCGGGGCGAGACAAAGGGCAGTTTCTTTGTCCCGGAGGATTCCAAAACGGTCGTGACCGCATCCGGAAAGGTGATCGAGACAGATACAGAGGCGATACAGAAAAAACTGGAGCAGAAACGGGAAGAACGAAAAGCACTTCCAGTTGAGGAACTGACGGTTCCAGAGCAGATCGAGCGCAAGGAAGAGGAAGAAAAGAAGATCCAGAAAGAATACATATTCCCGCCATTGACACTTTTAAAACGCGGCACGGGACAGACCGATTTCTCGGATCAGGAGTACCGGGAGACAGCGATCAAGCTGCAGCAGACGCTCCAGAACTTCGGCGTGGGCGTGACGGTTACAAACATCAGCTGTGGACCGACGGTTACCCGCTATGAGCTTCACCCGGAGCAGGGTGTCAAGGTCAGCAAGATTGTAGCGCTGGCGGATGATATCAAGTTAAATCTGGCAGCGGCGGACATCCGTATCGAGGCACCGATTCCTGGCAAGGCGGCGGTCGGTATCGAGGTTCCGAACAAGGAGAACCATGTGGTTCTGCTGCGCGATCTGCTGGAGTCAGAGGCATTTAAGAAATATCCGTCCCGGCTGGCATTCGCGGTCGGAAAAGATATCGCAGGTCAGACGGTTGTCAGCGACATTGCGAAGATGCCGCATCTTCTGATCGCGGGTGCGACCGGATCGGGTAAATCAGTCTGCATCAATACGCTGATCATGAGTGTGATTTATAAAGCAAAGCCGAGCGAGGTCAAGCTCATCATGATCGACCCCAAGGTGGTTGAGTTAAGTGTATACAACGGTATTCCGCATCTTCTGATTCCGGTTGTGACCGACCCGAAAAAGGCGTCCGGCGCCCTCAACTGGGCGGTGGCAGAGATGACCGACCGTTACCAGAAGTTTGCAAAATACGGCGTGCGCGATCTTAAGGGTTTCAATGCCAAGGTTGAGTCGATCGCGGATATCGACGATCCGAAGAAACCGGAGAAACTGCCGCAGATCATCATTATCGTGGATGAGCTTGCCGATCTGATGATGGTAGCGCCGGGCGAAGTAGAAGATTCGATCTGTCGTCTGGCCCAGCTGGCGCGTGCAGCGGGCATTCATCTGGTGATTGCGACGCAGCGACCATCGGTCAATGTCATCACCGGTGTGATCAAGGCAAATATTCCGTCGAGAATTGCTTTTTCCGTCTCTTCCGGAGTGGATTCCCGCACCATTATTGATATGAACGGCGCGGAGAAACTGCTCGGAAAGGGCGATATGCTGTTCTATCCGTCGGGCTATCAGAAACCGCAGCGTGTACAGGGCGCGTTTGTGTCCGACAATGAGGTTTCGGATGTGGTCGGATTTTTGAAACAGGAGGGGCTGACCGCAGAGTACAGCGCCGAGGTTGAGTCCAAGATCCGTTCGACGGCGATGGATGCGGGCTTTGGCGGCGGTGAGCGCGATGCCTATTTTGCACAGGCAGGTAAATTTATCATTGAGAAAGACAAAGCATCCATCGGCATGCTGCAGCGTATGTTTAAGATTGGCTTCAACCGTGCCGCGCGTATCATGGATCAGCTTGCAGATGCAGGCGTGGTCGGTGAGGAAGAAGGCACGAAGCCGCGTAAGGTGCTGATGAGCATGGAGCAGTTTGAAAACATGATGGAAGAAGGATATTAAAAAGCGGAATCATTATAAAATATCAAAATCAGGAGGTATCCTATGAAGCTTAAAAGCTGGCTGAAAGAATTGCCGTATACATTATTGCAGGGCAGCCTGGAGACGGAGGTTGACGAGGTGGTCTACGATTCGAGAAAGGCGGCGCCGGGGACGGTGTTTGTGTGTATGCGCGGGGCAAACGTCGATTCGCATACCTTTATCCCGGATGTGGTTGAAAAGGGCGCGCCGGTTCTGGTGGTCGAGCATCCGGTTGAGGCGCCTGAGAACGTGACGGTCATTCAAGTGGAGAATGGACGGAACGCGCTATCGCTTCTTTCGGCGGCACGTTTTGATTATCCGGCGCGGAAGATGACGGCGATCGGTGTGACCGGCACGAAGGGAAAGACGACTACCACTTATATGATCAAGGCGATTCTGGAGGCGGCCGGACAGAAGACGGGTCTCATCGGAACGAACGGCGCTGTGATCGGTGAGAATCATTATCCGACCAAAAATACGACGCCGGAATCTTATATTTTGCAAGAATATTTTGCAAAAATGGTGGAAGAGGGCTGCCGTTACGTCGTGATGGAGGTTTCTTCCCAAAGCTACCTGATGCACCGGGTAGACGGACTTTTCTTTGATTATGGAATTTTCCTGAATATTTCCAATGATCATATTGGCCCGAATGAACATGCAAGTTTTGAAGAATATCTTTACTACAAAAAGCAGCTTTTGAAAAACTGCCGGACAGCGCTCGTCAACCGCGATGATCCGCACTTTGATGCGATCGTAGAAGGGGCGACAGCAGAGATCCTGACCTTTTCATTGGAACGGGCGGCTGATTTTACAGCGGATGACATTCACTATGTACGCGAACATGATTTCGTGGGCGTCGAATTTCAGACGCATGGACGATATGAGAGCGATCTGCGTGTCGGCATTCCGGGCAAATTTAACGTGGACAATGCGCTGGCGGCAGCGGGCGTGTGCAGCTTCTTTGACCTGCCGAAGGAGAAAGTCTGCCATGCGCTGGAACATATCCAGGTCGATGGACGGATGGAGATTGTATATAAATCAGCAAAGTGCACCGTGATCGTTGACTACGCCCACAATGCGGTCAGCATGGAAAGTCTTCTTCTGACGCTGCGCGACTACAAGCCGAAGCGTCTCGTCTGTGTCTTCGGATGCGGCGGCAACCGGGCGCGCGATCGCCGGTACTCGATGGGAGAGATTGGCGGAAAGCTGGCAGATCTGTCGATCATCACGGCGGATAATTCCCGCTTTGAGAAAGTGGGAGATATTCTGGCAGATATCAAGGTCGGACTTGCAAAAACCGACGGCAAATACGTTGAAATCCCGGATCGCCGCGAAGCGATTGAGTACAGCTTGTCGCATGCGGAAGATGGCGATATCATCGCGATCATCGGAAAAGGGCATGAGGATTATCAGGAGATCGAGGGCGTGCGCTATCATTTCCTTGACCGGGAAGTAGTGCAGGAGACGGTGAAGAAGCTGCATATGTAATCAATTTGGAGGCAAAATATGGACCATATTACAGTCAGACATATCGTGGAAGCAGTGTCGGGAACACTGCTCTGCGGAGATGCAGATACGGAGTTAAAACACATCAGCATTGATTCCCGGAGTATGCGCGGGGCGGATCTGTTTGTTCCGCTGATCGGGGAGAAATCAGACGCGCATCGTTTCCTGGTTCAGGCGATGGACAATGGGGCGGCAGCCGCACTGACTTCGGAGCATGAGGCGGCACCGGAGGGCTTTCACGGCGCCCTGATCCAGGTGAAAGATACGAAACTGGCATTGCAGACGATCGGACGCTGCCTGCGGGCACGCCTTTCTATCCCGTTAGTTGGTATCACCGGCAGCGTGGGAAAGACGACGACGCGCGAAATGGTGGCGGCGGCGCTTTCAGCGAAATATAAGACATTCAAGACACCGGCAAACCACAACAGCCAGATCGGTGTGCCACTCACGATCTCGGAGATTTCTGAGAATGATGAGATCGGCGTGCTGGAACTGGGAATGAGTGAGCCGGGCGAGATGGCGGTGATCGCGGAGATTGCGGCGGTGGATTCGGCAGTCATGACGAATATCGGTGTGACGCATATTGAGAATCTGGGCTCCCGCGAGAATATCTTAAAAGAAAAGCTGCATATCCAGGACGGTATGAAGGCAGGCGGAATCCTGTTTGTAAATGGAGATAATGATATGCTTTCTACCGTGCATGCAAAAGCAGGCTGCCATACCGTCCGTTATGGACTTGGAGCAGATAACGACTACCGCGCCGAGGATCTTTCATATCTGGATGGATTTCCGTCCTTTACGATGGTACACGGCGAGGTGCGCGTCCCGGTGAAGCTGACTGTTATGGGCGAGCACAATGTCATGAATGCGCTGGCTGCCCTGGCGGTTGCGGATGCCTACGATGTGCCGCTTGCCGATGCAGCGGAAAAGCTGCTTGAATTTGGCGGGTTCAAGAACCGTCAGCAGATTTATCATAAAAATGGTTATACGATCGTGGACGATACCTACAATGCAAGCCCGGATTCGATGAAAGCGGCGATAGGTGTGCTTTCTTCCCTGCCGGCAGGACGCAGAATTGCGGTTCTGGCGGATATGAAGGAACTGGGAGAGAATACGATTCAGTTCCACCGTGAAGTTGGTGCGTTTCTGGCGGAAAAACCGGTCGATATCCTGGTTGTATATGGCGAACTGGCGCAGGCGATCGCCGAGGGAGCAAAGAAAGTCAAACCGGATCTGCATGTCGTTTCGTTTGAAGAGGACGAAAAAGAAGATATGCTTGACTGGCTGGATGCACAGATCGGTGAGGGAGATGCAGTCCTGTTCAAGGGTTCCAACAGTATGAAGCTGGGGGAGACGGCAGCGAGGTTTATCTCAGTCGAGAAGACTCCCACCTCTTCAGGTGGTAAGTAATAGCAAGTTTGTCTCAGTAGGAGTCCATTCTCCGACTGAGATAAACGCTCCGCGAGGATGCGCAGTGATTCTGTAGAGAATATGTCAGCTTCGCTGACCAGAATCACGCGCCAAATCTCACGGACGTTCGACTTGAATTAGAAATAGAAAGAGAAGGAATCATGGCGTATCAATACGCGGATATTATTATAGATATATCCCATGAGAAGGTGGATCGCCCGTTTCAGTACCGGATTCCGGCGCAGCTGGCGGAGGAGATTACGGCGGGAACGTGCGTGACGGTACCGTTTGGAAAGGGTAATTCACTTCGGACTGGATATGTGGTGGGAATGGGAAATACGGCGGAGTATGACCCATCCCGCATCAAGGAGATAGCTGGGATCGCACCGGGCAGTATGTCGGTGCAATCTCAGCTTATCCGTCTGGCGTGGTGGATGCGGGAACGTTATGGCGCGACGATGAACCAGACGCTCAAAACCGTACTTCCCGTCAAGGAAAAGATAAAACCGCGCGAGAAAAAGACGCTGCATTGTCTTTTAAAACAGGAAGAGCTGGAAGCGGCAATCCTGGCGGCACAGAAGCGGCATTATAAGGCGCGGGTGCGGCTCCTTGAGGCATTCCGGGACAATCTGGATATTCCGATGGAATTTGCCCGACGGGAGCTTGACCTGACCCTGGCGACGATCCGCCCGATGGAGGAACAGGGACAGCTTTCAGTGAAAGTTTCCCGTGAGGAACGCGGGTTAAACCATGCAAAACTGCCGCGTCCAGCCGGACAGACCGTGCATCTCAATGAAGAGCAGCAGGCGGCGGTTGACCGTTTCTGTGAGGATTATGAGATGGGGAAACGTGAAACGTATCTGATTCACGGCGTTACGGGAAGTGGAAAGACCGAAGTCTACATGGAGCTGATGGCGCGTGTCCTGCGGGATGGAAAGCAGGTGATTCTGCTGATCCCGGAAATTTCGCTGACATATCAGACGGTGATGCGGTTTTACCGGCGATTTGGCGATCAGATCGCGATTCTGAATTCCCGTCTCTCTGCGGGAGAACGCTATGATCAGTGGGAACGGGCGGCGCGGGGCGAGGTTTCCGTGATGATCGGACCGCGGTCGGCGCTGTTTGCCCCATTTTCCAATCTGGGACTGATTCTGATCGACGAGGAACATGAGGGCGCCTATAAGAGCGAGACGATGCCGCGCTATCATGCAAGGGAAGTAGCGGCGGAGCGCGCCCGGCTTTCCGGGGCTTCGCTGGTCTTGGGCTCAGCGACTCCTTCTCTGGAATCGTATCTGCGGGCTCAGAATGGCGAATATGTGCTTCTGCCCCTGCATCACCGGGCAGTGGCGGGAAGTATCCTGCCGAAGGTACAGATCGCTGATATGCGTGCGGAGATGCAGGCAGGCAATAAATCGGTGTTCAGCCGGTCATTGGATGCAATGTTGACAGAGAGACTCGCACGTGGCGAGCAGGCGATGCTTTTTATGAACCGGCGCGGCTATTCCAATTTTGTTTCCTGTCGTTCCTGCGGAAAGGCGGTGACCTGTCCGCATTGTGATGTTTCCCTGACACTACACGGGAAGAACCGTCTGGTCTGTCATTACTGCGGCTATACGATTCCGCTGATGAAGCAGTGTCCGTCCTGCGGATCACCGTATATTGCCGGGTTTGGGGCCGGAACGCAGAAGATGGAAGAATTTACGAAAATTCGGTTTCCGGATGCGAGGATCCTGCGGATGGATGCGGATACAACGGCAAAAAAAGGCGGACATGAAGCGATTCTGGAGGCATTTGCAAATCGTGAGGCAGATATTCTGATCGGCACGCAGATGATTGTAAAAGGGCATGATTTTCCAGGAGTGACGCTGGTCGGAATTCTGGCGGCGGATCTTTCCTTAAATACGCCGGATTACCGCAGCGCGGAGCGGACGTTCCAGCTTCTGACGCAGGCGGCTGGCAGAGCGGGACGCGCCGGGAAGCCCGGCGATGTGGTCATCCAGACGTACCGGCCGGAACACTATGCCGTGCAGGCGGCAGCGGCGCAGAATTATGAGCTGTTTTACAGCCATGAGATCAATTACCGGAGGCTGCTTCGTTATCCACCAGTCTGCCAGATGGCTGCGGTTTATTTTGCCTGCGGCGATGAGGTGGTGCTGGATAAATGTGCGGAAATGGCGGCGCGGCGGCTGCGCGAAAGTGCCGAGTGTATCGGTCCGGTTCCGGCACCAGTATACAAAGTTAATGACATCTACAGAAAAATTTTATATATAAAGTGTGAAAAATGTGCTATACTGGATCAAATCAGGGGTCAGATTGAAACCCTGGCTGCCGCAGATACAAAATGGCAGGCGGTCCAGATTCAATACGATATATCATAGAGAGGAAGAGTGTATAAAATGGCAATCCGGTCAATTAGAACTATTGGCGATGAGGTACTGAAAAAAGAGTGTAAGGCAGTGACGGAGGTAACCGATCACACACTTGAACTGATAGAGGATATGTTTGACACGATGTATTCAGCCGGCGGCGTAGGTCTGGCAGCACCGCAGGTCGGTATCCGCAAACAGATCGTAGTAATCGACGTGGAGGACGGCAACCAGTATGTCCTGATCAATCCGGTCATCGAGGAAATGTCCGGCAGCCAGACTGGTCAGGAAGGCTGTTTAAGCGTTCCGGGCAAGGCTGGTATGGTAACCCGTCCGAGCCACGTAAAGGTACGCGCGCTGAACGAAAAAATGGAAGAGTTTGTCCTGGAAGCAGATGATTTCCTGGCACGTGCGATCTGCCATGAGTGCGATCATCTGCACGGACATCTGTATGTGGAGTTGGTAGAAGGTCCGTTAGAGGATGTAACGGCAGAGGAAGAATAAAGCACATTGGCAGAATGAGAGAAAAACAAGAGTGGGGTGACAGGCAGATATGAAGATCGTATTTATGGGAACACCGGATTTTGCGGTTCCGACACTGGAAGCGCTCTATCAGAGCCGGCATGAAGTAGCGGCGGTGGTGACACAGCCAGATAAGCCGAAGGGACGCGGCAAGGCGATGGCAATGCCGCCTGTCAAGGAAAAAGCGCTGGAATATGGAATCCCGGTGTATCAGCCGGTGCGCGTCCGCAAGGATGAGGCATTTTTTGAGGAATTGACGAAGATTCAGCCGGATGTGATCGTCGTGATTGCATTTGGTCAGATTCTGCCGGAGCGGATTCTGAACCTGCCGAAATACGGCTGTATCAACATCCATGCGTCGCTTCTGCCAAAATACCGTGGGGCAGCCCCGATCCAGTGGGCGGTCATCAATGGCGATGAGGTCAGCGGTGTGACGACGATGCAGATGGATGTCGGTCTGGACACCGGAGATATCCTGGATACCGTGGAAGTACGCCTGGATCCGAAAGAGACAGGCGGCAGCCTGTTTGACCGCTTGAGCCTTGCGGGAGGAAAGCTGATTCTCTCCACGCTTGAAAAAGCGGAGGCGGGAATCCTGCATCCGGTTAAACAAGATGAGGCAGAGGCAACCCATGTGACAATGCTCGATAAGTCGATGGGGCAGATCGACTGGTCGATGGATGCGGCAGTGATTGAGCGCCTGATTCGCGGCTTAAATCCATGGCCGAGCGCTTATACAAAATTTGAAGGAAAAACCCTGAAAATCTGGTCGGCGGATGTCGAGGAAGATGCGGCGGGAAGGCCGTCACCGGAGACATTCGGACAGGTGGTATGTGTCGGTAAAGATGCATTCTCTGTCCAGACCGGCAAAGGGCTTCTCACAATTCGGGAACTTCAGCTGGAAGGCAAGAAGCGGATGGATACGGCGGCATTTTTACGCGGATATCCGGTGGAAACGGGAGTAAAGCTCGGATAAAATGAATGCTTCAGCAGGAACTGAACTGCTACAGGCAGCCAGGCGTTTGAAAGGAGTTGGAGTGATATGTACGGATACGGATATGGATATTACAGTATGTTTGATCCGACGATGATTCTGGTATTAATTGGTGTATTTCTGTCATTAGGGGCATCTGCGAAGGTGAAAAGCACCTACGCGCGGTTTTCAAGAGTCCGGAGCATGACTGGCATGACGGGAGCCGAGGCGGCGAGACAGCTTTTAAATTCACAGGGCATCTATGATGTCCAGATCCGCCAGGTGGCAGGCAGTCTGACCGACCACTATGATCCGCGGACCAAGACTGTGAATTTATCTGAGAGTGTATATGGTTCTACTTCGGTCGCGGCGATCGGTGTTGCGGCGCATGAGTGCGGACATGCGATGCAGGATGCATCTGAGTATGTTCCGCTGCGCCTGCGCGGTTCAATGGTGCCGGTGGTCAACATCGGCGCACAGCTTTCCTGGCCTATGATCCTGATTGGTGTCCTGATCGGCGGCATGGGATCTCCGATCGTTTCACTTGGAATTCTTTTATTTTCCTTGTCGGTGCTGTTCCAGCTGGTGACGCTTCCGGTTGAGTTCAATGCATCCGCGCGTGCGGTACGTCTGCTTGATTCAACAGGGATTCTTCGCGGGGAAGAAGTTGGATATACCAAACAGGTGCTTGGTGCGGCGGCACTGACGTATGTGGCAGCGGCGGCTGGTTCGATTTTACAGCTTCTGCGTCTGATTATATTATTTGGAGGACGACGCGATGACTGATGGAACTGCGCTGCGTGAAATAGCGGCAGAAATTTTGACTGAGATTCTGGAAAAGGGACAGTATACACATCTGGCCCTTTTTCAGGCTCTTTCTAAATATCAGTATCTGGAGAAATCAGACCGCTCGTTTTTAAAACGGATTGTGGACGGGACGGTGGAGTATAAAATCCAGATTGATTATATTATCAACGCATATTCCAAAACAAAAGTTCATAAGATGAAACCGTTTATCCGCACACTTCTGCGGATGAGCGTGTACCAGATTTATTATATGGACCGTGTACCGGATTCGGCGGCGTGCAATGAGGCGGTGCGCCTTGCGAAAAAACGCGGATTTTCCGGACTTTCCGGCTTTGTAAATGGTGTGTTGCGTTCTGTGGTGCGTGGAAAAGGCAAACTGACCTTCCCGGATGATTCAGTGCGGTATTCAATGCCGGACTGGATTTTATCTCTCTGGGAGGAAAACTATGGGGCAGAGACGACGCACAGGATGGCACAGGCTGGTCTGGAGAAACGTCCGTTTATGGTGCGGTTTGCCGAGAGCCGTGCAGGGAAAGAAGAGATTCTTGCCTCCCTGTCCGCCCAGGGCGTGACGGCAGAGGAGACAGCGACGGGAAGCGGCGTTTACCGTCTGACGGGAGTGGACTATCCAGAGAGTCTGGATGCGTTCCGCGAAGGACTAATCCGGATTCAGGACCTGAGTTCGTCGCTGGCAGGTGATGCGGCGGGTATTAAAGAGGGTGATTTTGTACTCGATGTCTGTGGGGCACCGGGTGGAAAAGGGCTTCATGCGGCGGATCTGCTGTACGGAACTGGACAGGTTGAGATCCGGGATGTGAGTGATTACAAGGTATCTTTGATCAAGGAGAATATTGCCTGCAGCGGCTGTACAAACGTCTCTGCCTGCGCCTGGAATGCGTGTGAATTCGATGCTTCGATGGAGCAGAAAGCGGATGTGGTCATTGCCGATCTGCCGTGTTCAGGACTTGGCATTATCGGACGCAAGCCGGATATCAAATACAACGCTTCAATGGACGGAATCCGGGACCTGGCTGCATTGCAGCGGCAGATGCTGTCGGTGGTCTGGCAGTACGTGAAGCCGGGTGGAGTGCTGGTTTACAGCACCTGCACGGTCAACCGTCTGGAAAATGATGAAAACCGGGCATGGTTTTTAAACGAATATCCATTTGAGCCGGTTGATATCAGTGGTCGTCTGGGGATTGATTTTCAGGAAGACAGCCTGAAAGAGGGATACATCCAGCTCTATCCGGGCGTTCATCCGTGTGATGGATTTTTCATCTCTGTGATGAAAAGAAAAGGATAACTGGACGGAACAGCGTATGAATACAGGAAAGACTCCGAGAGTGCATATAGGAGAGAGGGAGGCAGTCCGATATGGAAAAGCAGGATATAAAATCAATGACGCAGGAGGAACTGCGTGCCTTTTTGGTGAGTCTGGGTGAAAAACCATTCCGGACCGCCCAGATCTATCAGTGGATGCATGAAAAACTGGCATCTTCCTTTGACGATATGACAAACCTTTCCAAGGTACTCCGGCAGAAGCTGCAGGACGCGTGCGAGTATGTATCGCTGGAAAAGGTACGGGTGCAGATTTCGCAGATCGATGGAACCCGCAAGTACCTGTTCCGCCTCGCGGACGGCAATGTCATCGAGAGTGTCCTGATGCGTTATAAGCATGGAAATTCCGTTTGTATTTCCTCGCAGGTGGGGTGTCGGATGGGCTGCCGTTTCTGTGCTTCGACCCTGGACGGCCTGGAACGGAACCTGCGCCCGTCGGAGATGCTGGACCAGATTTATCAGATTCAGCGCGATACAGGCGAACGCGTTTCCAACGTGGTTGTGATGGGATCGGGTGAACCGCTGGACAATTACGATAACCTGATCCGCTTTATCCATCTTTTGACGGAGGAAGGCGGACTGCATATCAGTCAGCGGAATGTGACGGTTTCCACCTGTGGGCTGGTTCCGAAGATCCGGGAGCTGGCAGATCAGGGACTGACCATCACGCTGGCACTTTCTCTGCATGCGCCGAATGACGAGGTGCGGAAGAGCCTGATGCCGATCGCGCGTACATATGCGTTAAAGGATGTATTGGCGGCCTGTCATTACTATTTTGAAAAAACGGGACGCCGCATGACGTTTGAGTACAGCCTGGTGCAGGGAGTCAACGACAATCTGGACGAGGCGCGCGAGCTGGCGGCGCTGATTCAGGATCAGCACGGGCATGTGAATCTGATTCCGGTCAATCCGATCAAGGAGCGCTCTTATGTACAGTCGGGACGGAAAGCGATCGAAGCATTTAAGGGATGTCTGGAATCCAAGGGAATCAATGTGACAATCCGGCGCGAGATGGGGCGCGACATAGACGGTGCCTGCGGACAGCTCCGGAAGAGCTATATGGATAAAGAGCAGGAGAAAGAAGGTGCGGCAGTCAAATGAAAGCATACGCACTGACGGATATCGGAAAAACGCGTAAGGTCAATCAGGATGCTCAGTTTGCCAGCACGGAGCCGGTGGGAGAACTTTCCAACCTGTTTGTTGTGGCGGACGGAATGGGCGGTCATCAGGCGGGAGATTTTGCTTCGCGCTATCTGATCGAGCATATGCCGGAATATATCAAAGAGAGTGGTGAGAATGAGCCGGTCGCGGCGCTTCGAAAGGGGATCGAGGCAGTCAATCAGGAACTTTATACCCTTTCCTGTGAGCGCGAGGAGCTTGCCGGCATGGGAACAACGCTGGTAGCGGCTTCAATTCAGGGAAATACACTCTATGTGGCAAACGTGGGGGACAGCCGTCTCTACCGGATTGAGCGCTCCGGCATTCATCAGATTACCCGGGATCATTCCTACGTGGAGGCGATGGTCTCGCTGGGACAGATGAGCCGCGGCAGCCGGGAATATGAGACGAAGAAAAATATCATTACCCGCGCAGTCGGGATCGGTGGGCATGTGGAGCCGGATTTCTTTGAGGTTTCACTGAACCCGGGCGATTACGTACTGCTGTGTTCGGACGGGTTAACCAATATGGTGGATAATTCAGCAATTTACCGGATGGTGCTTCTGCCGGGAACCCTGGACACCAAGGCAAGGGCGCTCACGGCGCTCGCAAACCAGAACGGCGGGAAAGATAATATCGCGGTCATATTGATTGACCCGCAGATCAAGGAGGTGAGAGAATCATGATGCTGAAACCGGGAACCTATCTGCAGGATCGCTATGAGATCCTCTCACTGATTGGTACGGGCGGCATGTCAGAGGTGTATCAGGCAAAATGCCACACTCTGAACCGTCTGGTGGCGATCAAGGTTTTAAAGGATGAGTACAGCAGGATGCGAATTTCGTCAGCAAATTCAAGATGGAGGCGCAGGCGGCGGCAGGGCTTTCCCATCCAAATATTGTGAGTGTTTATGACGTTGTGGATGAGGGCAGTCTTCATTATATCGTCATGGAACTCATCGAGGGAATCACGCTGAAAAGCTACATTCTCAAGAAAGGTCATCTGGGCGTTAAAGAAACGATTGGAATTGCCATCCAGGTAGCGCAGGGGCTGGCAGCGGCACATGACCAGCATATTGTGCACCGGGACATCAAACCGCAGAATATGATTATCTCGCGTGACGGCAAGGTGAAGGTGGCGGATTTCGGTATTGCCAGAGCTGTATCGTCCCAGACGATCGGGGTCAATGCGGTCGGTTCCGTGCATTATATCTCGCCGGAGCAGGCAAAAGGAAATTATAGCGACGGACGAAGCGATCTGTATTCACTGGGAATCACGATGTATGAGATGCTAACAGGAAACTTCCGTTTGACGGGGATAACCCGGTTTCAGTGGCACTGGCGCATTTGGAAGAACCGGTGCAGCCGCCGAGCCGCATCAACCCGGAGGTGTCGGCAAGCCTGGACCGCATTATTTTAAAATGTACCCAAAAAAAGCCGGAACGCCGTTACCAGAATGCGTATGAGCTGATCGCGGATCTGCGCCATGCGCTGGTGGATCCAAACGATGATTTCCTGAAAAAAGAACCGGAATTTGATGAAAATTCCCCGACAGTCGTGCGCGGGGCAGAGGAACTGAACCGCCAGATGGAGGCACAGAGAAATCGAAATCTGGAACAGACGATGGAACATCCGGCAGTGAGTGAAAAGACCGGACCGGTTCCGACAGAAAATGAACGTGGTGAGGTAGTCTGGAAAGAGCCGGAACCGTCGGAGAACGAGATAGAAGGTTGGCAGGAAGAAGAGACGGATGTCTATGAGGAAGAAACCTCAAGGCGCCCAGACCGTAGACGGAAGGGACGCCGTATAGAAGAAGACAGCGAGGATGTCAATCCGCAGATGGAGCGCCTGCTTACGATGATTGGAATCGGTGCAGCCGTATTGATTGTGGTGGTTGTGATTGTCATTGCTGCGAAGTTGACAGGCATCTTTAATCTGGGATCTGGTAGTCAGAAGCATCCGAAGACGACCGTTGAAGCTTCTTCGGAGGCGTCTGAGAGCGAGAGTCTGGAATCAACGGAGTGCAGGGTTCCGCCTCTGGACGGCATGACGGAGGATGAGGCGAAGACAGCATTGGAAAAGCAGTCGTTGAAAATCCGTTATGAATATGAAAAGTCGGAAACCTCTGAAAAGGGGAAGGTCATCGGTCAGAGTATTGCCAGCGGCACGGTTGTCTCGAAACAGACGGAAGTTATCGTCACGATCGGAGAAGGCAATGAGGCAATAGATTTGACGAAACTTGGACTGGAAGAGATGTCCAGCGAGGATGCAGAGACGCTTCTGGCAGAAGAAAATAAACTGACCGTAGTAGTGCAGAAAGAGAGCAGCGATACGGTTGCCTCCGGTATAGTGATCCGATACAGTCCGTCCAGCGTGGATCCAGGCGGTACGGTGACGCTGTATGTCAGCACAGGTCCGAACGTACCGACGGTACCGATGCCGAGGATTACAGGGCTTTCAGAGGAAAATGCAAAAGTTGTTCTGGAAGCGGTCGGATTAGGGCTTGGCGAGCGCAAGGAAGCGAAGAGTTCAGAAGTGGCAAAGGGCAAGATCATCAGTCAGGATGTCCTGGAGAAAACAGATACACCGGAGGGAAGTGCCATTGGCTATACAGTCAGTCTGGGAAAAGGAACCCGCTATGTGGCGGCGATCAACGATGAATTCCAGATGAGTGAACTGTTTGGACCAAGTTCCGGAGATACGCATATCCGCGTCAGTATTGTGATGAAGCAGACGATTGCCGGCAATACTGTGACTAAGACGGTCATGGAACCGAGGGAGATCGGCGGCGATATCACGCTTCCGATTCATTATAATATCGAGGGAGCGGACGGTGTGCAGACAGGTGAGCTGCAGATCCTCGATCTGACGAACGATCGGGTTCTAAAAACGTATCAGCTTGAATTTGTGGAAGTTTCAGATAATTAATAAGAGGTAGTTGTAAGGTACAGATATGCAGGGAAAGATAATTAAAGGGATCGGCGGTTTCTATTATGTACACGACGGTATTGGAAAGGTATATGAATGCCGTGCAAAGGGAATTTTCCGAAATCGCGGCATCAAGCCGCTGGTAGGCGATGACGTGGAGATCAGTGTTCTCGATGAGGAGAAGGCGACAGGCAATCTCGATGAGATCCTTCCTCGTAAAAACCGTCTGATCCGCCCGGCGGTTTCAAATGTTGATCAGGCGGTGGTGGTTTTTGCCATCACCGATCCGATGCCAAATTTAAACCTTCTCGACCGCTTCCTCGTCATGATGGAACGGCAGGAAGTTCCGGTCAGCATCTGTTTCAACAAGATCGATCTGGTTGATGCAGCCGAGCAGGAGAAGCTGCGTGCGATCTATGAACCGGCGGGCTATCCGGTGCATTTTATCAGCACCTACGAAAAATCAGGGCTGGAGGAGTTTCATCGGTTGATCATTGGGAAAACAACGGTCTTAGCAGGACCTTCGGGTGTCGGAAAATCGTCGATCACGAACTTTATCCAGCCGGAGGCACAGATGGAAACGGGCGGTATCAGTGAGAAGATCCGCCGGGGCAAACATACGACGCGCCATTCAGAACTGTTTTTCGTGGAAGAGAGCACCTATATGATGGATACGCCGGGATTCAGTTCTCTCTATATCGAGGATTTGGAGCCGGAGGCGCTCAAGGACTTTTTCCCGGAATTTGAGGCATATGAGGATGAATGCCGTTTCTTAGGCTGTGTCCACATTGGCGAGCGCGAATGCGGCGTCAAGACGGCGGTGCAGGAGCATAAGATCGGGCAGAGCCGGTATGACAATTACCGTTTGATGTATCAGGAATTAAAAGAGAAAAAGAAATACGGCAGAAGCAGCCGTTGAGGATATTATACAAAAAATGGGAGGAAAGAACCATGATTATATTATCACCTTCGATTCTGGGGGCAGATTTTACGAAGCTGGGAGAGCAGGTCGCTGAGGTGGACAAGGCAGGTGCACAGTACATCCATCTGGATGTGATGGATGGCGCGTTTGTGCCGAGTATCTCCTTTGGAATGCCGGTAATTAAGAGCCTGCGCCCGGTGACGGATCGTGTGTTTGACGTACACATGATGGTGGAAGAACCGGGACGTTACGTAGAGGATATCAAAAAAGCGGGGGCGGATCTGATCTGTGTGCATCAGGAAGCCTGTCTTCATCTGGACCGCACGATCGCGCAGATCCGTGAGGCAGGGCTGCAAACAGGTGTAGCGTTAAATCCGGCGACCCCGGTCGAGACACTGGATGTTATTTTGCCGGAGGTGGACATGGTTCTTCTGATGACGGTCAACCCGGGATTTGGCGGTCAGAAATTTATTCCATATACGGTAGAAAAAATCAAGAAGCTGCGCGCAATGTGCAGCGAGAGGGGACTTTCCACCCGCATTGAGGTGGACGGAGGAATCACGCCGGACAATGTGCGGACGGTATTAGAGGCAGGAGCCGATGTGATCGTGGCGGGAAGCGCCGTATTTAAGGGAAACCCGGCTGGGAATGTAAAAACATTTTTAAATATTTTTCAGGAATTTGAACAGGGATGATGAAGATGAAGCGTTGTTTGATTGTGACAGGCGGAACGATTGATATTGCGTTTGCGAAAGATTTTCTCTCACAGCGCTCGTATGACTATGTAATTGCGGCAGATGCGGGGCTGGAGGTTCTGCGCCCGCTGCATATTTCTCCGAATGCGGTGGTCGGCGATCTGGACACGGTGGATAAAAAGGTTCTGGAAGAATATCAGAACCAGCCGGACATCGAATTTGAGATCCATAAACCGGAGAAGGATGAGACGGATACGGAGCTGGCGCTTTTGACGGCGGCGCGCCAGGGCTGTGAGGCAGTTGATATCCTGGGGGCGCTGGGCGGCCGTATGGATCACGCCATCGGCAATATCCAGCTGATGTATCAGTTTTTCTGCCAGGGAATGGAAGTGAATATTTATGATGCCCGCAACCGCCTGTATCTTCTGGGCGGGCATAAGGTATTTCACCGGGAAGAGGTGTATGGAAAATACATTTCGTTCCTGCCGATGACCGAGACTGTCGAGGGACTGACGCTGCGGGGATTTAAATACCCGCTCCAGCGGCGGACGATCGGGCTGGGGACGAGTCTCTGCATCAGCAATGAACTCAAACGGGAAGAGGGCATTCTGGAGCTGGAGAGAGGCGTCCTTTTGTGCGTGGAGGCACATGATTAATTCGGATAAAAAAGTGGCAAGTAAAACTGACCTGCTTAAAATGATAAAACTGTATGTTTTTCAGGGGACAAGATTGTGCTATGATGAGTCCAATAACAAGGGAGGATGAAACATCATGGCAAACAAATCAAATCAGGCTTACAAGATCGCGATGGTCGGTCTGCTGGCAGCTCTCTCCTATGTCGTATTTACATACGGACAGGTGAAGATCACACTTCCGGGCGGCGATGCAACTTCCATTCATCTGGGAAATGCAGTCTGTGTCATCGGGGCACTCTTAGTCGGCGGCTTTTACGGCGGTTTGGGAGGTGCTATCGGCATGACGATAGGTGACCTTCTCGATCCGGTTTATATTGTATATGCACCGAAGACATTTATCTGCAAACTTTGCATCGGACTGATCGCCGGATTCGTAGCACATCGTCTGGGCAAGATTGACCGGAGCACCGATAAGAACCACATCCTTGGTTTTACGATTGCAGCAGCGGTGGCAGGTCTTTTATTCAACGTCATTGCAGATCCGCTGATCGGATATTATTATAAACTCTGGATCATCGGTAAACCGGCGGCAGAGCTCACACTTGCATGGAATATCGCAGCGACTTCGATCAATGCGGTGACATCTACGATTGCGTCTGTTGTTATATATATGGCAGTTCGTCCGGCACTCCGCAAGGCAGGTTTTCTGGATGCATTGTCTGTAGAAGCGAGAGCATAAGGCAATTTATCTCAGTCGAGAAGAATTAAAATGAAATACATACAGGAGACTGTGGTTGGGCAGAATGGGAAAAACATCTGTCCGGGCGCAGTCTCCTTGTTGCGTCATTGGAGTGTGCGGCTTATGAAACACAAATGCATAGATACACGCTTGTAGAAACCAGAATCATGCTGCAGGCAGTCGTATCTGCCGCGAGAATATGTTAGATTATAAAGTTGCTTAAAATCTAAGAGAATGAGGAAAAATTATACATGGAAGGAATTCAGAAGAAAATAGCGGTTTTAAATGACCTGTCAGGCTACGGGCGCTGTTCGCTGACGGCGGCGATGCCGGTTATCAGCGCCCTCAAGGTACAGTGCTGTCCGGTGGTGACGGCGGTGCTGTCCAATCACGCGGGATATCCGGAATGCTATATGGATGATTATACGATCGGATGGAGGCATACCTGGAGCCGTGGCGGAAGATGGGATTTGAGATGGACGGAATCATGACTGGATTCTTAGGTTCTGCCAGACAGGCGTCGATCGTGGCAGATTTTATCCGGGATTTCAAACGGGAAAATACGCAGGTTTTGGTAGATCCGACGATGGGCGACCACGGACATCTCTACAGCGTCTGTGACGAGGATCTGATCGAGGCGATGCGGGAGCTGATGCAGTATGCGGACGTTGTCACGCCAAATCTGACGGAAGCCTGTGCCCTGACGGACACGCTGTATCAGGAAAATGGATGGAGTAAGCGCAAGCTCTCAGATCTGACCTGGAAGCTTCACCTTTTGGGCGCGCGGTCAGTCATTTTGACAGGCGTGGTCAAGGGCAAACAGATCCTCAACGTGATCCATGAGCGCGGCAAGGATCCGGTCTTTCATGCAACTAAATTTGTGGCGGGCAATTACCACGGAACCGGGGATGTCTTTGCAGCAGTCATCGGTGCCAGCATGGTGCGAGGTGTGCCGATGGAGGAAGCCGTCAGACGGGCCGCAGCTTTTACAAAAAAATGTGTGGAAAAGACAGAAGAACTTGGTGCCCCGGAGCAGGACGGACTGTGCCTGGAGGCGTGTCTGTCCTATTTGACGAAATTGAGTTAAATATAATGGGCAGTCTATCCTGTTTTGTTTCAAAATGCAAAAATGATGTTACTGGGCACGTATGCGTGAACAATAACAAAATGATTTGAAGAACAGAGGAACTCTTGAAACAGGGCTTTTCATTCGTACAAAGTTGTAGTATAATTATAACTAGTTTTCGTGCAGTTAATTGCATAACAGTAGGAGGAAGATATGTTAGATCTTAAATTCGTCAGAGAAAATCCTGACATTGTAAAGCAGAATATTAAAAATAAGTTCCAGGACAAGAAAATTCCGCTGGTAGATGAGGTAATTGAGCTGGATGCCAAGAACCGTGCAGCGAAGAAGGAAGCAGACGATCTGCGTGCGAACAAGAACAAGATTGCAAAACAGATCGGTGCTCTGATGGGTCAGGGAAAGAAAGAGGAAGCAGAAGAGCTGAAGAAACAGGTAGCAGAGCAGTCTGCCCGCCTGTCTGAGCTGGAAGAGCAGGAGAAGGATCTTGGCGAGCGCATCTTAAAGATTATGATGACCATCCCGAACATCATTGATCCGAGTGTTCCGATCGGTAAAGACGACAGCGAGAACGTAGAGATCGAGCGCTTCGGCGAGCCGGTTGTACCGGATTTCGAGATCCCGTACCACACCGAGATTATGGAGAAATTTAACGGCATCGATCTGGACAGTGCCAGAAAGGTAGCTGGAAATGGTTTCTATTACCTGATGGGCGATATCGCAAGACTTCATTCTGCTGTTATCGCATATGCAAGAGATTTCATGATTGACCGTGGATTTACCTACTGTATCCCGCCGTTCATGATCCGCAGCAATGTTGTAACCGGCGTTATGAGTTTCGATGAGATGGATGCGATGATGTACAAGATCGAGGGCGAGGATCTTTACCTGATCGGTACTAGCGAGCACTCTATGATCGGTAAATTCATTGATACCGTAGTTCCGGAGGAAGAGCTTCCGAAGACACTGACCAGCTATTCTCCGTGTTTCCGTAAAGAGAAGGGCGCTCACGGCATCGAGGAGAGAGGCGTATACCGCATCCACCAGTTTGAGAAACAGGAAATGATCGTAGTCTGCAAACCGGAAGACAGCAAGATGTGGTATGACAAACTGTGGAAGAACACCGTGGACCTGTTCCGTTCCATGGATATTCCGGTTCGTACTCTGGAGTGCTGCTCCGGAGACCTGGCTGATCTGAAAGTAAAATCCGTTGATGTAGAGGCATGGTCCCCGCGTCAGAAGAAATATTTCGAGGTTGGAAGCTGCTCCAACTTAGGTGATGCACAGGCAAGACGTCTGAAGATCCGTGTCAACGGCAAAGACGGCAAATACTTTGCACACACCTTGAACAACACTGTAGTAGCTCCGCCGCGTATGCTGATCGCATTCTTAGAGAACAACCTGCAGGCAGACGGTTCTGTCCGCATTCCGGAGGTTCTGCGTCCGTATATGGGTGGTAAGAGCGAGATTCGCTAAGTTCATTTGAGTCCAGTAAAAAAACGCCATGGGTTGTGTGCCTGTGGCGTTTTTTACTGGACTCATTGTGAATTGTAGAAATATAGACATTGTCTTTTTTCAGGCGGCATTATGATGGCAGTTCTTCCAGCTGATTCGACGGCGTCGCCATCATCGAATAATTCGTATGATAAATCACAAATCCCGGAGCAGCGCCCGCTACTTTTTTGACCTGCTTTTTCTGTACATAATCGATCTCAACTTTTTCATTTTCCCGTCCCTTGGAATAGTAGGCAGCCAGCCCGGCAGCTTCCTCGAAGGTGCGGTCCGGAAGCTCTTTTCCTTCGGATTTCACAATGACATGGGAACCTGGAATCCCTTTTGCGTGGAACCACCAGTCATTTCCAGTCGCGATCTTGAAGGTCAGCTCCTCATTCTGGTAGTTGTTTTTGCCGACGTAGATATGGAATCCGTCGGAGGAAAGGTAGTGGAATGGGCGGCTTGTGATTTTCACTTTCTTTCCAGCCGGACCGTGCTTTTTGATGAAGCCATATTCCGTCAGCTCCTGCTTGATCTGGGTCAGATCTTCCTCCTTTAAGGCAATATCGAGGGAGGTACTGATGGATTCGAGGTGCTCGATCTCCTGCTTCGTCTCCTCAATGAGCTGGCTCTGAGCCTCGAAAGTACGTTTGAGCTTTCCATATTTGTCAAAATACTTCTGCGAATTTTCGCGGGCGGTCAGCTGCGGGTCAAGCGGGATCTTGACCTCTTTTCCTGTGTAGTAGTTCGTGCAGACAAGTTCTTTTTCGCCGCCGGTCAGCTCATAACCGTAGGTGTTTAACAGCTCGCCGTAGAGCTTGTATTTATCCCGTTTTTCGGTGTCCTTTAACTGTTTCTGCTGCAAATCGTATTTTTTATAATTGCGCTCCAGGGCAGTCTGGACGATCCGGCGCAGATCCGAGGATTTCTGGCGGATTCGTGTGATGACGTTCTTGGACGCATAGTAGGTCTCCAGCACTTTACTGATCGAATCAAAGTGTTCGACCTGATATTCCGGCGGGAACGAGGTCAATGGGAGAGCAGCAAATTCCATTGGCTCATCTTCACGGTATACGATGCAGGGCGAGAACTGTCCATTTTTGATGGATTCCATTGCCAGTTCCAGCGTGTGACCGAGGTGCGTGCGCTCCAGCTCATTCAGTTCCGATGCGGGGCGGTCGGCATCGATCGATGCCTCATAGCAGAATTCTTCTGCCATGACCGGGCTGATACCGGTGAAATTCGTGTAAATGGCTTTTCCTGCCGGTGCCGGTGACTGTGCCAGAATGGCGGCGAAATCATCGGCAGATGCAGTCAGCGGATCCTGCTTCGCGACCGTCTGCGGGAGGAAATATTGCCGTCCCGGCAGAACCTCGCGCACGGAGCTGACCTGCACGGAGATATGTTTGATACTGTCGAGGATCGTGCCGTCAGGGCTGCAGAAAATGATATTGCTGTATTTTCCCATCAGTTCGACGATAAGCAGCTTGCGGCAGAGGTCACCCATCTCGTCCAGATGTTCGATCTCAAAATGAATACAGCGTTCCAGACCCGGCTGGCTGACCGACACGATGCGTCCGCTTCCGATGTGCTTGCGAAGCAGCATACAGAAATTCGGGGCAGTCATCGGTCCCTGCTTGTTGGTATCCGTCAGATATGCCAGCGGGAGACTTGCGTTGACCGAGAGAAGAAGTCGTTTCGTCTCCCGGAAGTTCTTTATGGTAAAAAGAAGTTCATCGCGCTCGGTCTGCGTGATCTTTGCGATCTTGCCGCCGGTAAGCGCGTCACTAAACTCCTTAACCAGGTTTGCGATTACAATTCCGTCAAATGCCATGGTTTGGTGCTCCTTTATTTGTGTAGTATCTACTATTATAATGAAAGAAGACACGAAAAACAATCACTTTTAAATTCGGTTGACGCTTGCGGCGATTTGCATTATAATACCATTATCTATGGATGAAAGAGAGAGGCGTCACTATGCTTAAAAGTATGACTGGATTTGGCCGATGCGAGATGGCAACGGATGAATATAAGATTTCTGTGGAGATGAAGGCGGTAAACCACCGTTACTTGGATCTCAGCATTAAGATGCCGAAGAAATTTAATTACTTTGAGGCGGCGATTCGCGCGCAGCTCAAGAAATACATTCAGCGGGGAAAGGTAGATGTCTTTATTTCCTATGAAGATTATACGGATGAGAAGATGTCCTTAAAGTACAATCGTTCCCTGGCCGGCGAGTATATGGATTATTTCCGTCAGATGGCGGACGAGCTTGGGATTCCGAATGACGCGACGGTGATGCGTCTTGCACGGTGTCCGGAGGTCTTTACGATGGAGCAGGCGCCGGAGGACGAGGAGCATATGTGGCAGATTCTCGAAAAGGCGATCGGCGAGGCGGCAGAGAAATTTGTCGAGACACGCACACGCGAGGGTGAGAATCTGAAGCAGGATCTGCTTGGCAAGCTGGACTATATGGTAACGCTGGTCGATCAGATTGAAGAACGTTCCCCGAAGATCGTGGAAGAATACCGGGCGAAACTGGAAGATAAGGTGAAAGAGCTTCTGGAAGGAAGCAGCGTCGATGAAGGCCGGATTGCGGCAGAGGTTGTGATTTTTGCAGATAAGATCTGCACCGATGAGGAGACGGTCCGCCTGAGAAGCCATATCGAGGCGACCCGCAAGGAGCTGACGGCGGGCGGAAGCGTCGGACGTAAGCTGGATTTCATTGCACAGGAGATGAACCGAGAGGCGAATACGATCCTTTCCAAGGCAAACGATCTGGAGGTTTCCGATTGTGCGATTGCACTCAAGACAGAGATCGAGAAAGTCAGAGAGCAGATTCAGAATATTGAATAGCCGATCATGCTGGAAGAGGTATTCACGGAAAGCTGCCGTTGGCGGTGAAAATACGGAGAATATGAAATATTGTAATAATAGATAGAATTTAGAAAGCAGGCGAAATATATGGATAATCAGGGAGTACTGGCAGTTATATCCGGATTTTCAGGGGCAGGCAAGGGAACATTGATGCGTGCATTGCTGGAGCGGTATGACAATTATGCCCTTTCCATCTCCGCGACCACCCGTGCACCGCGCGAGGGCGAGGTTGATGGAAGAGAGTATTTCTTTAAGACCCGGGAAGAGTTCGAACAGATGATCGAACACGATGAGCTGGTCGAATACGCCCAGTATGTCGGAAACTATTACGGCACACCGAAGGAGTATGTGTTTTCCAACCTGAAAGCGGGCAAGGATGTCCTTTTGGAGATTGAGATTCAGGGTGCCCTGAAAATCAAGAAGAAATTCCCGGAGGCAGTTCTCATTTTTGTCACGCCGCCGAGTGCCGGGGAGCTTAGAAACCGGCTGGCAAGTCGTGGAACCGAGACACCTGAGAAGATTGCCGCACGGCTTTCGAGAGCAGCGGAGGAGTCCAAGCAGATGGATGACTACGATTTCATTCTGGTGAATGATGAGGTAGACCGCTGTGTAGAAGAAATGCACGCACTGATTCAGGCGATGCATGCCAGAACAGAAAATCACAAGACTTTGATTGAAAAAATAAAAGAAGAGATGAAGCAATTCTGAAAGGAGAAAGATGTATTATGATGCTGCGTCCGTCATATCTTGACTTAATTAATGTTGTAAACAAAGAGGCTGAGCCGGGGAAAGAACCGCTGATTCAGAGCCGTTACTCCATCGTAATTGCGACTGCAAAGCGTGCAAGACAGCTGATCGCCGGTGATGAGGCACTGGTCATTGAGAATGGAAGAAAACCGCTTTCGATCGCGATCGACGAGCTGTACCATTCTAAGGTTAAAATTGTAGCAGAGAACGATTCCCCGGAGGAAGAGGTCTAAAAGGTGACAGAAGACCGTCCCGTGTTCATTATGTACATGGAGATGGTCTTTTCTTAGATATAGAGTAACTGTTCAGTAGGTCTGCGCATCTACTGCGCTGACCGTACGAAAACATGGGCCAGCAGGCAAAAATCCCATTGCCGTAGGCAATTTTTAATGGATTTTTGCGCGTGACTGTGAAGGTACTGAACAGTTACGATATAGAATTTTTGTGACGGTTCAAATCGATTATGGTTACAGAAATTTTTTAAATATGGTATTAGGAGAGAATTGAATGAAATTACTTTGTATATCCCTTGGCTGCGATAAAAATCTGGTTGATGCAGAGCGTATGCTGGGTTCGCTGAGCCAGGACGGGTACACGTTTACCGATGACGAGCAGGAGGCAGATGTCATTCTGGTCAATACCTGCTGCTTTATCAACGATGCCAAGGAGGAGAGTGTCAACACTATCTTAGAGATGGCAGAGTACAAAAAGAGCGGAACCTGCAAGGCGCTCTTAGTCAGCGGCTGTATGGCACAGCGTTACAAGGAAGAGATCCTGCAGGAGGTGCCGGAGGTGGACGGTATTCTCGGTACGACCAGCTATGATGAGGTCAGCAAGGTGCTGGCGAAGGCGCTGAAGGGTGAGAGGGTATCTGATTTCCACGATTTGTCCGAACTTCCGGAGACGAAGATGCGGAGCAAACGTCTGGTGACGACCGGCGGACATTATGCTTTTTTAAAGATTTCCGAGGGCTGTAACAAACGGTGTACCTATTGTATTATCCCGTTCCTGCGTGGACCGTACGCAGTGTGCCGATGGAGCAGCTTCTCGCAGAGGCAAAGGAGCTTGCGGATCAGGGTGTGAAGGAACTGATTCTTGTCGCACAGGAGACGACGCTTTACGGCGTGGATTTGTATGGAGAGAAGACCCTGCCGAAACTTTTACATGAACTGGCACAGATCGATGGAATCGAATGGATCCGTATCCAGTACTGTTATCCGGAGGAGATCACCGAGGAGTTGATTCAGGCGATCAAGACGGAAGAAAAAGTCTGTCATTACCTGGATATTCCGATCCAGCACGCGAGCGATGCCGTTCTCAAGCGGATGGGACGCCGCACGAATCAGGCGGAGCTTCGGGAGCGGATCGCGCATCTGCGGGAAGAGATCCCAGATATTGCACTCCGCACGACCTTAATTTCCGGTTTCCCGGGTGAGACACAGGAGGATCATGAGGAACTGATGCGGTTCGTCGATGAGATGGAATTTGACCGCTTGGGCGTGTTTGCATACTCTGCAGAAGAGGACACACCGGCAGCGGATATCCGGATCAGGTACCGCAGGAGGTCAAGGAAGACCGCCGCGACGAGATCATGGACTGCAGCAGGAGATTGCCTTTGAGAAAGCCGAGGATATGAAAGACCGTGTGCTTGAGGTTATGATCGAGGGAAAAGTGGCAGACGAGAATGCTTTCGTGGGACGTACCTATAAGGACGCGCCGAACGTAGATGGTTTGATTTTTGTCAATGCGGATGTTCCGCTGATGTCCGGCGATTTCTGCCGTGTCCGCGTAACGGGAGCACTCGAATATGATTTGATAGGAGAGTTGGCTGATGAATTTACCGAATAAGCTTACGACGCTTCGCGTCATCATGATTCCGTTTTTTGTGTTTTTCCTTCTCTGGCAGAATGGTGAAAACTATACCTTCCGTATGATTGCACTGGCACTGTTTATCATAGCCAGCCTGACCGATCTTCTGGATGGAAAGATTGCCAGAAAGTACAATCTGGTTACGAACTTTGGAAAATTTATGGATCCGCTCGCGGACAAGCTTCTAGTGTGCTCGGCGCTCATCTGCCTGATTGAGCTGAACGCGCTTCCAGCCTGGATGGTTATCATCATCATCAGCCGGGAGTTTATCATCAGCGGATTCCGTCTGATCGCCTCGGACAACGGAGTTGTCATCGCCGCCAGCTATTGGGGCAAATTTAAGACGACGTTTCAGATGGTATCGGTGGTGTTGTTGATTCTGGATATTCCGGCGCTTGCGTTTGTCACGACGATCTGTGTCTGGATCGCGCTGGTGCTGACGATTGTGTCACTTGTTGATTATATTTACAAGAATCATAAAATACTGACAGAAGGGAGTATCTGATATGATAGTCGAACTGATCTCGGTAGGAACAGAGCTGCTGCTTGGCAATATCGTCAATACCAATGCGCAGTATTTATCGGAAACGTGTGCAAAGCTGGGGCTTAACGTCTATTACCAGACGACGGTAGGGGACAACCGGGAGCGCATGACAGAAGTCTTCCGGACGGCGCTCTCAAGAGCCGATCTCGTTATCATCGGCGGCGGTCTGGGACCGACGGAGGATGATATCACGAAGGATGTCTGCGCGGAGCTGATGGGAATGCCGTTAGTCGAGGATCCGGAGGTGCGGGCACATCTGGAGGACTGGTACCGGCAGCGCAAGCGCACCGATATTCCGGATAGCAACTGGCGTCAGGCGCTGGTGCCGGAGGGCGCGGTGGTATTTTCCAACACAAACGGCACAGCTCCGGGACTTGCCCTGGAGAAAAACGGTAAGACCGCGATTCTTCTTCCGGGACCGCCGAACGAACTGTATCCGATGGTGGAAGATCAGGTTTGTGCTTATATTCAGAAACGATCTGACTGTGTGATCTATTCCCAGATGCTCAAAATCTGCGGATACGGGGAGAGCAAGGTGGAGGAAATGCTTCTCGACCTCATCGACCAGCAGACGAACCCGACGATTGCGACCTATGCAAAGACGAAAGAAGTACATCTGCGCGTGACCGCGAGAGCCGAGAGCGAAGACGCAGCAAAACAGCTGTTAAAACCGGTTATCAAAGAGATCAAGAAACGGTTCGGTAATGCGGTTTACACGACGGATGAGCATGAGAATCTGGAGGATGTCGTTGTCCGCCTCTTAAAGAAATACGACCTGACTGTGACAACCGCAGAGTCCTGCACAGGCGGTCTGATCGCCGGACGCATCGTCAACGTGCCGGGGGCTTCAGAGGTCTTTAACGAGGGATACGTGACGTATTCCAACAAGGCAAAGAAAAAGATCCTGGGCGTCAGCAAGGCGACCCTGAAAAAATACGGCGCGGTCAGCGAACAGACGGCGCGTGAGATGGCTGCAGGCGGTGTATTTACGACGGATGCAGATGCCTGTATCGCTGTGACCGGCATCGCCGGACCGGACGGCGGAACCGAGGAGAAACCGGTGGGACTCGTCTATATCGCATGTTATATGAAGGATAAAGTCAAAGTAGAGGAATACCATTCCGCGGAAACCGCGAGAAGGTGCGTGAGCAGACGGTGATTCAGGCGCTGGATCTGCTGAGACGGTCGATTATTAAGAATTATAAAAAAGATTGATCATGTAAAGGAGGGAGAGCTGACAGGCGGGGAGAAATAGCCGGAAACGAGCTGTTTTTAGAGCGTCATGGATCAGGCTCTCCTTTTTTAGGAGGCGGGGACGATGATTTGGTATAAATATCTGTATCTGGGAGAAACTGCTAAAAAGCATCGTTTTTCGATTCTACAGAAACTCCGCCTCGGAAAGGTACAGCCGGGCGTTCACGTGATCACGCCTGCATCAGGCGGACACAACCTGCTTGATATCCTGCCTGCCTATGTGCTCCGGCAGAATTATTACCGGGAGCAGGCGGATCTGCTGATCGTAGGGGTCGGCGCGAGCTACCAGGATGCCGTGGAGACGGTGGGGCGGATTGTGGATGAGACGTACCGCGAGACGGGTGGATTGGATGTGAAGACGTATCTGAGAGAGAAGGAAGACAGGCTGAGGAAAAAGAGGTAAGTATTTTGCAGCCTTTGATGAAGTTTTTTTGGACTGAAAATGTCTTTTGACCCCAACATCATATGATACAGAGCTGATACATGAATTTGTCAATGAAAGAATAAGAAGTGGGAGGGGATGGATTGCTGCATATTTTGTTCATAATCTTGAAAATACTCGGAATCCTGCTTCTTGTCATTCTGGGACTGTTGTTTCTGTGCCTGCTGGCGGTTTTATTTGCCCCGATTCGATACCGGGGGAACGGAAGCTACCACAGTATCAAAGATTTTGGCTTGCATCTGCATATCCATTGGCTGCTTCATGCGGTGTCGCTGCGGATTGCTTATGAAAATGGGCTTCGATATGCGGTTAAGTTGTTTGGATTCCGGATTTTCGGGAGTGAGAGTGAAGAGAAAGATACGGAATCTGGGCGTGTGCGGGAAGGCACGCAGGCAGCGGATTCGGATGAGCTGGAATTTGTAAATGCGCAGGAGAAAACAGAGGATGATGATTTAGACACCGATGAACTGATTTTGCGGGCGGAAGCAGCATCGGAGAAGACAGACGCCGCGATCGAGAAAGCAGAGGAAACTGCCAGGCTGCTGGAGGAGGCGGTGAAGAGACGGAGTGCGCAGAGGGAGGCGGAAATGTCTCAAGCTGTGAAGAATGCAGATGCATTTCCAGATGTGAAGGAGGCGGGAGTGTCCGAGGCAGAAGGAGAAACGCATCGGGCAAAGAATGAATTAAAATCAAATCCCAGCCAGGAAAAGCGTGAATCGTTCCTTCATAGAATCATTAGCTGGTTCAAACAAAAATGGAGCGCCCTGCGGCAATCCCTCTCAAAGCTGCTTACCCGAATCAACAACCTGGAGCACAAACGCCAATCCGTCCTTGCATTTATAGAAAATGAAGAAAATCAGAAGTCATTTCGCCTGATCAAACGCCAGCTCATGCGAGTTCTGCGGCATATATTTCCCAGAAAGCTGTCCGGGCAGGTTACGTTTGGCGTGGAGGATCCTTATTTGATGGGACAAATTTTGAGTGTGGCGGCTTTTTTGTATCCAGTTTACGGAAAGAAGATTGATTTGACTCCGGTCATGGATGCAAATGCGCTGGACGGGGAGCTTTCGTTCCGGGGCAGAGTCCAGATTGGCGTGCTGGCATTGATGGCGCTTCGGATCTGGATGGATAAGAATGTACGGACACAGGTTTATAAATATAGAAACCGAGGAGGAAGATAATATGGCAGACAATCAGTTTGCATCGACAATCGGTGCATTATTTCAGGGTATGGATGAGTTCGTCACGACGAAGACAGTCGTGGGAGAGCCGGTGACAGTTGGCGATGCGATTATACTTCCACTCGTGGATGTAACCTGCGGCATGGCGGCGGGCGCGTTTGGTCAGTCGGCGAAAGAGAAGAATGCGGGCGGCATGAGCGCCAAGATGACGCCGAGCGCGGTGCTGGTCATTCAGAATGGCATGACGAAGGTGGTCAATATCAAGCATCAGGATGCATTGACCAAGGTTCTCGACATGGCACCGGATCTCGTCAATAAATTTGTCGGCGGAAGCACCGGACCGATCGATGCGGAGACGATGCAGACAGCTGAGAAAATGGCGGGCGAGATGGAAGAGAAGAAATAAAGAAATTAAAATCAAAACGCTTCATAGAATGATCATAGCACACGATCGAATGTCAGATGTCTCTGGCAATGATCGCCTGCTATTTAACTTCTTTTGAAAACAGACATTTCAGAGAGGTATCATTCTATGAAGCGTTTATTTGGTTTAGTCCTTTTTTCAATGGGATTTGGCATGACCCTGGTGCTCATTTTCCCAAAGAATTTTCTATGGGTCAGCACCGCCATTTCTCTGATGATTGTCGGGTACAATATGTTTTGCCGATGAGATTCTATGCTTTTTCAAGCGGCAGAATCACTGTAAAGCAGCTACCCTCGTCCACCTGGCTGGATACCTCGATGGTACCGTGCATCAGGTCGATGATCCGTTTCGTGATGGAAAGTCCCAGCCCGTTGCCCTTTTCATTGGGATCAGAGTTCCTGCTGTAAAATTTTTCAAAGATCCGTTTCATCGTGGCGTCATCCATGCCGACGCCGGTATCGCGGATGGAGACACGCACCTTATCTCCTGTGATAACGAGTTTGGCAGAAAGCATACCGCCAGCCGGGGTGAATTTGATGGCATTTTGCAGGAGATTGATCCAGACCTGCTGCAGCATCTCACAGTTGCCGTAAAATTTGCACGCCGTCAAATCAATGTCGAGATTCAGATGCTTTTTCTCCCAGAGCGGTTCCAGCAGAAGAATCGCCTGACGGATTTGTTCGTCGAGGCTGAACGTCGTGCGGCCAGTCACGATCTCCTGCTTTTCCAGGCGGGAAAGCAGAAGAATGTTGCCGGTCATCGTGGTGAGCTGGCGCGTGCTGTCGATGATGATGCGCGTGTATTCATTCCGGTCCGCCTCTGAGAGAGATGGATCCTGCAGCAATGTCGCATAGCCCTCGATGGCGGCGAGCGGTGTCTTGAACTCATGGGAAACCGTGGTCACGAAATCATTTCGCAGCGATTCGATGCTGTTTAACTCCTGCACCATACGGTTAAAATTGTCGGTTAGTTCACAGATCGCCTGCAAAGACTTCGAATTTGGTACATGAACAGAAAAGTCTCCGTCTGCTACCTGCTTAGCGGCAAGGCTGATGGAACCGATCGGGCAGAGGATTTTCGACCAGAGGAACAGCGACAGCGCGATACTGAACGCAAGGCTGCTCAAAAATGACATCAGACGCGGAAAATTCGGACCGAAAATCCGAAAAACTTCGTGTTTATCTGTTCCGCTTGTGAGCAGCGAGACAAAATATCCGGTCAGCATCGGTATCAACGAGGACACCAGGAAGAAAAAGACCAGGAGGGTCAGCCAGTAGAGTGGAATCTGGAAATATTTGGTAAAGTTCTTGCTGATCATGCTTCTGTTTTCACCGCCTTATAGCCGAGACCCCGCACGGTCATGATGATAAAATCATCGCAGTTTTTAAACCGTTCGCGCAGCCGGTTGACATGCACATCGACCGTCCGTTCGTCGGTTGTCGAGTCAAGTCCCCAGATTTCGTCCATGAGCTGCTGCCTCGTGAAAATCTTATTTGGATAAGAAAGTAATTTATATAGAAGGTAAAATTCTTTCTGCGGCAGAAGTGTCTCCTGCCCGTTGACCGTGACCGTCAGTGCATCGTAGTCGAGAATCGTATTTTGGCAGACAATCCGATGCTCCGTCGCGATCTTGGCGCGTTTGAGCAGGGCGCCAACCCGCAGAACCATCTCATTGACATCGATCGGCTTCACCATGTAGTCATCCGTGCCTGCCTGAAAGCCGCGCTGCTTGTCTTCGAAGCGCTCTTTGGCGGTGATAATCAGGATCGGCATCGTAAATCCACTCGTCCGCAGGTGATCAATCAGTTCATATCCGTCCATTCCGGGCATCATAATATCCGAAATAATGAGATCTACATATTCAGAATCTAAAAGAGATAATGCTTTTTCGCCGCTTTCTGCCGGAAGCGCCAGATAACCACTGTTGGTGAGTACCGTGCAGAACAGGGAACGCAGCTTCGCATCATCTTCTACCACAAGAATGTGAAACATATCCGTAAAACCTCCCTATAATTCAATTAAAAAGATGTAATATCATAAGTACTCATAGTATACCATAAGTACTAAATTCAGCTCTCACCTTCGGCTCGGCTTCATTAAGGACTTAGGTATGACTCGCACTAAGTTCGAAAAGACCTCACTAAGTGTTCATATTATACCACATAAGTTTAAACTGATTGTGAACGGTGCAACACATTTTTTTCACGGTTCGTTTACATTCGGTTTATATGTAGTTGAAATTCGTTTAAAAATGGGATGTTATACTAGGGACAATCAGGAAAAACCAGAAAGGAATATGCGAAATGAGTAAACTATCTTCTCTGATGGAAGCGGCAAAGCAGAATAAAAAGAAAACAGCCATCATCGCGGTGGTGGTGGTGCTCGTACTTGCGGCGCTTTTTATGCGTTTCAAGGGTGGCAGCAAAGGAAGTTCAGGCGGCGGTCCGGGAGGTCCGGGCGGCATGCAGGACACGCAGATGGACAATGTGGCGACGGTTGCGGCTGAGAATCCAAAGATCGGAACGATCGAGCGGACAACCAGCACATCCGGTACCGTAGAGGCATCGGACGTTGTCTATGTTTATGCGAAGGCATCCGGCGATGTGACGGGCGTCAACGTCAGCGTCGGTGATATGGTAGCAGCGGGTCAGCTTCTCTGTACGATCAATACCGAACAGGTTGAGACGGCGAAAAATGCGATGGACTCCGCCTCTGTTAACCTGACCGAGGCACAGAGCAATTTAAGCCGTATGCAGCTTCTTTATCAGGGAGGAGATATTTCTGATCAGGAATGGGAGCAGTACCAGAACCAGGCGAAGACGGCACAGTTAAATTATGAATCGGCAAAATTAAACTACGACCGTCAGGTGGAATACAGTTCCGTGACCGCACCGATCTCCGGCAAGATTGAGACGATGGATATTGATGTATATGATCATGTCAACCAGCAGGCGCAGCTCTGCGTTATCTCCGGTGAGGGAGATAAACGGGTATCGTTCTACGTATCCGAGCGTGTTATGAGCAACTTAAACCAGGGCGACGCGATGACGATTGTAAAAGGTGGAACGACTTATGATGGTGTGATTACCGATGTCAGCAGCATGGCGGACGAGAGCAACGGTCTGTTTAAGATAAAGGCAGAGCTGCCGGAGGCGAACAGCCTTTCAACGGGAAGTACTGTCAAGGTAACAGTAACTTCTGAGCGTGCAGAGAATGTCATGACCGTGCCGGTAGATGCGATCTACTATGATAACGGCGTTGGAAATGTCTATGTTTACCAGGACGGAACGGTACATAAAGTGGAAGTCGAAGTGGGGCTTTATAATACAGAGCTGGCGGAGATCAAGTCGGGGCTGACGGCAGATGAGCTCGTCATCAGTACATGGAGTTCCCAGCTTTATGAGGGTTCAACCGTTAACTTAAAGGGTGAAGAAACAGATGCGGCAGCAGCGGATGAAGCTGGAAACCAGAAAGCCGATGCCCCGGCAGGCTCTGAAAATGGACAGAAAGCGGGCGCTCCGGCAGATGGCGGAAACGATCAGCCTGCGGGTGGTGCAGGTGCTCCGAACGATGCAAAAAATGGACAGAAACAGTAGGACAGGAGGAATGTAAGACATGGGAGTAACGAAATATATCCTGAAACATCCGGTTACTACTGTCATGGCTCTGTTGTGTCTGGTTGTATTCGGTATTTCATCGGTCTTTTCGGCAAAGCTGGAGCAGATGCCGGATATGGAGACGCCGATGCTGATTATCATGGCAAATTATTCAGGCGCAGGACCGGAGGATATCAGCGAGCTGGTAACCGAACCGATCGAGGAGGCGATCGGCACGATGGAAGGCGTGGACACGATTTCCTCCACATCCAGCGATGGACGTTCGATGATCATGCTTCAGTACGATTACGGCACCGATATGGATGAGGCGTATGACAACTTAAAGCAGAAACTGGACAATATCCAGCGGGCGCTTCCAGATGATGTGGAACCGAGCGTTATGTCGATGAACTCCAATCAAGGAGACAGCATGATGCTTTCGATTTCACATAAGACGCAGACAAACCTCTACGATTATGTGGATCAGAAGATAGTACCTGAATTAGAGCGAATTTCTTCAATTGCAAACATTGAGACGCGAGGCGGTTCTTCTAAGTACGTCAGCATTGAATTACAGTCTGAAAAAATGGATCAGTACAATCTGACCATGCAGGATGTTGCGAGTGCGATTAACGATGCGAACGTGGCATCCCCGTCTGGTGAGGCAGATGCCGGAAATCTGGAGCTTTCCGTTACTACCTCCTTAAAAACAGAACAGGTAAATGAGCTGCAGGATATTCCAATCAAGACGCCGGCAGGACAGATTATTTCTCTGTCGGATGTGGCAAATGTGTATGAGGCAACGAAAGACCGGGGCGGCATTTCCCGTTACAACGGTCAGGAGACGATCTCCGTTTCGATTCAGAAGCAGCAGGACAGCACAGATATGGAAGTGTCCTCGGCTGTAAAAAAGAAAGTTGAAGAATTGATGGCAGATGATTCGGAACTGACGATCACGGTTGCAAATGATACATCTGACACGATTCTTGATTCCTTAAAAGACGTAGCAAAGACAATGGTTCTGGCGGTTATCATCTCCATGTTCATCATTTTTCTGTTCTTTGGCGATTATAAGGCGTCCCTGATCGTCGGAAGCTCGATTCCGACTTCGATTTTGATGTCCTTGATTGCGATCACGATGGCAGGATTTTCGTTGAACGTTATCACGATGAGTGCGCTGGTACTCGGCGTCGGCATGATGGTCGATAACTCGATCGTTGTACTGGAGAGCTGTTTCCGTGCAACGGCGGAGCAGGAAGACAAGGGGGCGCTTGGCTATTTTTCAGCAGCGCTTCACGGAACCGGCATTGTCATCAACTCGATCATCGGTTCGACGATCACGACCTGTGTCGTATTCCTGCCGCTGGCATTCTTAAACGGTATGACCGGACAGATGTTCAAGCCGCTGGGATTCACGATCGTGTTCTGTATGTCGGCGTCCCTGCTTTCTGCGATGACGGTGGTTCCATTGTGCTATCTGTTCTATAAACCGAGCGAGGCGAAGCGCGCCCTGATGGGACGTCCGATTGAACGTTTACAGAAATGGTACCGCGGCATCATGGACCGTCTGTTAAACCACAAAGCGATGGTTATGGGATTTTCGGTTCTGGTACTTGTACTGACGGTAATTCTGGCGAGCGGAATGCAGACGGAGCTGATGACATCGGATGATACCGGTACGGTCAGTGTCAGCATTGAGACGCGTCCGGGTCTGAAACAGGAAAAGATCGAGGAGGCGCTGGCAGAAGCGGAGGCGATTGTTTCCGCGAGCAACCAGGTTGATTCGTACATGCTGCGTTACAACGGAGACAGCGGCGAGATCAGTGCCTATCTGAAAGATGACCGTACCATGAAAACAGACGATGTAGCCGATCAGTGGCAGAAAGAGATGGATAACATTGCAAACTGTACGATCGACGTATCGGCATCGACTTCCATGAGCTTCATGGGAAGACAGCGCGGCTATGAAGTGATTCTTCACGGCACGCAGTATGATGAATTAAAAGAAGTTAGTGATAAGATTGTCAAGGAAATGACAGCAAGAACGGATGTCATCAACATCCATTCCAGTATTGAGAATAATGCACCGATCATTACCCTGAAGATTGATCCAGTCATGGCAAAGGCGTATGGACTCACGGCTTCCAGTATCGGAACGACGATTAACCAGATGTTGAGTGGTATCGACGCGACGACACTTAAAATTGACGGCGAGGACATTACGGTAACGGTTGAGTATCCGGAGGGCGAGTACGAGACAGTTGATAACATAAAAGATATTATTTTGACGGGAACAAACGGACAGAAGGTGGCACTGACCGATGTGGCAAATGTCGTATTTGAGGACAGTCCGGCTTCGATTTCCAGAACCGACGGTGCATATGAGATCACAATCTCTGCCGATTACACCGGTGATAATGTACAGCAGCAAATCAACAGTGAGGTAATTACTCCGAACTTAAGCGGTACAATCAGCATTGGGCAGAACAGCCGTGACCGTATGATGAAGAGTGAGTTCAGCTCCCTGTACCGCGCGATTGCGATTGCAGTCTTCCTGGTATTCGTTGTCATGGCGGCACAGTTTGAGTCTGTGAAGTTTTCCATCATGGTTATGACGACCATCCCGTTCAGTTTGGTTGGTTCCTTCGGATTACTGAAGCTGACCGGCGTCAGCATCAGTATGACGTCCCTGCTTGGCTTCCTGATTCTGGTCGGAACTGTTGTAAATAACGGTATTCTCTACGTGGATACGGTCAACCAGTATCGCTCCACGATGGATCTGCGGACAGCGCTCATCGAGGCAGGTGCGACCCGTATCCGACCGATTCTGATGACAAGTATGACAACCATCCTCGCGATGATCCCGATGGCACTGGCAATCGGAAGCAGCGGTTCCACGACACAGGGTCTGGCGATCGTAGATATCGGCGGTCTGACCGCAGGTGTGATTGTCGCGCTCTTCATGGTTCCAGTATATTACGCACTGCTGAGCCGGAAACCGAAGGAAGAGATACCGGATGTGGATTAGATATAGGTTAATTGAAAAAATATTGTAGGAAATAAAATATTTGCTGCGGAAATTAAAATCAGATAGATCGGAATGGAGTGACATACATGAATCAAAATAGAAGATTATGCCTGACCCGCCGGATTGCCTCTGGCGTGGCAGCCTGCTCACTGGGAGTATTCCTGGCGGCAGGTGTGCCGGTTCAGGTATTGGCAGCCAGCCCGCAATTTGCATATTCCACAGAAAAATGGGCTTCGCTGCAGGATGATAAGCTCGAATTTGACGAGATTGCTGATCGGATCCATGAGTACAACAGCACAGTGGAGAAGAACCGGATCGAGTACAAAGATTATCAGGGCAAAGACAGCAATGAGATCGCGCAGGAATATTATGACGCGGCAGATGAGATCGAGAGCAGTATCGAGTACCCGGATTCAGATGATGCGAATTATGGTTCCGCACTGGCAGCAGCACAGAGAAGCGAGACTTCCGCGACCCAGATGCGCGAGCAGGGCGATAATAACGTCGATGATGCGAATGTTAAGGCGTGGGGGTATACGCAGACCGAGAAATCGTTGGTACAGCAGGCGCAGAACCTGATGATCCAGTACTGGAATGCCCAGGAAAACTTAAAGAGTGTGCAGAACCAGGTGTCCAAGGCAGAAAAAGACTATGAGACGGCAAATTTAAAGCTTTCATCCGGAAGCGCGACCCAGACGGATGTGCTGGATGCCAAGGAGACTCTTTTAAAGGCGCAGGCGTCCATCACGACGGCGGAGAGCAATATTGCATCGACGAAGGAATCCCTGTGCCAGATGCTTGGATGGAAATATGGCGCATCAGTAGAAATCGGTGCATTACCGGACCCGCAGGAACAGATGAGTGCATCGGTCAACCTCGAAGAGGACATTGCGAAAGCACAGGAAAATAATTATCAGTTAAAGATTCTGGCACGTCAGGTCAACAATGCGATGACAAGCACCCTTAAAGAGCAGTACCAGACAACTCTGACCAGCGGGAAGGAGGCAGTCAAGTCGAATGTCCAGTCGGCTTATCAGAATCTGAAGCTGTCTGAGGCACAGTATGAACAGGCAAAACGCAGCCTTGAATTAGAAGAAAAGACGAAACAGACCAACGACCGCAAGCTGGCAGCCGGACTTATCAGCCAGAACGCATACCAGAGCGCAACCTATTCCTATGAATCGGCATCCATGGCAAAAGAGACGGCAGCGATGTCGCTTCTCCAGGCGCAGCTCGCCTACCAGTGGGCGGTGGGCGGCCTGGCATCCACGCAGTAGAAAGGGGTGGGCGGATGATGCGAAATCTGAAAGGAAAATGGATGAACGCGGAAGCTGGGACAGAGCAAAAGATGCGCAAGGGGCAAGAAAGAGACCGAAGCGGTGCAAGTGCTTTGGATGTGCATCTGGACGGTTATAATGTGAAACGAATCGGAAAAAGCAGATTGAGTCGTTCGATCGGAATTGCCCTGGCGGCTTGTATTCTTGTATCGAGCCCGGCGCAGGCGGCGAAAACGCCTTTGATTTCCGGCACAGAAAGTGATTCAGACAGCGAGGCAGATGGTCCGGCGCTGGAAGATGGCACCATAACCGAAAACAGCGCAGACAACACGATCGACAGCCAGTCCGGCTCCTATACGGAGGAACAGCTCGCGGATTCTGTGATAGAGTACGGGGAACTGGAGGCGCTGGTGCGGCGCGGCAATGGAACGGCTGTCAGCGCCGATTACAGTTATCAGGACAGCCTTGCCGTCTACCAGGAAGCCTACGATGCGATGATTTCCGGTGCCCGGGATATGAACTATAAAGCAGATGAGCTCGAAGATGCGGGCGGAGATGAGGCACTGATCGGCACCTATGAGCGAAATGCACAAACGCTGTCGATGGCAGCGAAGCAGTATAAAAAGTCGCTCACTTCCTTAAATTCGGCGTCAAGCGTGCGTCCAGAAACCGGACGGTCTGGCAGGTCGTAAAGACCGCACAGATCCAGTGGGGCACCTGCCGGCAGCTTCAGGACGAGGTGGAGGCGGCTGCCAAGACGGCAGAGAACTATCAGGCGCAGGTGGATCGCAGAGAGCGGGAACTGGCAGCGGGGCTTTGCACGGAGACGGATCTGCTGCAGGCTCAGAAAAACCTGCTAAGCGCCCAGACAGCATTACAATCCACGACCGATCAGGCAAATAAGGCGCTGCGCCAGCTTGCCATTTTACTTGGAAAGAGCGGAACTTCTATTACGCTGGGGGAAATTCCAGCCGTATCGGCAACGGAACTGGCTTCTATGAATCTGGATGCGGACCGCGCGGCAGCTGTCATTGCAAGTTCCAGTGTCAAATCAGCTAGACGATCCTCCGCAACCGGGGATGCGGCGCGCAAGCTGCGCCACCAGCAGATCGAGGAAGCCGAGAGCGCCGCAAGCGCCTCAGCGGATGAGCAGTACGCTGAGATAGCGGCATTAAGCCTAGAACGCGACGCGGCGCAGGCAGCCTACCAGTCTGCCGAAAAAACATACGGCGCCACCCAGATTAAGTATCAGTCCGGTGCGATTAATAAAGCAACGTATTTACAGGGTGAGGCGTCTTATCTGCAGAAAAAAGCAGAACTAGAGACTGCGAGATTTCCCTGCGGACGGCGTATGATGCGTATGAGTGGATGTTGAAAGGGGTTGCGTGAGGATTAAGTGATTGCGCTTCCTAAGACTGTATGTTTTGTATGGATACGTGAAATGGAATTTTATAAGATGGGTTTGAAAAAGGATGTGCCAAGGCACATTCTTTTTCATGCTTTCGGTGTGAGAACAAATTTGTATTTGCGTATTGTTCCGGTCAATGGTACAATCATAGGCGGAATTTTGAACCGGTAAACGATAGACTGAAAGGGTACGCCCGTTCACGGACCCATGGAAAAGGGCGGAAACGAAAACGGGAGGAACATATAGATGCAGCAGGAGAATATGAAGACATTGGAATCCCTGGAAGATTTTCGGCATTTTTCGGAAAAAGAGCTGGAAATACGGTTTGACCAGCTTAAGAAACAGATTGTACCAGCGGACAAGACAATCCGGGAGCAGGCAGAAAAACATTGGGAGCATGTGGCAAAACCGCTTGGCAGTCTGGGAGTCCTGGAGGAAGATATTGTGCGGGCGGCGGCAGCACAGGGGGAGGAAGTGCCAGACTTCTCCAAGCGTGCGCTTTTAATTTTTTGCGCAGATAATGGGGTAGTCGAAGAAGGCGTATCACAGACCGGGCAGGAGGTTACGGCGGCAGTTGTTTCAAATATGACACGCGGTAGAAGCTGCTCCTGCCTGATGGCAGAAAAGGCAGAGACAGATGTGTTTCCGATCGATATGGGAATTGCCTGTGAGGTAGAACATCGGGGAGAACTTCATCCCCTGACGGAACGGAAAATCCGCCGTGGAACTTCCAATTTTACAAAAGCAGCAGCGATGACGCGCCAGGAGGTGTTGACAGCTATTTTGACGGGAATCGATGCAGTGCGTGTGCTGAAGGAGCAGGGGTACCGCTTGTCTGCAGTGGGTGAAATGGGGATCGGCAATACGACAACCAGCAGTGCGGTAGCCTCGGTTCTGCTGCAAAAAGAACCGGAACTTGTCACTGGAGCTGGGGCGGGGTTAGATTCGGCTGGATGAAACGGAAAACGGAGGCAATCCGGCGTGGAATCGGACTGCATCACCCGGATCCCATGGATGGCATGGAGGTATTGCAAAAGGTAGGCGGATTCGATCTGGCGGCGATGGCAGGTGCTTTTTTGGGCGGTGCCATCTATCATGTTCCGGTTGTGATTGACGGGGTTATCGCGGCAGCTGCGGCGGCAGCTGCTGGAAGAATTGCACCGGCAGCGACGGACTATATGCTGGCAGCCCATGTATCGGCGGAACCGGCGTCTATCTGGCTGCTTGATTTGATAGGAGTAACTCCGGCTATCCAGGCGGGACTTCGACTCGGAGAAGGTACAGGGGCGCTGGCGCTGTTTCCACTGCTGGATATGGCGCTGTCCATTTACCGGGATATGGATACGTTTGCGGAGATGGAAATAGAGGAATATAAGCCGCTGGTGTGATGAGATATACGGATTAAAACATTTTTTGCGTATGTTTTTAAAGCATGGAAACTGCTGCAATTCGGTGAAAAAGAGGATAAATGAACGATGTTATATATAGTTACAGGCGGCAGTGGCAGCGGTAAGTCCGAATATGCCGAACAGACTGCCGTGCAGTGCCGGAACGGGAACGGTGGGACACTCTGGTATCTGGCGACGATGCGGATTTGGGATGATGAAGGCAGAAAACGGGTGGAGCGCCATCGGCGGATGCGCGCGGCAAAAGGGTTTAAGACGATTGAGCGGTATACGGGGTTAGAAACATTAGAATTAGAGGAGAGATTCGAAGAGTACAATTCGGCTGGTTTGGACGATGAACAGGAAAACGATAGTTTGAAGCGCTGGGAGTCCTGCCGAGTGGCACAAAAACCAGTGCTTCTCCTTGAATGTATGTCCAACCTTGTCCTCAATGAGTTTTATGCTCAGGAAAATGGTGCGCAAGAGCGGATTCTGCAAGGAATAAAACACTTGCAAAACCAGTGCCATGACCTTATCATTGTAACGAATGAGATCTTTTCGGACGGTGCGACGTATGATCTGGAATCGGAGCGGTACATAGAGCTTCTGGGACGGATCAACCGGGAACTGGGACAGATGGCGGATTCGGTGACGGAAGTGGTGTATGGAATTCCGCTTGCGGTGTCAACACCTGTTTTTGCAGCCGATGAAAGGACAAAAGATGTAGGGTAGTCAGTGAGTGGAACAGAGCGGAATGCCTGCTAAAGTTATGGTTGCCAGAATAGAGTCAGGGGGATCGAAGATTGAATCTGATAGGAAGTTTTATCATTGCATTTTCCATGTATTCACGCATTCCGATGCCGCGCATGGACTGGACGGAAGAGCGGATGCGCTATGCGCTTTGTTTTTTTCCGCTGATCGGGGCGGTGATCGGGGCGGTAGAGATAGCCACGTTTGCGCTCTGTGAAATTTTGGGTGCTGGAGTTCTGTTCCGGACCTGCCTGTTGACGGCGGTTCCACTATTGATTACTGGTGGAATCCATATGGACGGGTATCTCGATGTGACGGATGCGCGCCATTCCTACGGCGAGCGGGAAAAAAAGCTGGCGATTTTAAAAGATCCACATACGGGGGCGTTTGCGATCATCGGTCTGGGGCTGTACCTGCTTCTCTATGCGGGGTCAGTTTCTGAGTTTGTGGGAGCAGATGTGTGGCTGCTGCCGGGGGCGCTTATGCTGGAACGCGCCTGCAGCGGCTATTCGGTGGTGGCATTTCCAAAGGCGAAAAAGGACGGGCTTGCCGCTGAATTTTCCAGAAGTGCCGAGACAAAGGTTGTCCGCGTGAGTATGGCAGTTTTAGCAGTGTTGGCGATCAGCTGGATGATTTACTGGGGACATCTGCGCGGCGCTCTGGCAGCGTTGACGGCTCTTGCAACCTTTGTTTGCTATTATCGTTTTTCCATGCGGGAATTTGGCGGCATCAACGGCGATCTGGCAGGGCATTTTCTGCAGAGCTGCGAGCGGAATGTGGTGCTGGTGCTGGCGGCGATGCGGCTGGCAGGTACGTGCCTGCGGTTTTTGAATTTTTAAGCGAGGAAAAGCAGAATGATTTTTATAATTGGCGGCAGGGAACAAGGAAAGACAGCGTATGCGATGAAATTGTGGGAAAAACGTACTTTGGAACGGAGGAAAACAAAAGACTTATCCACCGTTCTGAATCGATCGAAAAATCCAGAAGCGTGTAGAGTTACGGCACGCATCGCGGATGGGAGATTAGAAACGGACGAACAGACGATCATGCAGGCGGATCTGATCACACATTTTGAACTGTTTGTGAGGCGTGAGATGGAAGCCGGGCGCGATCCATACGTGTTTGCAGAACGCCTGATGCAGGAAAATCCGGATGCATTCGTGACGGCGGATGAAATCGGCTGCGGCATTGTGCCGATGGAAGCATTTGAGCGCGATTACCGGGAGACAGACGGGCGCATTTGCCAGCGGATCGCCGCATATTCGGAGGAAGTGCATCGGGTTATCTGCGGTCTGGGAATGCGGATCAAATAAAAGAATAGTTGGGAGTAGACAAAATGACAGCAATCAGTAAAGTATTGACAGGAATGATAGAAGGCAGAATGGTCGGATATCACTTAGCTGCGATTCTGGCAGGTTATCTTCTGGATCTGTGCCTGGGTGATCCGCATTCGATGCCGCATCCGGTCCGGGCGATCGGAAATCTGATTGTGTGGCTGGAAAAATATTTGCGTCCAGCTGGAAAAAAGCATGCAACGGAACGGGGGGAACGCCGCGCGGGCGTTCTTTTTGTGTGTCTGGTGCTGCTTGTGACAGGCAGTGTGGCAGGCGCAATCCTCTGGATTTCCCGTCTGGGCGGCATCTGGATTCAGACAGTAGTCGAGGCGGTCATGACTTACTATCTGCTGGCGGCGCGCTCCCTGCGGGATGAGAGCATGGCGGTCTGCCGGAAGCTGGAGGCGGGAGAGATCGAGGGAGCCCGCTATGCAGTGTCGATGATTGTCGGGCGCGATACGAAACCTCTTTCAGAGGCGGGGATTGCACGGGCGGCAGTTGAGACGGTAGCGGAAAATGCGTCGGATGGAGTGATTGCGCCTTTGTTTTATCTGGCGATCGGAGGTCCGCTTCTTGGCTGGCTGTACAAGGCAGTCAACACGATGGATTCGATGGTCGGATATAAAAATGACAGATATCTGCATTTTGGACGCGCGGCAGCAAAACTGGACGATCTGGTAAACCTGATTCCGTCGCGTCTGGCAGCGCTTTTATTGATAGTATCTGCATACCTTTTACGATATGACGGAAAGAATGCTTACCGTATCTGGCGGCGTGATCGCCGGAACCACAAAAGCCCCAATTCCGCGCAGACCGAGTCGGCATGCGCCGGCGCGCTGGGCTTGCGACTGGCGGGCGATGCCTGGTATTTCGGCAAGTTAGTTCCGAAGCCATATATCGGTGATGAGATACACCCGATTGAACCGCAGGACATCCGCCGTGTCAACCGCCTGATGTATGGAGCGGCGGGAATCATGGGACTTCTGGCACTGGTGATGCGGGCTGTGATTTTGTTTTGATAAGGGAATTTTAACAAAGAAGAATATAAAAAAGGCAAAAAATCCAAATAATGAAACAATCAAACAGATAAAAATATCAAAAACAGAACGAAGGAAAGAGTAACCAGATAAAGAATACACAAAAAAGAGGGAACAACAGGGAGGAAGCATCTATGCCATACACGCACGGCGGCGATATTTACGGTGATGCAGCCGTAGAGTTAGATTTTTCAGTCAATACAAATCGTCTTGGAATGCCGCAGGCTGTCCGTGATGCTGTGATAGCATCGTCGGCTGCTTGGGAACAATATCCGGATGCTTTATGCCGGAAGCTGCGGCGTGCAGCGGCTGCTTTTTATGAGGCAGACGGCACGCCGATTCCGAAGGACTGGCTCGTGTTTGGAAACGGTGCTTCGGATATTTTATATGCAGTTGTCTCAGCGATTCGGCCCAAACAGGCGATTTTGCTGGCACCGGGATTTTCGGAGTATGAGCAGGCGCTTCGGATGTGCGGCTGCAAGATCCGGTGGCTTCATTTAAGGGAAGAAAATGGATTTTCCCTGGAGAGTACGAGGGAAGAATTGTATGCCATGCTTTGCGATGGCTCTGGGGATGCATCGAAGATAGATTCGGTCCCAACTTTATCCTCTAAACATGAAAACGTCTGGGAAAAAATATTGATTCTCGGAAATCCCAATAACCCGACAGGGCGCGCTATTTCAGCCACCGAGCTGGAAAGGTTGGCGGAGGTCTGCCGGGAAACACATACCTGGCTTATGCTGGACGAGTGTTTTCAGTGGTTTTTGGATACACGGAGAGAATGTTCGTTTGTTGGAAATTTGTTAAATGGTGTTGGAGATCACGTTATTCTCTTAAATGCCTTGACCAAAATTTGCTCAATGGCAGGCCTTCGCCTGGGCTATGGCATCATCTCCAATGCCGGACTCCGGGAACGCCTCGAGAAGTTCCGCCAGCCGTGGAGTGTCTCGGCTCCGGCACAGGCGGGCGGGGTGGCGGCATTTGCGGTACTGGCGGCTCATTCAGAAGGAAATCTGCTGGAATGGACGGTTAAATCTTTGCAGACGGAACGTCCGCGGCTGGCGGAAAAACTGGAAGAACTGGGATTTATCGTTTATCCGTCCCAGACAAATTATCTGTTGTTCCGTTCGCCGGATGAGGATTCGCGCGATTACAAACAGGGGTGTTTAGAGCATGGCATTTTGATTCGCGCCTGTGAGAATTTTGAAGGGCTGAACCGTCATTATTACCGGGTGGCGGTGCGGAACCGAGGAGAAAATGAAAGGTTGATAAATATTTTGAAAGAGGTACAATCTGAAGAAAAACACAATGTGAATTTGTAATATAAAACGAACCCATAAAATAGCCTCTGTCATTTGAAAGGACAAATGGCAGAAAAATAGTTTCGGTTAAGCACAAAATAGCTTCGAATTAAATAGCTTTGAGCAACCATTATTTGGTAAGACACTCAAAAATAAGGAGGATTTCACCGTGGCAAAAGCAATCATGATACAGGGAACGATGTCCAATGCGGGAAAAAGCCTGCTGGCGGCGGGACTCTGCCGGATTTTCAAGCAGGACGGCTACCGCGTGGCGCCGTTTAAATCGCAGAATATGGCGCTGAACTCCTATATTACCAGCGAGGGATTGGAAATGGGACGCGCACAGGTAGTGCAGGCGCAGGCGGCGGGCTGTGAGCCATCGGTGGACATGAATCCGATTCTCTTAAAGCCATCCAGCGATGTCGGTTCTCAGGTGATCGTGCGCGGTGTCCCGATCGGCACAATGCCCGCGAAGGAATATTTCAAGTATAAAAAGCAGCTAATCCCGGAAATCAAGAAAGCGTTTCAGCACTTGTCCGAACAGTACGATATCATCGTGATCGAGGGCGCCGGCAGCCCGGCGGAGATCAACTTAAAATCGGATGATATCGTGAACATGGGAATGGCGCGCATGGCGGGTGCGCCGGTACTGCTTGCCGGGGACATCGACCGGGGCGGCGTGTTTGCACAGCTCTATGGAACGGTAGCGCTTCTGGAACCGGATGAACAGGCGATGGTTAAGGGGCTTATCATCAACAAATTCCGCGGCGATAAGACGATCCTGGATCCAGGTGTTGAGATGATCGAGAAATTATGCAAGATTCCGGTGGTCGGCGTCGTTCCGTACATGGATGTGGATATCGAGGACGAGGATAGCTTAAGCAGCCGCCTTTCATCCACAGGGCGGAATAATACCCTTAAACAGGAAAACGAGTCATCTGAAAAACATGTAGAGGCATGGATCGACATTGCAGCCATCCGCTTTCCGCGTTTATCCAATTTCACTGACCTGAACGTCTTTGACCCGATCCCCGGCGTTTCGGTGCGTTATGTGAGCCGTCTGTCTGAGCTGGGACGACCGGATCTGATTGTTCTTCCGGGAACGAAGAATACGATCGAGGATCTGCTCTGGATGCGGCAGAATGGTCTGGAAGCGGCAGTTTTAAAGAAAGCAGCCGGAGGAACGCCGATCTGGGGCATCTGCGGCGGCTATCAGATGATGGGACAGACGCTGTCAGATCAGGAAGGAACCGAGGCGGGTGTGCCTGGGCGTACGATCTCCGGTATGGGACTTCTGCCGTTACAGACACAGTTTCAGGAAGAAAAGACCAGGACGCAGGTCAAGGGATGTTTCGGGACGGTCAGCGGTATCTTTTCCGGGCTTTCGGGGATGGAGGCGGAAGGATATGAAATACATATGGGAGAGACATCATCGGTCGGCGGTGATATTGTTAAGAACGTGATCAAGGAGCAGGAAAAAGCCGTAAATCATAGTTTATTGAAACTCAGGGAAGAACAGGCGGGAAACCACACTGAAAAACAGGATGGCTGCTGCCGGGACAACCTTTACGGCACTTACGTCCACGGCATTTTTGACAAGGCAGAGGTGGCGGAGACGATTGTCTGTGCGCTGATGAAAGAAAAAGGAATGGAGCCGGAAGTCGGCGGATTATCGTTTGATTATGAGAAATACCGGGAAGAGCAGTACAACCGGCTGGCAGACACGATGCGGAAGTACTTGGATATGGAAGCAATTTACCGGATTCTGGAAGAGGGAGTGTAGATAGATGGATGAGAAAATGAAAGAACTCAGTCAGGTATTGCCATCGGAGATCGAGGCGAGAAGTTTTGAGATTATCACCGAGGAGCTGGGGAAGCGGACATTTCCGGAGAAAGAAGCACCAATTGTGAAACGCGTGATTCACACGACAGCCGACTTTGAGTACGCAGATTCGCTTGTATTTTCACCGGGCGCAGTCGATAAGGCGTTGGAAGCCTGAAAAATGGGGCCTGCATCGTGACTGATACGAATATGGGAAAATCCGGTATCAACAAGCGCGCGCTTGCGTCGCTGGGCGGCGAGGTCTACTGTTTTATGGCGGACGAGGATGTCGCGAAGAAAGCGGCAGCGTCCGGGACCACCCGTGCGGTTGCCAGCATGGACAAGGCGGCAGAAATGGGAAAAGACTGTATTTTTGCAGTTGGGAATGCACCGACCGCGCTGGTGCGTCTGTACGAGTTGATTCAGGAGGGAAAAATCCATCCGAAGCTCATCATCGGCGTACCGGTCGGCTTTGTCAATGTCGTGCCGTCCAAGGAATTGATTATATCCTTGCCGGACACTCCTTATATTGTGGCAAGAGGCAGAAAGGGCGGCAGCAATGTAGCCGCCGCGATCTGCAATGCATTGATTTATCAGTTGACGCGCAAATAAGATGTGATGGTGTTAAATCTGCGGTATTAAAATGTACATGGATGCATTCTCAAAAGATATGCTGGATATGGGCGGATGTTTATCAGCAGCCAAAGCCACCGCCGCCACAGCAGCAGCACAGAAGCAGGATCCAGATCAGGCAGTCGCAGTTGTTGCCGCCGCATCCGTGATCAAAGCATCCGCCTCCACATCCGCCGCAGCACAGCAGAATCAGAATCAGGAAGAGACAGTTGTTGTTGCCGAAACCGCCGCATCCACAGCCACAATTACAGCCGCAGCTTCCTCCGTTGTTATCACATCCGCAACCGCAGTTGGTAGCCGCTAAATCACTCATGGTTATGTCCTCCGAGATTTTCTATACACTTCATCATATGAGGGGCAGCTTGCCACAGTTTCCATAAATCAGGAAAATTAGGACGGAAATATTTTACTATAAATTTTTTGTTGAAATAATCGAGATAACCGAGATAACCGGGCGGATCGACATGGATGTTTATCCATAACGATTTGTCACAGAACATTGTACAACGAAATGAAAAGAGGAATGAAAATGGAACCGTTATATTATCAGACACCGTATGTAAAAGAATTTGATGCCATCGTCACCGCCTGCCGTCCGGTAAAGCACGGATTTGAGGTGGAACTTTCCCAGACCGGATTTTACCCGGAGGGCGGCGGACAGCCGTCGGACACCGGACGGATCGAGGAAGTGCACGTGACACATGTGGAGGAGAAACATGGCGTGGTTGTTCATGAGACGGACGCGCCGTTGGAGGTGGGAAGCACCGTTCACGCGGCCATCGACTGGGAACAGCGTTTTTCCAACATGCAGCAACATACGGGAGAACATATCATATCGGGGCTGATTCATGCCGCATACGGATATGATAATGTCGGATTTCATATGGGACACGATGAAGTGACGGTCGATCTGAATGGTCCGCTTAACTGGGAACAGTTAAAGGAAATCGAGAAGAAGGCAAATGCGGTTGTATGGGCAAATCTTCCGGTACAGGTGACATATCCGGGTGAGGAGGAATTGAAAACCATCGATTACCGTAGCAAGAAAGAGCTGACCGGTCAGGTCCGCATCGTAGAGATTCCGGGGGCGGATATCTGTGCCTGCTGCGGCACACACGTGGATTACACGGGAGAGATCGGCGTGATCAAGGTGCTTTCCCTGATGAATTACAAGGGCGGCGTGCGTTTCTCCATGCTCTGTGGTGACCGTGCGCTGGAGAATTTTGAGGCGAAGACGGAGCAGATGCAGACGATCTCTAACCTGCTTTCTGCAAAACCGGAGAAGGCGGCGGAGGCGGTCAGCCATCTGAAAGAGGAGAGCGGGCGCAAGGACGGTGAGATCAACCGCCTCTGGCAGCGCATTCTCACCATGCAGGCAGACGTCTATCCGCAGGGGCAGAAAGCGCTGGCTGTATTTGAGCAGGGCATGACGCCAGTTCTGGTGCGTCAGTTTGCAAATCTGCTATTGGAACAGGAAAAAGGAGAGACCGTGCTGGTGTGCTCTGGCGATGACGCGTCAGGTTATAACTACACAGCCGAAAGCCTCGGCCGTGATATGCGTGCATTCGGAAAAGAATTAAACGCCCGTCTGCAGGGACGCGGCGGCGGGAGCACCCAGATGGTGCAGGGAACATTCCGGGCGTCGCGGGAAGAAATTGAAAAAGTCTTTCAAGAGCTGGCGCGGATAGAAGCGTAGCTGTTTAGAAGGTTTGCGTGTTTACTGCGTGAAGTATGAGAAACGGTTTGACTTAGATTCATAAAACGGAAAAAAGCTTTCTGTGCAGCAGAGCCAATCTGCCATGCAGCCAGAAAGCTTTTTTATACAGTTTCTATCGCATCATTCAAACATTTTTTTTATACAACGGCAACGTACATACCGTGTACACCTCAGAAGAGAGCTTACTCTCCCTGATACATAAATTTAATCAGTCGGTCTAAGTCCTCTTTCTCATAAGCGACCAGCTCCAACTCTTTGATATAGCCATTGGAAAAAATATTTGCCATCGACAGATACTGGGACAGCTTGGATTTCAGGTTGATGCGGTCGCCCTCTGGGGAAACCAGTTCGACGGTTCCTTTGCAGGAATCAATTACTTTAAAAAATGTGTTTACATCGGAAATGTTCTGGATTTTCATATTTAGCCCTCCTTTATGGATTGGCACACAACCCTGTGTGCAGTTTATAATTTCGTCAATCTTTTAACAATGATAATTATAACAGACCTCTATAAAGGGCGCAATGCTCACATTTTCCAAAAAAATCCTTAAAAAAATATCCCTGTATGTCAAAAATACAGGGATGTCCAAGAAAAGATTGTCTATTAATTGTCAAAATCAATATGAAACGTGTCGTTATTTGCGGTAATATGAACATAGGAGAGATTGAAGGACTCATCCAGAATGTCTACCTTGTATTCAAATACGACGCCATTGTCTTTTTTGGAGAGAAACAGATAGGTTCCATTTTCTTTTTCCTCCATCTGATCGCAGATGTCGTTGTAGATATCCTCGCCGTTTACCTCGCCCGGATAGCCGGAAGCTTTGATCTTGTCTTCGATTGCTTTGTAAAATTCTTCCATCGTTGTAACTCCTTTATTGGTATTAGTCAATCTTTTTATACTCATTGTATTGAATTTAAATGTGTTATAAGTATACAAAATCTGCACCGTTCTGGCAAGACAAAACAAGGATTACTTTTACGTATACGGGTATTAATAAAAGAGGGTTACTGTACACGCATACGTAAAAAGTAACGGAATTTGCCGTGGCTTCGCATTTCAATACGGCAAATTCCTGCTGCCACCACGTTTTCTTACGGCACTTTCGGTTCCAAAAGTGCCTACCCGTGAACAGAAACAAAAGAGGTTCTAAAATGAAAAATAGGTCTGCCTCATGCTTGATTTATAAAACGTGAAACCTTATAATAATACGGAAATACGGTTTTGAAGAGATGAACTCAATTCCGGTGGCATAGAAACAAACGAAGTAACTGTTCAGTAGGTCTGCGGATTTATTGCGCGTGACTGTGAAGGCACTGAACAGTTACCAAACGAAAATAGTGGGAGAAGAGAAATGTCCTATTTTCCGATTTTTATAGATATGACAGATCGGCAGGTGCTGGTTGTGGGAGCTGGAAGTGTGGCATCGAGGCGGGTCGGCGTGCTGGAAAAATTTGGCGCAGCGATCACGGTGATTGCACCGACACTTCGGAAGAGATACGGAAGCTGGCGGATTCACGGAAAATCTGTCTGATTGAACAAACCTATGAGGAAGTTCGTGATACGATCTGGCAGGAAAAAGCTTTTTTATGGCGCTGGCAGCGACCGGGCAGACGGGGACGGACGCAGGGATCAAGGAGGATGCGTCGAGCCATTCCGTCTGGTTTAATATGGCTTCCGATAAAAGTCAGTCAGAGTTTTATTTCCCGGCGATCGCCCAGGGCAGAGAACTGACAGCCGGATTGATTTCTGGCGGAGCGGATCCGGGATTGACGCATCGTGTGGCAAAAGAAGTACGCCGCGTACTGGCGGAGGCAGAGGTAGAAGATACTTAATATATTTTATAGAGGAGATTAAAAATTGACAGATAAAAATAGGATCCGCGTAGGCAGCCGCGACAGTGCGCTGGCAGTTGTTCAGTCAAAGATGGCGATCGCAGCGATGCAGAATGTCTGTCCGGAGACAGGATTTGAATTGATCACGATGAAAACGACGGGAGACAAGGTGCTTGACCGTCCACTCGATGCGGTTGGCGGCAGGGGATTGTTTGTAAAAGAGCTGGATCAGGCGCTTTATGAAGGGCGGTGCGAGCTGACAGTTCATTCCTTAAAAGATATGCCGCTCTGTCCGCCGGAGGAGCTGCCGGTGCTGGCGCTTTTAGAGCGCGAAGATTGCCGCGATGTGCTGGTTCTGCGTGAAGGCTTATCCGAGCTTCCGGCACACCCGGTAATCGGAACTTCCAGCCGCCGCCGCGTCCTACAGGGGCAGAGATTATTCCCGGATGCAGAATTTAAGGGGATCCGAGGTAACCTGAACACGCGTTTGCGAAAGCTCGATTCTGGCGAATATGATGCGCTGATTCTGGCAGCGGCGGGGCTGATTCGTCTGGGATTTGCAGATCGCATCAGCCGTTATTTTTCTGTGGAGGAAATGATCCCGTCAGCAGGACAGGGCATTCTGGCAATCCAGGGACGGCGTGACCGGGAGATCCCTTTTGTGAAAATGGTTCACTCTGAGGATTCTGCGGTTTTAACCAGGGCAGAACAGGGCTTTGTCGCCACGCTTGGAGGCGGATGTTCGTCGCCGACGGCAGCTTCGGCGGTGCTTGAAAATGGAAAAATCAAGCTGAGAGGTCTTTATTATAAGGAAGAAACGGGAGAAGTCCGTATTGGTTCCATTGAGGGGGAGGCAGAGAAAGCAGCGGAGCTTGGAAGAAAATTGGCGGAACAGTTATCGGGAAAGCCTGCACTGTCTCGCTGGGGAAAGTCTACCTTATCGGCTCGGGTCCTGGCGATGCAGGGCTTTTTACCCTGCGCGGCAGAGAACTTCTGGAGCAGGCGAATGCCGTCTCTACGACGCTTTGGCAGGCGACGCGGTACTGGCTGGATTCCGGAGTACACGCGGAAAATTGACGTTGGTAAACGGAGTGGACGCCATTCGAAGAAGCAGGAAGAAATCTTAGAAATTTTATTAGAGGAAGCGAAAAAGGGCGGAACGATCGTGCGCCTCAAGGGCGGGGATCCGTTCGTCTTTGGACGCGGCGGCGAAGAAGCTGAATTTTTAAAGAAACATCAGATCCCGTTTGAGGTGGTTCCGGGTATCAGCTCCAGCCTGGCAGTTCCGGCATATTTTGGCATCCCGGTGACGCACCGAGGATTGGCGGGATCGTTTCATGTGATTACCGGACATCGTATGGAGGGCATGCCGGCTCTGGATTTTGAGGCACTTGCTCGGGTCGGCGGCACCTTAATTTTTCTGATGAGTGTTGCGAATGCGCCGAGGATCTGTGAGGGGCTTCTGAATGCGGGAATGAAACCGGAGACGCCGGCGGCATTTCTGATGAACGGAACCCTTGCGTCCCAGAGAATGATCCGCGCAACCCTGCAGACACTTCCGGAAGAGGGTGTGCGTCAGGGCGTCAAGGCGCCTGCCATCCTTGTGATCGGGGAGGTCTGTGCGCTTGCTGATACGTGTGCATGGAGAGAAGAAAAGCCGTTGGCAGGAAAACGGATCGTGATTACCCGCCCGAAGGAGCGCAGCCAGAAGCTGGCGGAACATCTGCGCGATGCCGGAGCGGAGGTGCTGGAATTTCCGACGATTGAGTTAAAACCGGTCTGGAAAAAATCAGAAAAAGCGGATGCTGGCACAGCGGATAAAGAAAAACTGTATGAACTGGTTCGGAATCTGGAATCGTATCACTGGCTGGTGCTCACAAGTCCGGCAGGGGCACAATATTTCTTTGAGCTTTTGAACCGAATGCAGAAAGATTTCAGGAGCCTTTCCCATCTGCGTTTTGCTGTGATCGGCGAGGGAACCGCGTCAGTCTGCCGGGAACACGGCATTTACCCAGATTATATTCCGGAGCGCTTTTATGCGGCAGATCTCGGAAAAGGGCTGGCAAAACGGGTGAAGCAGAACGAACGCGTATGCATCCTGCGCGCCAGACATGGTTCGCCGGAACTGACGCAGGCATTTGAAGCTGCCGGAATATCCTATATGGATGTGACACTTTACGATACGATCACGCCGGAGGAATCGCCGCTTGCAGAGCGCATCCGTGAACTCCTAAAAGAGGGCGCGATCGATGCGGCCACGTTTACGAGCGGATCGACGGTACAGGGATTCCTGGATATTTTACAGCCGGATAAGGAGACATTGAACGGATTTACAGCCGTCTGTATCGGAGAAAAGACAGAAAAAACCGCCAGCGCGGCGGGAATGAAAGCCGTACTGGCGGAGTCCGTCTCGGAAGAAGGGATTGAGCAGGCGCTCTATCATATGTAAACACATAAACAGACGTCTGTTCAGCAGGTTCATGAAGAAGTTTTCATATAGATTGTAAATGCCTGAACATACGGAACCGATAGAAGCGTGAGCGGGTAAATCAGCATTTTAGCTGTTTTTCTGCTGTAACCGGGCTTTTATGTTGTCCAGTAACAGTGCAGAAACCCGCAGACCGCCGTAGCCGCTTCCAAGATGGATATCTGGTTTGTTGGCACCGTGAAAATCGGAACCGCCGGTGGAGACCAGACCGAGACGGGAAGCTATTTCACGTAAATGAAGACTGTCGGATTGAGAGTGTGAGGAATAATAAACCTCGATGCCCATCATTCCGGCTTCTTTTAAATAGGAGAGAAGCTGCTCGGTCTTTTTCCAGCCAAGTTTATACTGGAGAGGATGTGCGAGCGCTGGTAAACCGCCAGCTACACGGATCAGGCGGATCGCTTCCTCCAGCTCAATCATCTGCTTCGGGCGGTAATATTTTTTGCCGTCCCCGAGGTATTTATCAAATGCCTGGCTGACCGAAGTGACACAGCCTTTTTCAAGCAGTGCGCGTGCAAAATGAGCACGGGTGATGACAGTGTGTTCATTTCCGTGAATTAAATCTTCATATTTAATGGGAAATCCATCTGCCTGAAATAAAGCGAGAAGCTCTTCATTGCGCCGGTTGCGGATCTCGCGGACCTGCCGCAGTGCAGATAAAAGTTCCGGGCAGTGCGGGTTCAGATAGAGCCCCAGAATATGGATTTCTTTTCCTTCATAAGGACTGGAAAATTCGGCACCGGGAATGACAGTCAGGGAGGTGTTCTCGGCTGCCTGCATGGCTTCCGCAACGCCGTCAACTGTATCATGATCCGTCAGCGCATAGGCGGTCAGACCGCATTGGAGCGCCAGCTTTGTCACTTCGGTGGGCGTGAGTGTGCCGTCCGAAGCAGTAGAATGAACGTGTAAATCAATTAACTGCATAGATGCAGACCTCCTTCTGCTGTAAGACTACCCGCATTAGGTGGAAAAGTCAAGTATGCGGCAGATACCCGCTGCAGTTTGCCAGTGTGTAAACGGGAACAAAAATGATTGTTTACATCAGATATATTTGAAAGAAGAAGCGTTATACAAAAAACAGAGCGGCTGTGGAAATTTGTACCAGGAAAAGGTTGTGGGGATCAAAAAAATTTATAAGTTATTTTAAGAATAATGTTATTTTCTTTTCCTGGAATTGTGCTATACTGTAGCAGGGATATTTTCAAATAAACACATATAATAAAATTTCATGGAAAAGACGGACAGGTGATGGAAAATGAGTGAGTACAACAGAAATTCTTCAGGAGGAAGGAATTTTGAACATAGAGGATTGGAGGGCGGAACGCTGAGTTCGTACAGCCGTGCCGGACATAGCAGTACCGGGCATCGTTCGTCGTCCGAAACATCCAGCCATACAAAAAGTACAGCTGCGCACACAAGCACGGGACGCCGGGATACTGCGATGAACCGGGCGGCAGCCGGTCGGAGTGGGCATACTTCCGGGCGTTATAAAAAGAAGAGAAGAAACCGTCTGGATATTACACAGATCCTTTTGATCGTGATCGGTGTCCTGGCGGTTATCCTGATAGCGGCGATTGCCTCCCGCGGGTGCGGTGGGGGCAGCGCGGCAGGCGGGGCGACCGAATCGGATGCCGTACAGGAGAGTACCGTGGCAGATGGAGAGGTGACCGTCAACGGCGTCAATATTTACGGAATGACGCAGGAGGAGGCGCGCAAGGCGATCCTTGATTCATTTGACTGGAAGATGAAGGTCAAATACGAGGACAAAGAGGCCGACGTCACCAATCTGATGGCGGATAAAGTTGATCAGCTTCTCGAGGAGATCTATGCAAGTGATCTGAAACCGGGTGAGACATATGAAGTCAACACGGAAAATATGATCGAGGATGCCAAGGCAGAGGCAGCACTGATTGCCGGAAACTGGAACATGGCAGCCAAGAGCGGCGGTATCTCCGGTTACAATAAGGAAACGGGCAAATTTGAGTTCAGCGAGGGCACCAAGGGACTTGTCATCGATCAGGACAAGCTGGCACAGGCGATGGTCGATGCGATTGACAAGAAAGAGTTTGATGCCGTTCTGACCGCAGAGACGAAGGAAGTCGCAGCGGATTCGTCGGTACAGGATAAGTACAAGACAATGTCCACCTACACAACCACGACGACCTCCAACAGCAACCGAAACGAGAATATCCGTCTGGCGGTCGCAGCGTTAAACGGAATGATTGTCAAACCAGGACAGGAATTTTCCTTTAACAATACGACCGGTGCGAGAACCGAAGAAAAAGGCTACAAGCCGGCAACCGCATACTTAAATGGCGAGGTTGTCCAGGAGCCAGGCGGCGGCGTCTGCCAGGTATCTTCAACCTTATATAACGCGGTTGTATTTGCGGGGCTTAAAAGTACGGAGCGCCACGCACACAGCTACGAGCCGTCCTACGTTACACCGGGCGAGGATGCGGCAGTCAGCTACGGCGGACCGGACTTCAAGTTCGTCAACAACTCGGAATATCCGCTGGCTATCAAGGCAAGCTTCAGCGCATCGGATCGAAAACTGACGATCGCACTGTATGGAGTTCCGATTCTGAAAGAGGGTGTCAAGATTCGTATGTCTTCTGAGAAGACAAGCGAGATTGATCCGCCGTCTGCGGTTTATACCGAGGATGGTTCCTTGCAGCCGGGGCAGGAAGTGCAGACAAAGGCAGCGACTCCGGGCAGCCGCTGGTCCACGGATCTGGTTACCTATGAGAATGATAAAGAAGTGAGTCGTGAATTTTTTCACAATAGCAGCTATCGTGGAAAGGCGGCGCAGATCAAACGTAACAGTTCCGCTACTGTAGCGACCAACGCAACGGAGACAACGGCGACAGCAGAAAGCACTGCGGCTGAGACAAATGCAGCTAATGAGAGCACAGCGGCACATGAGACAACCACAGCGGCACCGTCCAGCCCTGACGGCGAGACAAAAGCGCCGACCACGACAACGGCGGTATCCAACGAAGGACCGCAGGAGACAACTCCGGAGCCAGAGGAAACGAACCCGGTTGTGGAAGCAAATGGACCTGGAAGCAATTAAAACCAAGGCAAAACTAAGGTGAAATATAGAAAGTGCTGTAAGATAGATTGCAAAAACGAATGATAAAAGGGCATTCAAGCGGCATTTGAATGAAAAGCACCGCTGGATGGAGAGTCTTTCTTCATCTGGTGGCGCTTTTTTTCATATTTTATGGTTTTATCGACTATCTGAAAAAACAGTAGACAGCTTTTTTGTAATTGTTCGAAAAATAATACCGGATATTAATCAAATTTATTTGCATTTTGACGAGAATTTGTTATAATATTATCAGGTAAATTTCCAGGACAATCTATTTGGGGAGATTTATTACTGAATACATTCACTATCAATAGGAGGAATATTCATTATGGCAAGAAAGATGAAAACCATGGATGGAAACCACGCAGCAGCGCATGCTTCTTACGCATACACCGACGTGGCAGCTATCTATCCGATTACCCCTTCTTCTCCGATGGCTGAGGCTACCGATGAATGGGCAACAGACGGAAGAACCAATATTTTCGGCCACACAGTTCAGATTACAGAGATGCAGTCTGAGGCAGGTGCAGCAGGTGCAGTACACGGATCTCTGGCAGCAGGTGCGCTGACAACCACGTACACCGCTTCCCAGGGTCTGCTTCTGATGATCCCGAACTTATACAAGATTGCAGGTGAGCAGCTCCCGGGCGTATTTAATGTTTCTGCTCGTGCACTGGCCAGCCATGCGTTATCCATCTTTGGTGACCATTCTGATATTTATGCGTGCCGTCAGACAGGCTGCGCGATGCTGTGTGAATCCAGCGTACAGGAAGTTATGGATTTAACCCCGGTTGCACATCTGGCATCCATCAAGGGCAAGATTCCGTTCATTAACTTCTTTGATGGTTTCCGTACATCCCATGAGATTCAGAAGATCGAGACCTGGGATTATGAAGATCTGAAAGATATGGCAGATATGGATGCAATCGATGCATTCCGTAAGAATGCACTGAACCCGAACCACCCGTGTCAGCGCGGTTCTGCTCAGAACCCGGATATCTTCTTTCAGGTAAGAGAGGCTTGCAACCCGTACTACGATGCACTTCCGGCGATTGTTCAGGAATACATGGACAAGGTCAATGAGAAGATTGGCACAGACTACAAGCTGTTCAACTACTATGGCGCTCCGGATGCAGAGCACGTTATCATCGCAATGGGTTCTGTCAACGATACCATCGAGGAGACGATCGATTACCTCGTAGCAGCTGGGAAGAAAGTCGGCGTTGTAAAGGTTCGCCTGTACCGTCCGTTCGTAGCCAGTGCACTGGTAGACGCTATTCCGGATACAGTTAAGCAGATTTCCGTATTAGACCGCACCAAAGAGCCAGGTTCCCTTGGCGAGCCGCTTTACCTTGATGTAGTAGCAGCATTAAAGGGTACAAAATTTGATCAGACTCCGATCTTCACAGGTCGTTACGGACTTGGTTCCAAGGATACCACACCGGCTCAGATCGTAGCTGTATATGAGAACACAACCAAGAAGCAGTTCACCATCGGTATCGTAGATGATGTTACCAACCTTTCCCTGGAGCTTGGCGCACCGCTTGTTACCACTCCGGAAGGAACTGTAAACTGTAAGTTCTGGGGTCTTGGTGCCGACGGTACTGTAGGTGCAAACAAGAACTCTATCAAGATCATCGGCGATAATACCGATATGTACGCACAGGCTTACTTCGATTATGACTCCAAGAAATCTGGTGGTGTTACAATGTCCCACCTTCGTTTCGGTCATAAACCGATCAAATCCACCTACCTGATCCACAAGGCAAACTTTGTTGCCTGTCACAACCCGGCTTACATCCGTAAGTACAACATGGTTCAGGAACTGGTTGACGGCGGTACATTCCTGTTAAACTGCCCGTGGAACATGGAAGAGTTGGAGCAGCACTTACCGGGACAGGTTAAGAAGTTCATCGCTGACCACAAGATTAAATTCTACACCATCGACGGTGTTAAACTGGGTATCGAGACCGGTATGGGTCCGACCCGTATCAATACCATCCTTCAGTCCGCATTCTTCAAGCTGGCAAATATTATTCCGGAGGAGAGAGCGATCGAACTGATGAAGGCTGCTGCAAAGGCAACCTACGGTCGTAAGGGCGAAGATGTTGTTAAGAAAAACTGGGCTGCTATCGATGCAGGCGCTCAGAACGTTGTAGAGATTCAGGTTCCGGAAAGCTGGAAGAACGGCGAGGACGAGGGACTTGAGATGACTCACGCAACCGAGGGAAGAGCAGACGTTGTTAAGTTTGTCAACACCGTTCAGGCTGCTGTCAATGCTCAGGAGGGTAACAACCTGCCGGTATCTGCATTTACCGATTATGTAGATGGTACAACTCCGTCTGGTTCCGCTGCATACGAGAAACGTGGTATCGCAGTCAATGTACCGGTTTGGAATCCGGACAACTGTATCCAGTGTAACTTCTGTTCTTATGTGTGTCCGCACGCAGTTATCCGCCCGATCGCGATGACCGAGGAAGAGGCTGCTGCCGCTCCGGAAGGAACAAAGACACTGCCACTTACAGGTATGCCGCAGTACAAGTTCGTGATGACTATTTCTTCCCTGGATTGTACCGGATGTGGTTCCTGTGCAAATGTCTGCCCGGGCAAGAAGGGTGAGAAAGCACTTACGATGGTAAGTCTTGACAAGAATCTGGAGGCTCAGAAGGGTTATGACTACGGTCAGACACTTCCGATCAAACAGGATGTCATTGATAAATATAAAGAGACAACCGTTAAGGGAAGCCAGTTCAAACAGCCGTTACTTGAGTTCTCCGGCGCTTGTGCAGGATGCGGCGAGACTCCGTACGCAAAACTGATTACTCAGCTGTTCGGCGATCGTATGTACATTGCCAACGCAACCGGATGCTCCTCTATCTGGGGCAACTCTTCACCGTCCACACCTTACACCATGAACAAGGCTGGCAAGGGTCCGGCTTGGGACAACTCCCTGTTCGAGGACAACGCAGAGTTCGGTTATGGTATGCTTCTGGCTCAGAACGCAATCCGTGACGGCTTAAAGGGTAAGGTTGAGGCTGTGATGGCGGCAGAACAGGCGACCGATGAAGTGAAAGCAGCTTGCAAAGAGTGGCTGGATACTTACGGAATCGGTGCATTGAACGGCGCAGCTACCGACAAGCTGGTAGAGGCTCTGGATGGCATCGACTGCCCGAACTGCAAGGATATTGTGAAGAACAAAGACTTCCTCGCTAAGAAATCCCAGTGGGTATTCGGTGGCGACGGTTGGGCTTACGATATCGGTTTCGGCGGTGTTGACCACGTACTTGCTTCCGGCAAGGATATCAACATCATGGTATATGATACCGAGGTTTACTCCAACACAGGCGGACAGTCCTCTAAGGCAACTCCGACCGGTGCAGTTGCACAGTTCGCAGCAGGTGGTAAAGATGTGAAGAAGAAAGATCTTGCTTCCATCGCTATGAGCTACGGCTATGTATACGTTGCCCAGATCTCCATGGGTGCTGATTATGCTCAGACTGTTAAGGCAATCGCTGAGGCAGAGGCATATCCGGGTCCGTCCTTAGTCATTGCATATGCTCCGTGTATCAACCACGGTATCAAGAAAGGTATGGACAAGGCTCAGACCGAGGAGAAACTGGCGGTAGAGTGCGGTTACTGGCACAACTTCCGTTACAATCCGGCTGCAGAGGACAAGAAGTTCACTCTGGACAGCAAGGCACCGACAGGTGACTACCAGGCATTCTTAAAGGGTGAGGTTCGTTACGCATCTCTGGCTCTGAAGAATCCGGATAGAGCCGGCGCGCTGGATGCAAAGAACGAGGAAGAGGCAAAGGCTAGATACCAGTACCTGAACAAGCTCGTTACTCTGTATTCAAACAATTAATGAATCACTGATTCATGAATATATGACATACGATATATAAAACGTATGACTGCAGAAGCTCCGTCGAAAGATGGAGCTTTTGTTGTGTAATAGAAAATTCCTTGGAATTCCCTATTACACAACAAGCCACATTCTTTTTTTAAGAGGGAAAATCGTATAATAGAGTGTTTTTGTGGTATCCTGTATATGAAAAGGATCTGAAAATTATATGCTTCAATAAAACAGGAAAATAAAAAATATTTCAGGCAATGTTGAGAGAGATAATTCGATATAGCATTTAGAAAGCGGGGAAATCAGGATGGCACAGGGCAAAGATTTTTATATTCCATTTCAGGATGGGAGCGGCAGAATCCATGGCATCTGCTGGGAGCCGGAGGAAACACCGTGGGCGGTCATTCAGGTGGCGCACGGTATGATCGAGCACATTGGCAGATACGAAGAATTTGCACAGGCGATGAACCGGGCGGGGATTGCGGTCATCGGGAACGATCATCCGGGACATGGACGGACAGCAAAACCAGGGGAATTGGGTGAGTTCGCGGAGAAAAATGGTGTCCGCCGCGTGAACGGTGCGATGGCGCAGGTGGCACGTTTTGCGAAACACAAGTTTCAGGGCATTCCGCATATTCTTCTGGGGCACAGCATGGGTTCGTTTTTTGGACGCCGTTTTATCACGCATTATGGAGAATGGCTGGACGGCGCAATTTTCATGGGAACCGGAAGCCAGCCGGAACCACTTTTGTGGCTGGGCGGAACCGTCGTGGCAGCGGCAGCGTGGCTGGAAGGAAGAAATGGACGAAATGAGCGGCTGCACCAGCTGGTTCTTGGAAGCTATAACCGCTATTTTGAAAAAGGAAAAACGGAACATCAATGGCTGTCGCGCGTGACGGAGGAGGATGAAAAATACGAGGCGGATCCATACTGCCAGTTTTTATTCACCGATGGGGCATTCGTCGATTTTTTCCAGGTCATGCTGGATTTGAAGCGGAAGAGAGGCTTTGATGGAATTCCGAAAAATCTGCCGATTCTGCTGATATCGGGAGAGGAGGACCCGGTCGGAGAAGGCGGACGCGGTGTGCGGCGCGCGATGGAAGATCTGCAAGAAACCGGATGTACCAATGTGGCGATGCAACTTTATCCGGGGGCAAGGCATGAACTGTTTCATGAGATCAATCGGGAAGAGGTATTTGGTGATATTGTGGACTGGGTAAGTAAATTATAAGTAATACTTATAACTTACTTAATGAAAAATAATATACAAATGAAAAAACAATCTTTACAGTTCATATGCTTTTTTTTTATAATTGAGAATGTTTTGGAAACTGTGTAAAAAGGTAGTTTTAAATTGGGTACAGGGAGAGAAAATCTATGGAAAATGAAAAGAAATTTACGGGACCTGCCTATGAGTTTGAGGCGAAGATGCCGTTAAAACAGGCGATTCCGCTGGGACTGCAGCACGTGCCGTTAAAACAGGCGATTCCGCTGGGACTGCAGCACGTGCTTGCGATGTTTGTCGGTAACCTGACACCACTTCTGATCATCACAGGCGCCTGTGGTATCACGGGCGGAAACGATCTGGCACAGCTGCAGATCGAGCTTCTGCAGAATGCGATGTTGGTGGCGGGACTGATCACGCTGCTGCAGTTATTTTCGGTTGGTCCGGTCGGCGGCAAGGTTCCGATTATCATGGGAACCAGCTCTGGTTTCATCGGTGTATTCAACAGCGTGGCGGCTACGATGGGCGGCGGTATTTTAGCGTACGGCGCCATTATGGGTGCTTCGATCATCGGCGGTCTGTTCGAGAGTGTGCTTGGATGCTTCTTAAAGCCGCTTCGCCGATTTTTCCCGTCGGTCGTAACAGGTACGGTCGTTCTTTCGATTGGTCTGTCATTGATCGGGGTCGGCGTCAATTCCTTCGGCGGCGGCAGCTCGGCGCAGGACTTTGGTTCCATGGAAAATATGCTGCTTGCTATTTTTGTCCTGATTGTGATTCTGGCAGTGAAGCACGGAACGAAGGGATATTTAAGTTCTTCCTCGATTCTGGTCGGAATTATTGCCGGTTATGCTGTAGCATTCATCATGGGTCTGGTGCTTCCGCACACGGGCATTGCAGCGGACGGAACCGAATATACCAAAGCATGGGTATTAAACTGGGATAAGGTAGCACAGGCAAGCTGGATCAGCATTCCGCCGATCGTCCCGGTTAAAATTGTCTTTGATATGCGCGCGATTTTGCCGGTTCTTATCATGTTTATTGTAACCGCTGTTGAGACGGTCGGAGATATTTCCGGTGTCGTTGAGGGCGGTATGGACCGTGAGGCGACCGATAAAGAGCTTTCCGGCGGCGTTATCTGCGATGGACTTGGTTCCAGTATTGCGGCGCTGTTCGGTGTTCTTCCGAACACTTCGTTCAGCCAGAACGTAGGTCTGGTTACGATGACAAAGGTAGTCAACCGCATGGCACTTGCAACCGGCGCGGTATTCCTGATTCTGTGCGGTCTGATTCCGAAGCTGGGTGCGATCGTTTCGATCATGCCACAGTCGGTACTGGGAGGCGCAGCGGTTATGATGTTCTCTTCGATCGTAGTTAGCGGTATTCAGCTTATCACGAAAGAGAAGATGACTTCACGCAACCTGACCATCGTCTCTGTTGCACTGGGTGTTGGTTACGGCATGGGTGCACATGCAACTATCCTTTCCAAGATGCCGGAAGCAATTCAGCTTGTATTCGGCGGATCTGGTATCGTTCCGGCAGCTTTCATGGCGATTATCCTGAATGTGCTGCTGCCGAAGGATGAGGCGTAAGAAATAGGAAGATTAGAAAAAGGTTATAGGTACATAAAAATATAAGATCCATCTATAAAATATGGAATGTATGGCTGAAAGTGATACGTAGATTGATAAAAAGGGACTGGCATCATGCTGCATGTGTGATGTCAGTCCTTATAGTTTTATTCGATTGTTACCAGATTCTCCAGGCGTTTGAGCTCCTCCGGCGTGTCTACATCCATCAATTCCTCCGGCACTTCGGCAGTCACATACTGGACAACGTCCGGATGCTGGCGGAGAACATGGCTTCCGCCAGCTTTTTCCGGCAGATGGAGCAGTTCGTCAAAATATGCCCGGTCGAAGAGAATCGGGCTTCCGACGGTGGTTGAGGCGGAAGGTTCGGGAGAAGCCGTCATTTGGACGCTGCAGAGCTGTACGATCGGTGATTTTTCTGCAATTCCTGAATTCTGAGGCAATTTTGATTCCAAAATGGAAAAATCAGAATCTGGGAAAACAGATTTTGAGTGACCTGGTGATATTTTGCATTCGAGATAGCGCCGGCATATCCGTTCCAGTGTCCGTGGACGCAGAAGCGGCTGATCGCCGAGTGCAAAGAGACAGCCTGATAAATCCGGGTGCCTTTTTAACATGTGTGTAAGTCCCAGGCAGAGCGCCTCGTTCCGATTGGGAAGTGTATGAATCAGCACCGGAATTCCCAGGGACTGACAGTAATCGTGAACCTCCCGGGAGCGCGTCACAACGAGACGATCGGCAAAGAGCGGAACAGAACCGGTCACATCCAGTACCGAGTGGATGAGCGGAGCACCGTGGAACGAAGCCATGAGCTTGTTCGAGCCGAAACGTTTTCCAAGACCGGAGGCCATGATGATGCAGGCGATCCGGACATCGTTTGAATTTTGCAAACAAGTGAAAGAGGACGTTTGTGTTCCAGAAGAGAAAAAAACAGATTTCCGCCTGCAAAAAAATTCTTCATATAACTGTTTCCCACTCTCCGTACATGCATCCCGATATGCCTCATACTTAGCTAGAAACTCCCTCGCCTCCGCCGTCATCTGGCTGCCTCCGCCGCCTTTTCCGCCGGTGGTGCGGACGGTCAGTGGAAATCCAAGCGTGGCTTCGGCGGAGCGGATAATCCGAAGTGCTTTTGTATACGCCATATTCATGGACAGAGCGGCGGAGCGGAGCGATCCGGTTTCATCGATGGCATGAAGAAGCTGACGAGGACCTTCGCCAAAGAAACGATGGTTTTCGTCGTTGCAGAGGTAGGTACGGATGGATGGTTTCATAGTTTTTGTCAAATCCTCCTAATCTTTTCTGGAAAAAGGGGTCTCGTTGTATTTTAAAAATAACAACGGAATTATACCATGTTTTATGCTATAATAAAAGATGGATAATTTTGTTATTTAAGAAATAGATGAAAAAGAGGAAAAACCTATGATGACGATTCGAGAATATAAACGGGTAGAAAGCCTGGAGGAAGCCTGGGAGCTGAATCAGAAAAAAGCGAACCGGGTGATAGGCGGTATGATCTGGCTGAAGATGAGCCGGGGCAATGTAGGAACCGCGATTGATATTTCAGGGCTGGGGCTGGATCAGATAGAGGAGACAGAGGATGCGTTTGAGATTGGCGCGATGGTTACCCTGCGCCAGCTGGAAGAACATCCGGGATTGGCGGCATACACAGACGGTGCCATGCGCGAGTCGGTGCGCCATATCGTCGGCGTGCAGCTTCGGAACCTGGCGACAGTCGGAGGCAGTATCTATGGCAGATTTGGATTTTCAGATGTCCTGACGATGTTCCTGGCGATGGACACCGAAGTGGAACTTTACAAAGCTGGACGGATGCCGTTGATGGAATTTGCAAAACAGATCGGCGGCCGGGACATTTTAGTCAAATTAATTGTCCATAAAGACAAAGCCGTATATCACTACCAGTCCGTGCGGAATACGCAGACTGATTTTCCAGTGCTGACCTGTGCAGCGGCGAAACGGGCGGATGGAGCATATCGTTTTAGCATCGGTGCGCGTCCGGGGCGTGCTGTGTTGTTCGAGGCATCAGCGGAGACAATACAGGCGCTTATAGAGGAAAAGCAAAAGGCTGAAACAAAAGCAGATGCGGATGCCGATACCAGAGAAAGTCAGGACAAGACGCAGACCGGGAAGAAAGCAGCCTGTCTTGCAAAGTGGATCCGTGATCAGGTTCAGACGTCTTCAAATATGCGCGGCAGCGCTGAATACCGGAAACATTTAATCGGTGTTCTGATAAAGCGGGCGGTGCGTGTGCTGGAAGAGTGCTAAACGAAATAGGACAATAAAATGATCGTATAATAGTATGAATATTAGGAGATTCACATATGATGCAGATAACGATTACTCTAAATGGAACGAAGATTTCTCCGGAGATTGAGCCGGATACGCTTCTGATTGATCTGGTACGCAGTCAGGGCTGTTACAGTGTCAAGCGCGGCTGCGAGACGGCAAACTGCGGACTCTGTACCGTATTTCTGGATGAAAAACCAGTGCTTTCCTGTTCCGTGCTGGCGGCGCGGGCGGACGGTCACAGCGTGACGACGCTGGAAGGACTCCAGGAGGAGGCAAAAGAATTTGGCGCATTCATTGCCGATCAGGGAGCCGAACAGTGCGGCTTCTGTAATCCGGGCTTTATCATGAATGCGCTGGCGCTGTTCCGGGAAAAAGAGTTCCCGGAGGAGGATGAAATCCGCGAATATCTGGCAGGAAACCTGTGCCGCTGTTCCGGTTATGAAGGACAGCTTCGCGGCATTCTGGCATTTTTAGACTGGAAGAGAGAAAAACAGAAGGAGGCGGCAGAATGAGAGTAGTCAATACTTCTGTACGAAAAAAAGATGCGATGCAGCTGGTAACCGGACAGCCGGTTTACGTGGATGATCTGGCGCCGCAGGACTGCCTGATCGTCAAACTTCTGCGTTCCCCGTATGCGAATGCGATGGTAAAAACGATCAACACCGCGATCGCAATGAAAGTTCCGGGCATCGAGGCAATTTATACCTGGGAGGATGTGCCGCAGGATGCAAAGCGCTACACACAGGCGGGGCAGACATACCCGGAGGCGAGCCCGTATGACCGTCTCCTGATCGACCGCCATGTCCGTTTTCAGGGCGATATTGTGGCGATTGTAGCAGGAAAAGATGAAAAATGTGTCGATAAAGCACTCCGCCTGATCAAGGTACAGTACGAAGTCTTAGAGCCGGTTCTGGATTTCCATACGTCAAAGGACAACCCGATCCTGGTTCACCCAGAGGACAACTGGGAGAGTCTTGCTCCGGTCGGCGCAGACAACAAGCGCAACCTCTGCGCGCACGATGAGTGCGGCAACGGGGATGTCGAGGCGGTTTTAAAGGACTGCGACATCGTGATTGACCATGTATACCACACAAAGCCGTGCCAGCAGACGATGATGGAGACATTCCGTACCTATTGTTCGATCGATACCTACGGAAGATTAAATATTTTAAGTTCCACGCAGATCGTGTTCCACTGTCGCAGAATCGTGGCAAATGCGCTTCATATCCCGAAGTCGATGGTGCGCGTGAGCAAGCCGAGAATCGGCGGGGGTTTTGGTGCGAAGCAGACGGCGGTCTGTGAAGTGTATCCGGCATTCGTTACCTGGATGACGAAAAAACCGTCGAAGCTGATTTATAGCCGGATGGAGACACAGACGGCGTCTTCGCCGCGCCATGAGATGGAGATGCATGTACGTCTGGGCGCGATGAAGGACGGCACGATCCGCGGCATCGATCTTTACACATTGTCCAATACCGGTGCTTACGGCGAGCATGGACCGACAACCGTTGGACTGTCAGGACACAAATCGATCCCGTTGTATGGAAGTGTTGAAGCATTCCGCTTTATCAGCGATGTTGTCTATACGAATATCATGTCGGCAGGCGCGTACCGTGGCTATGGTGCGACACAGGGACTTTTCGCGATCGAGTCGGCGGTCAATGAGCTGGCAGACCAGATTCAGATGGACCGCTTTGAGATCCGCCTGAAAAACATGGTTAAAGAGGGCGATCTGATGCCAGCATATTATAATCAGGTTAATACAAGCTGCGCACTCGACCGTTGTGTAAAAAAAGTGCGTGAGATGATCGGCTGGGAAGACAAATATCCGGTGCGTGACATGGGCAATGGCAAGGTCCGCAGCGTCGGCATGGGTATGGCGATGCAGGGATCGGCAATCACGGCGATGGATGTCGGAAGTGCCGTCTCAAAGTCAACGACGAAGGGTTCTATACATTGTCGCTCGGAGCGGCAGATATGGGAACCGGCTGTGACACGATTCTGGCGCAGATTGCGGCGGAAGTGCTGGAATGCCCAATTGACGCAATCACGGTGCTGGGCGCGGACACGGATTCATCCCCGTATGACTCAGGTTCTTATGCATCGAGTACGACTTATCTGACCGGAAAAGCGACCGAACGGTGTGCGCTGCGCCTGCGCGAGCAGATCTGTAAACTGGGTGCAGAGCTTCTGGGCGTCCCGGCGGATGCAGTGGAATTTGACGGAAAAGAGGTATTCACAACCGAAAAAGCCGGGGATGAGACGAAGAAGATCGCTCTGGCTGATATCGCAACGGCGTCCATGTACGGGCATGAAATTCCGCTGGAGGTAACCGAGTCGAGAACCGCCCACATTTCCCCGCCTCCGTTTATGGCAGGTGCGGTTGAGCTTGAGATTGATATGGAGACAGGCGAAACCAGCGTTATTAATTATGCGGCAGCGGTAGACTGCGGTACACCGATCAATCCGAATCTGTCCCGCCTGCAGGTTGAGGGCGGTCTGATGCAGGGAATCGGCATGGCGCTGACGGAAAATATTACCCGTAATGCACAGGGTGGTGTGCGTGAAAATTCCCTGATGCAGTATAAGATTCCGACCCGGATTGACTATGGACATTTAAACGTTGAGTTTGAGAGCAGTTATGAGCCATCTGGTCCGTTCGGAGCAAAGTCGATCGGCGAGATTGTTATCAACACGCCGCTTCCGGCGATTGCTGATGCGGTGTACAATGCAGTCGGAAAACGATTCTATGAGCTTCCGATCACGCCGGAGCAGATTGCACGCGCGGCGGCAGAGAAGCTGGGAGAAGATTTTATTTAAAGAGATAGATTAAAAACAAAAAGCTGCAGCAGAATGTTATATGTTAGCATTTTGCGGCAGCTTTTTGTTTTTGTGTGCGCACAATGTCAATTAATTAGTGTCATAGTTCTAAGCTGTTTTGGCTTGCATTCTGCCGCAGGTCTATATATAATGAAAGAGTGAATATCTATTTTAGGTCTGGTAAATCTGATTTCATGATTCAAATCTATTTATTTTAATTTCAAATCAAATTCAAGTAGAATCTCTTTTATCTCAGTTGAGAAGACCCCACCTCTTTTGGGTGATATCAATTTCAGAGAAGATAAGATTGTTATAATATATTTTTAATTCTAAAGATTCAAAATATCATTAAAAGTATCCAAATTTTAAGCCTGTATGATATGAAAAATACAAGGCAAGGTAAAAAATCAATAATAGGGGGAAATATATGTTCAGTAAAATAAACAGTTTCAGCACCCGCGGCATCGATGGCTACCGGATCACGGTGGAAGTTGATGTGAGCGACGGATTGCCGAGTTTTGTTATGGTGGGCTACCTGGCGGAGGAGGTGCGGGAGGCGCAGGAGCGCGTTCGGACCGCACTTCGGAATGCGGGGGTTTGCTTGCCGCCGAAGCGGATCACGGTCAATTTATCGCCAGCCGGGGTGCGGAAAGAGGGAACGGGGTGTGATCTGGCGATCGCGGCAGGAATTTTGAGGTGCTTGTGGGAACAGGGTGAAAAGGCAAAAATAAGAAAGACGGATGAAACCTGCCCGGAAATGGATGGGATGGAAGATGAGGAGAATAATTCTGCACCGGATTGGGACCAATGGGCGTTTATCGGTGAACTGGGTTTGGACGGCAGCATCAAGCCGTTGACCGGTGTTCTTTCGATGGTCTATGAAGCGCGCCGCTGCGGAATGAAACGGGTTTTTCTATCCGAAGAGAATGTACAGGAGGGACGGGCTGTGGATGGAATCGAGATCGTCGGAGTCCGGGATGTGAAAGCGCTGACGGCTTGCCTGCAGCATCCGGAACAGATTCACGGACAATGGTTCACACCAGATCTGTTTCAGGCGGGACAGGAAGAATTTGACGTCGATTTTGATGAGATCGTCGGACTTCCGCTGGTGCGGCAGGCAACCGAGGCGGCAGCAGCGGGGCGTCACAACATTCTCTATATCGGACCGGCTGGAACGGGAAAAACGATGGCAGCTCGGCGTATTCCGACAATTTTGCCGCCGCTTACGCTGGAGGAAAGCATTGAAGTTTCGAAGATATACAGTATCTGCGGTCTCCTGAAGCCAGACACACCGCTGGTTTTGCAGCGTCCGTTCCGCAGCCCGCATCACAGCACGACCGCCCAGGCGATGGCGGGCGGAGGACGAAATCCGAAGCCCGGGGAGATCTCACTCGCTAGTTATGGAACCCTCTTTTTAGATGAGTTAACGGAGTTTCAGCCGAAAATTTTGGATCTGCTGCGTCAGCCGATGGAGGAAGGAAGCATCACGGTTTCCCGTCTCAACCAGACGGTTGTATTTCCGGCAAAAACGATGATTGCGGCGGCGATGAATCCCTGCAAATGCGGTTTTTTCCCAGATTTGGGAAAATGCCGTTGTACTCCAACCCAGATCCGCCGGTATTTGAACCGCGTTTCGGGACCATTTTTAGATCGGATCGATATTGGGGTGGAAGTACCGCGGCAGGATTTGGGGATGATGGCTGCAGAGAAGAGTATAGATGAGGGGAGTTTTCCACAGACAGAGCAGAGGGATTCCTCCGCTGTCATGCGCGCCCGCGTCATGGAGGCGCGCGCTCGACAGGAAAAGAGGTTTGCAGACGAATCTATCTCCTACAACAGCCAGATGACCCGCCGCCAGATCGAAGAGTATTGCCGTCTATCCGGGGAAGATGCGGTATTTCTGGAAAAGGTCGAACGGCAGCAGGGAATCAGTGCCAGGGGACACGGAAAGATTTTAAAAGTAGCGCGCACACTTGCAGATCTGGATGGACAGGCGGAGATCGGGCGGGCGCAGTTGGCGGAGGCGATTGGATTCCGGAGTTTTGAAAAAAAATATTGGGGGAGCCTCTGAAAAGAAGCATGTCTAAAAGATTGAAAGAATAAAAAGTTTAACAAGGGTTGTAATTGTTATACCAGATGTGAGATGACTCCCACCTCTTCAGGTGGCGAGAAGCAAATTAGTATCAGTGGTGGGAGCCAATCCCCCATCTGATATAGCCTCCGGCAGGATTGCTTAAGATGCGCAAAAGAAGTATGTCATGCTTTGCATGACGCGCATCTCGCAGCAAGAATGCCTCGGCATTCTTGAAGGTAAAAGGCAGCCGATCTGACATATATAGGGGGAAAGATATGGAAATAGGAAAAGAAGAGAGCAATGTACAGAATACTCAGCTTTCTATGCAGGAACTATATGGAAAAACACAGGAACCGCTGCATAAAAAAAGTGCTTCTGACAGAAAATATGCAGTATTCCGACCGTGAGCGCATCCATGCCTACTGGTTATCGAGAGTGGATGGAATCGGCGCGGTGACGGCGGCTAAATTATATGAATCGTGCGGCAGTTTTGAGGGAATCTATGAGCGGGTTTTATATAATAGGAAGAAACTGGATCCGTTTATATGTTCCTTTCTCGGAAAAGCTGTGAAAAAGGGGCTGGAGGAAGCGGTTCTGCTCTTCAAACAGCGCGTGGAAGAATACGATAGGCTGGAGGAACAGGGGGTACGTTTCATTCTGTGCGGTGAGGCGGCATATCCGAAGCGCCTGATGCATATCTATGATAAACCGATGTGGCTGTTTGTGCGTGGAATGCTTCCAGAAGATGCGAAACCATCCGCGGCAGTCATCGGGGCGCGCAGCTGTACGCCGTATGGACGACAGGAGGCAGAGTATTTCGGTCGGATTCTGGCAGAAAATGGCGTGCAGGTAGTGAGCGGCATGGCGCTGGGGAGCGATCAGGCGGGGCATAAGGGCGCGATGGATGGCGGTGGACTGACGTATGCCGTGATGGGCTGTGGGATTGACACCTGTTATCCTCCATCCGGCATCCGGCTGCATGCGCGCATCCGTGAACAAGGCGGCATATTGTCAGAATATGGACCGGGTGTACCGCCGACGGCATCCCATTTTCCAATCCGGAACCGGATCATCAGCGGACTTTCCGACCTGGTGCTGGTCGTGGAAGCACGAAAAAGAAGCGGCTCCCTGATTACGGCGGATCTGGCGCTGGAGCAGGGAAAAGAGGTATTTGCGCTGCCGGGACGGCGCATCGATCCGCTCAGTGAGGGCTGCAACCGGCTGATTGCACAGGGAGCGGGGATCGTGACGAAACCGGAGGATGTGTTGGATTTCTTCCATATAAAATGTAAAAATTCTTGTAAAAAAACAATAAAATCAGTAAATGCACTTGCCAAGTCGGAAAAAATGGTGTATAGTTGCCTAGATTCACAACCGAAACATCTGGAAGCGGTCATGAAAAGCTGTGGGGTGACAGCAGGGGAATGCATGACTGCGCTTTTGAATCTGGAAATGCAGGGATTGATCCTGCAGCCAATGAATCAATATTACGTTAGGAAGATTGTATAGAGGTCTGTTATGGCAAAAAATCTGGTTATTGTAGAGTCTCCGGCGAAAGTCAAGACAATTAAAAAATTTTTGGGTTCCAACTATGAGGTGGACGCCTCCGGCGGTCATGTGCGCGACCTCCCTAAGAGTACGCTGGGAGTGGACGTAGAGCATGGATATGAGCCGAAGTATATCACCATCCGGGGAAAGGGCGATGTGTTGGCGCGTCTGCGGAAAGAGGTTAAAAAAGCAGATAAGATTTATCTCGCAACTGACCCGGACCGCGAGGGAGAGGCGATCTCCTGGCACCTGATGAAAGCATTAAAGCTGGATGAACAGAAAGATAAAAAGGTTTACCGTATCAGTTTCAATGAGATTACAAAAAACGCCGTCAAGGCATCTTTAAAAGAGCCGCGTGCCATCGATGAAAATCTGGTGGATGCACAGCAGGCGAGACGTATGCTCGACCGTATGGTGGGTTACCTCATCAGCCCGCTTCTCTGGGCGAAGGTCAAGAGAGGACTCAGCGCCGGTCGTGTGCAGTCGGTCGCGTTGCGTATGATCTGCGACCGTGAGGAAGAGATTAATGCGTTTATACCGGAAGAATACTGGACGCTGGATGCACAGCTCCACGTACATGGCTCCAGAAAGAAGCTGACCGCCCATTATTACGGCGATAAGGAGGGCAGGAAGGCAATTCACAGCAAAGAGGAAGTGGAGGCGCTTATGAAGCGTCTGGAGGGCTGTGAGTACGAAGTGCGCGATGTGAAGCTGGGCGAGCGCGTGAAGAAGGCGCCGATTCCGTTTACGACCAGTACGCTGCAGCAGGAGGCATCCAAGACGCTGAATTTCTCAACGCAGAAGACGATGCGCCTTGCCCAGCAGCTCTATGAGGGCGTGGATATCAAGGGACGCGGCACAATCGGTCTGATCACCTACCTGCGTACCGATTCCACCCGCATCGCGGCAGAGGCAGATGAGGCGGCGAGAAGTTATATCGGCGACCAGTTTGGGGCAAGTTACGTGTCCGAGGCGCCGGCGGCGGCAAAATCAGACGCCAAGATCCAGGACGCACACGAGGCGATCCGTCCGACCGACATTACACTGACGCCGGTACAGGTAAAAGAACAGCTTTCCAGAGACCAGTTCCGTCTGTACCAGCTTATCTGGAAGCGCTTCACGGCGAGCCGGATGCGCCCGGCGGTTTACGAGACAACCTCCGTCAAGGTAGCAGCCGGAGAGGAGCTTTTCACCCTGTCGGCGTCCAAAATCAAATTTGACGGCTTCATGTCCGTCTATTCACAGGACGAGGATAAGGAGACCGACGGCGTTCTGAACGAGTCGCTGGAAGCAGGCATGAAGCTGGATTTAAACCAGTTAGAACCGGCACAGCATTTTACACAGCCACCGGCACATTATACAGAGGCGTCGCTCGTCAAGGCGCTGGAAGAGCAGGGCATCGGACGGCCAAGTACCTATGCACCGACCATCACGACAATCATCGCGCGCCGCTATGTAGCGAAGGAAAATAAGAACCTCTATGTGACAGAGCTTGGCGAGGTAGTCAACCGGATGATGAAGAAGGCGTTCCCATCCATCGTCGATTTGCAGTTTACGGCAAATATGGAGTACCTGCTCGACAGCATCGGGGACGGCACGATCGGCTGGAAGACTGTTATCGAAAACTTTTATCCGGATCTTGACAAGGCGGTTAAAGAAGCGGAGAAGACGCTTGAGAGCGTCAAGATTGCTGACGAGGTGACGGATGTGATCTGTGACCAGTGCGGGCGCAACATGGTAATTAAGTATGGCCCGCACGGCAAATTCCTTGCCTGCCCGGGATTCCCAGACTGTAAAAACACGAAGCCGTACCTGGAAAAGATCGGCGTGAAGTGCCCGAAATGCGGTGGTGAGATTGTCATCCGTAAATCGAAAAAGGGCAGAAGATATTACGGCTGCGAAAATAACCCGGACTGCGATTTTATGACCTGGCAGAAACCGTCAAAAGAAATGTGTCCGAAATGTGGACATATTATGCTCGAAAAGGGAAATAAGCTTCTTTGTTCTAACGAAGCCTGCGGTTTTGTAAAAAACTCATAAAAACTCTTGAAATAGATATTAATTATTAAAAAAAATGAAAAATACAGAAAAACTCTTGCTATTATACGAAAATCGTGTTACAATTCTTACAGGTTAGGATCGAATTCTAATTTACGATAAAGGCAAAGGAGGTAACTGGTAAAATGAGCGTTCAATTACTGGACAAAACTAGAAAAATTAATAAGTTATTGCACAACAACCATTCTCATAAGGTTGTGTTCAATGACATTTGTGAAGTCCTCAGTGACATACTGGAATCCAATATTCTCGTAATCAGCAAGAAAGGTAAAGTACTCGGAGTTGCGATTCATGAGGGTGTGGATGAGATCGAAGAGTTGATCAAGGATCAGGTCGGCGGTTTTGTTGACCGTATGTTGAATGAACGCCTTTTAAGCGTTTTGTCAACGAAGGAAAATGTCAACCTTGCCACATTGGGATTCGCCGAGGAGAACGTGAAGAAGTATCAGGCGATCATCACGCCTATTGATATATCCGGTGAGAGACTGGGTACTCTGTTCATCTACAAATCAGATGCACAGTACGACATCGACGATATCATCCTGAGTGAGTACGGAACCACTGTTGTCGGACTTGAGATGATGCGTTCTGTCAACGAGGAGAATGCAGAGGAGACAAGAAAGATCCAGATCGTTAAATCAGCGATCAGCACCCTGTCCTTCTCCGAACTGGAAGCAATTACCCACATCTTCGATGAGCTGGAAGGCAACGAGGGCATTCTGGTAGCCAGCAAGATTGCAGACAGAGTCGGCATTACCCGTTCCGTTATCGTCAATGCACTCCGCAAGTTTGAGAGTGCAGGCGTTATAGAGTCCCGTTCGTCCGGTATGAAGGAACCTACATTAAGGTTCTGAACGATGTTGTATTTGACGAGTTGAAAGCGTTAAAAGCGCAGAACAACCGTCCGTCATCCAATGTATAAAAACATATAAGACATTTTAAACAAAAACAAAAGTTTTGACAAAACGTGAAAAAGTGTGAGGGATAAAAAAGGACTCGGTGAGAGCCCTTTTTTATGTAATAGGAAATTCCTTGGAATTCCCTATTACATAAAAAGGCACTAACGTGCCAATGATGCGCACTCGCGCGAAGCAGAAACATGTCGCAAGCGACCGCGCTCGGCGCGAGAATGTGCCAAGGCACATTCTTTTTTATTTGCACAATATTTATTCTAATGCATCCTTAATCTCCCCATCCGGCACATCCATCGGATAGTTTCCGGTGAAGCATGCCGTACAGAGCGGCAGTCCGCCTGCCATCTCCTCGAGATCTTCAACCGGCATATATCCAAGCGAATCCGCACCGATCTCCCGGCAGATTTCTTCGACGGAATGACTGCTGGCGATGAGCTGTTTATTGGAGGGGACATCGGTGCCGAAATAGCAGGGGAAGAGGAATGGCGGGGAGCTGACGCGCACATGAACCTCCTTCGCCCCGGCTTTTTTGAGCATGCGGATCAGGTTTTTCATCGTCGTACCGCGCACGATGGAGTCATCGACGAGGACAATGCGTTTTCCCCTGACAGCCGGTTCCAGAATATTAAGCTTGATCCGGACGCTATTTTCGCGTTCTTCCTGGGTCGGTTTGATGAAAGTTCTGCCGACATAGCTGTTTTTATGGAAAATAATCTCATATGGAATGCCGGATGCCTTCGCATATCCCATCGCGGCGGTCAGACCGGAATCCGGTACACCGGCGACGAGGTCGGCATCGGCAGGGAAGGAACGTGCGAGAGCAGCGCCGCCGCGCAGCCTAGCCTCATAGACGCTCACATCATCGATGTGGCTGTCGAGGCGGGCAAAATAGATGTATTCGAAAACGCAGTGCGCCCGTTTTTCCTGCTGCAGGCTTTTATCAGAAAAAACGCCGTCGCGGGTGATGGTCACGATCTCACCCGGTTCGATATCACGGATAAATTCGCCGCCGACCGAGGTGATGGCACAGCTTTCCGATGCCATGATCCAGACATTTCCCTTTTTGCCGAGGCAGAGAGGACGCAGACCAAATGGGTCACGAACACCGATCAGCTTGCGCGGGCTGGAGATAATCAGGCATAAGCGCCACGTGTTTTTGCCGCGGTCCGTTTGATTGCCTCTTCAGCGGTCGGGGCAGCCAGACGTTCTCTGGCGATGTGGAACGCGATTACCTCTGAATCCATCGTCGTCTGGAAGATTGCGCCGGTTTCTTCAAGCTGGCGGCGCATCTCAAATGCATTTACCAGGTTTCCGTTGTGCGCCAGACAGAGTGTTCCCTTAAAATACTTAAGTACCAGTGGCTGTGTGTTTTCGATGGTAGAAGAACCAGTTGTGGAGTAGCGGACATGACCAACTCCCAGATTGCCGCCGAGGCGTTTTAACGTCTCCTCATGAAATACCTCATTGACAAGTCCCAGCCCTTTGTAGCAGTTGACAACGCCCTTTGGACCGTTCGTGTCACAGACTGCGATGCCGCATGACTCCTGACCGCGGTGCTGGAGTGCGCTGAGTCCGTAGTACATATCTCTGGCAACATCGCCGCCCTCCAGGTCAAACATTCCAAATACGCCGCATTCCTCACGAAGTCCGGTTTCGTATGTGAGTGACTCCCTCATGATATAAACCTCCTTTGTATTCAAGATACCTGAATGATAAGAAAATAACAGGGATAAGAACCCAAAATTGACTGCAAAATATCAGTATAAAAGACAATATACCAATATTTTGCAGCCAAATCATAACACATTTTTCTCGATTTTTCAATCAAGTCATAATATTGACATGTCAGATTATACGGAGAACAGAAGTTCATCGTAAGTCGGATACGGCAGGAAGGAATCCGGAATCAGGGCTTCTGCGGTATCAACGCTGCTTCTCAAGTCATCCATCTTGGCAAGAATCGTATAGTGGAAATATGTAACCTTCTCGATATTATCTTCCATGGATTCTGCCGCTTTTTCAGCCTCTGCCAGTGCTTCGGTTTTCTCGGAAATCTCGGTGTAGAGACCGGACAGCTTCTCAAGCAGTTTGCTCTCGGCGCTGATCGGTGCGTCCGGCAGGATTGCCTTTGTCTTTGCGGCGGTTTCAGCCAGCTCCTTGCAGTAGGAGAGGACGGACGGCAGGAAGATCTTCTTCATCATCGAAAGCATCGTCTTTGCCTCGATGTTGATGGTCTTGATGTAGTTCTCTTCCTTGATTTCGTAGCGGGAGAAGAGTTCCTCCTTGGTGTAGATGCCGTGTTTCAGGAACAGTTCTACGTTTTTCTCAGCAATCAGGCGCGGAAATGCCTCTGCGCAGCTCGGCAGGTCGAAGAGTCCGCGTTTGTGAGCTTCCTCTACCCATTCGCTGGTGTAACCGTTGCCGTTGAATACGATGCGGCGGTGATCACGCAGCACTTCCTTTAAGAGCAGATGGATTTCTGCCTCCAGAGCCTTGCCTGAAAGACCTTCCAGACGGTCTGCAAATTCGCCTAAAACTTCAGCTACGGCTGTATTGATGACAATGTTCGGTTCCGATACAGAGAGAGCGGAACCTGGCATACGGAACTCGAATTTATTGCCGGTAAAGGCAAACGGAGAAGTACGGTTGCGATCGGTTGTATCTTTGATAAAGTGCGGCAGAACCTTTGCGCCCGGCTTCATGGTCTGGACTTCTTTTGCCTCAGACTCAAGATCTTTTTCCACAATATCGAGAACTGCTTCCAGATCATCTCCGATAAACATAGACACGATAGCTGGCGGTGCCTCGTTACCGCCCAGACGGTGGTCATTTCCAGCAGTTGCAACTGATACGCGGAGCAGATCGCCGTAGACATCGACTGCCTTGATCGTTGCGAACAGGAAGAGAAGAAACTGTAAGTTCTTTGCCGGATCACGGTCCGGATCAAGAAGGTTTTCGCCGGTGTTGGTCGATAAAGACCAGTTGTTGTGTTTACCGCTTCCGTTGATGCCCTCAAATGGTTTCTCATGGAGCAGGCACACAAGGCCATGTTTCTCTGCCACACGTTTCATGATTTCCATAGTGAGCTGGTTGTTGTCAACTGCCACATTGGTAGTCGTGTAGATGGTGGCAAGTTCATGTTGCGCCGGAGCTACCTCGTTGTGTTTGGTTTTTGCCGGAATCCCGAGCTTCCAGAGCTCTTCATCCAGTTCTTTCATGAAAGCGGAAACTCTCGGACGGAGAGCGCCGAAATAGTGGTCATCCATTTCCTGACCCTTCGGAGCTGGTGCGCCAAACAGAGTTCTTCCGCAGAACTTCAAATCGCTTCTCTTATTAAACAGTTCTTTATCAACCAGGAAATACTCCTGTTCCGGACCAACGGTGGAGACAACGCGGGTCACATCTTCATTTCCGAAGAGTTTCAGGACACGCAGCGCCTCGCGGTTGATGGTTTCCATCGAACGCAGAAGAGGGGTTTTGGTATCAAGTGCTTCGCCGCTGTAGGAACAGAATGCGGTCGGGATGCAGAGTGTATCGTCTTTAATAAATGCCGGGGAGGTTGGATCCCAGGCTGTATAACCTCTTGCCTCAAAGGTGGCACGAAGTCCGCCGGATGGGAAACTGGATGCATCCGGTTCGCCCTTTACCAGCTCTTTGCCGGAGAAATCCATGATAACTTCGCCATTGCCAACCGGGTTGATGAAACTGTCGTGCTTCTCAGCAGTGATGCCGGTCATCGGCTGGAACCAGTGTGTGAAGTGAGTTGCACCATTTTCAACGGCCCATTCCTTCATTGCAACTGCGACTGCATTTGCAATGTCGAGATCCAGATGGCTGCCATTTTCAATCGTTTTGCGGAGTGCCTTATAAACATCTCGCGGCAATTTGCTTTTCATGACTTTGTCGTTGAATACAAGACTTCCATACAGTTCAGGGATGTTTTTTTTCATAACTCATGTCTCCTTTCAGGTTTTATGTCTGCGATTTTGTGATGATTAAATCCACGTAAGATGAATGTGCTCTGACACATTTTACATAAAGAAAAGGGCACCTCGATCATCTCGAAGCGCCCTTGCTTTTATGTGTAGTAGTATACACGAAAAATTCTGAATGTCAATACAATTTGCACACGAATTTTGAAAAAATGTTTCAAGGGAGGATATTGTACAAGATTTCTTCTATTTAAGTCGAACGTCCGTGAGACTTGGCGCGTGATACTGGTCAGCGAAGCTGACATATTCCATATAGAATTACTGCGTGAAAAAAAATTAAAAAACCTCTTTACAAACTCAGAAAAATAGTTTATAGTTTGAACATAAAAAATTGAATCCAACGGGGTGGGCAAGGATGCCATGATAATCATGGTATTCGTGCCCACTTTTTTAAAAGGCAAAGATGGAGACTCTGTTTCGAAGAATCCGACAGAAAGACGCGGCCACCGGCTGAGAGCCGTGTCAGGAGGGAGCGGGACAATAGGGAACACTCCGGAGCCGGATGACTGAGAGCGACACTGGACACCCCGCCAGCCGCCGCAGGTAGGTCATCACGTGACTGCGCGTTAAGCAGCTAAAGAGTAAAAAGAAAAACAATCGTTTCTTTTTAAATGCGGGTGGTACCGCGGGAATATCCCGTCCCGGAATGATGTGAGTGAACGTCATTCCGGGACTTTTTTTGTAATAGGAAATTCCTTGGAATCCCCTATTACAAAAAAGGCACTAACGTGCCAATGATGCGCACTCGCGCGAAGATGTAGTTTGTCGCAAGCGACCGCGCTCGGCGCGAGAATGTGCCAAGGCACATTCTTTTTCATTATTCCCGTCCCGGACATATCAAAAAGCAGAGAAAGAGAGGAAACAGCGATGGAATTTATGACAGGTAAAAAGGAAAAAGAAGTGCTGGATCTGGCAACCGTGTTTGCAGACGGTATGGAAGGACGGGAAGTAAAGGTAAACGGCGCGATCATGAGTGTCCGCAACATGGGCGATATCGCATTTGTGATTCTCCGGAAACGTGACGGCGTGCTGCAGACTGTCTATGAAAAAGGTGTGACCGACGCGGATTTTGCTGAATTAAGAGAAGAAACATTCGTAGAAGTTTCCGGTGTTCTCCGAAAAGAAGAGCGGGCGCCGAGAGGCATGGAACTTTGTTTAAAGAGTGTTCGGATCCTATCGAAACCGGAAGAACCGATGCCGATTGCCGTATCAAAATGGAAAATGAGCGCATCCCTGGAAGCCAAACTGGATATGCGTTCTCTGACACTCCGCAACCTGCGGGAGCGCGCACGTTTCAGAATCCAGGAAGGAATCGCACGGGCATTCCGGGAGTACCTGCATGGAGAAGGATTTACGGAAATTCATTCCCCGAAGATCGGAGCAAAAGGAGCCGAGGGCGGAGCAAACGTCTTTAAACTCGATTATTTTCACCGCCCGGCGGTGTTAGCGCAGAGTCCGCAGTTTTACAAACAGATGATGGTCGGCGTGTTTGACCGTGTGATGGAGGTTGGCCCGGTGTTCCGTGCGGAGAAGCATAACACGAAACGTCATTTAAACGAATATACCGGACTGGATTTTGAGATGGGATATATCGATGATTTTACCGATATCATGGCGATGGAAACCGGATTTCTTCAGCATATGGTGGAAATTTTAAAGAAGGAATATTCCACGGAGCTGGAAATCCTTAAAGTCAAACTTCCGGAAGTAGAGAAGATTCCGGCAGTGACCTTTACCGAGGCGAAACGCCTTGCCTCCGAAAAATATGGAACCCAGATCAAAAACCCATACGATCTGGAGCCGGAGGAAGAACACCTGATTGGACGCTACTTTAAAGAAGAGTACGGTGCCGATTTCGTGTTTGTCACCCATTATCCATCCAAGAAGCGTCCATTCTACGCGATGGATGACCCGACAGATCCGAAAGTAACACTCAGCTTTGACCTTTTATTCCGTGGACTGGAAGTCACAACCGGCGGACAGCGTATCCACAGCTACACCGAGTTGATGGAGAAGATTGAAAAACGCGGTATGGATACCGAGGGAATGGAACAGTATTTAAGCACCTTCAAACACGGTATGCCGCCTCACGGCGGACTCGGTATCGGTCTGGAACGTATGACGATGCAGCTGCTTGAAGAGGAGAATGTCCGTGAGGTTTCGCTCTTCCCGAGAGATATGAGCCGTCTGGTACCGTAACGTGACAGGACGCAATTTCCTATGAAACAAAGAGCTTGTCCATAACACATATTATAATAGGAAGGAACAGAACTTATGGCAGTGAAAATAGACGATGAAATGATTGATTATGTTGGTATTTTAGCAAAGCTTTCCCTTTCCCCAGAGGAAAAAGAGGCAGCGAAAAGCGACATGAGCCGGATGCTTGAGTATATCGATATGCTGAATCAGCTTGATACTTCGGAGGTAGAACCGATGTCGCATGTCTTTGACATTCACAATGTGTTCCGCGAAGATGTCGTGGAAAATGGAGATGAATCAGATGCGATGCTTTCGAATGCACCGGAGCAGAAAGAAAAACAGTACAAGGTGCCGAGGACAGTGGAGTAAAAAGAAGTAGAGATACAGGTAGCAATATGGAGGAAATCAGGATGGGAATTTCAGAATTAACAGCGCTGGAGCTGGGAAAAGAAATTAAAGAAAAACGAATCTCCGTCCGGGAGGCGGTACAGGCATCTCTGGAACGGATTCATAAATATGAAGATACAGTTCATGCTTATGTAACGCTGACCGAGGAGGCAGCACTGGCACAGGCGGATGAGATCCAGAAACAGATTGACGATGGCATCCTGACCGGACCGCTGGCGGGCGTTCCGATGGCGATCAAGGATAATATTTGTACAGAGGGAATTGAGACAACGTGCAGTTCCAAAATTTTAAGGGGATTTGTACCTCCGTACTCAGCGGAGGCAGCGCTGAACCTCAAAAAAGCCGGTGCGATCCTGCTTGGCAAGACAAATATGGATGAATTTGCGATGGGAAGTACGACCGAGACATCCTGGTTTGGACCGACGAAAAACCCGTGGAATACAGAACATGTACCGGGCGGATCCTCCGGTGGCTCGTGTGCGGCTGTCGCAGCGGGAGAGACCTTTTTTGCTCTTGGTTCAGATACGGGCGGTTCCATCCGCCAGCCAAGTTCCTTCTGCGGCGTGACCGGCATCAAACCGACCTATGGAACGGTTTCAAGGTATGGTCTGATCGCCTATGGTTCCTCGCTGGATCAGATTGGACCGATTGCGAAAGATACCGCAGACTGCGCGGCAATTCTGGAGACGATCGCTTCCTATGATAAAAAGGACAGCACCTCTGTCAAGCGGGAGGCGTACAATTTTACCGCTGCCCTGACCGGAGAGGTAAAAGGGATGAAGATCGGAATCCCGTCCGATTATCTGGGCGAAGGACTCGATGAAGATGTAAAAAAAGCTGTTCTGGCGGCAGCTGAGGCGTTAAAAGAACGCGGGGCAGAAGTGGAGTTTTTTGATTTAGGCATGGTTGAGTATGCGATCCCAGCATATTACGTCATTGCATCGGCGGAGGCAAGTTCCAACCTGTCCCGGTTTGACGGTGTGAAGTACGGTTACCGCACACCGGAATATGAAGATTTACATGAAATGTATAAAAAGAGCCGTTCCGAGGGCTTTGGACCAGAGGTAAAACGCCGTATCATGCTCGGTTCGTTCGTTTTGAGTTCCGGCTACTACGATGCATATTATCTGAAAGCACTCCGCACAAAAGCATTGATTAAACAGGCATTTGACAAGGCGTTTGAGAAATACGATGTCATTCTGGGACCGGCAGCGCCGTCCACGGCACCGCTGCTGGGCGACAGCCTTTCCGATCCGATGAAGATGTATCTGGGCGATATTTATACTGTTTCGGTCAACCTGGCAGGTCTTCCGGGCATTTCAGTTCCGTGCGGGCTGGATTCGAAGGGACTTCCGATCGGGCTTCAGATGATCGCAGACTGCTTCCAGGAAAAAAAGCTATTTGGCGCGGCATCTGCATACGAAAAGGCGAGAGGTGCATGGAAGCTTCCGGTTATGACAGACAAGGAGGGCAGATAAGATGAAGAAAGAATATGAGACAGTCATCGGCTTGGAGGTACACGTAGAGCTGGCGACGAAAACCAAGATTTTCTGCGGCTGCTCCACCGAATTTGGAGCAAAACCAAATACTCATACCTGCCCGGTTTGTACCGGTATGCCGGGTTCTCTGCCGGTTTTAAATAAGAAGGTCGTTGAATACGCGATGTCTGTCGGTCTGGCGGCAAACTGTGGTATCAACCAGTTCTGTAAATTTGACCGGAAAAACTATTTTTATCCGGACAATCCGCAAAACTACCAGATTTCCCAGCTGTATCTCCCGATCTGCCACGACGGTTATATCCCGATCGATACGCCTGCCGGTGAAAAGAAAATTCGTATTCATGAAATTCACATGGAGGAAGATGCCGGAAAGCTGATCCACGACGAGTGGGAAGACTGCTCGCTGGTTGATTACAACCGAAGCGGCGTGCCGTTGATCGAGATCGTTTCTGAGCCGGATATGCGGAGTGCTGATGAGGTTATTGCCTACCTCGAACGCCTGCGCCTGCTGGTACAGTATCTGGGCGCATCCGATTGTAAGTTACAGGAAGGTTCGATGCGTGCCGATGTCAACTTATCGGTCCGTGAGGTGGGAAGTGAGACATTTGGTACGAGAACCGAGATGAAGAACTTGAACTCTTTCAAGGCGATTGCCCGTGCGATCGACGGCGAGCGCGCCCGCCAGATTGAGCTGCTGGAAGAGGGCAGGAAAGTCATCCAGGAGACGAGACGCTGGGATGACAACAAGGAATACTCCTATGCGATGCGTTCCAAAGAGGATGCGAAAGATTACCGTTATTTCCCGGATCCGGATCTTCCGCCGGTCTGCATCAGCGATGAGTGGCTGGAATCTGTCCGCGCCGCCCTGCCGGAATTGCAGCCAGAAAAAATGGCACGTTACCAGAGCGAATATGGTCTGTCTGAATATGACAGCCGCATCCTGACTGAGTCTAAGAAAATGGCGGATATGTTTGAAAAGACCACCACCCTCTGCCAGAAACCGAAGAAGGTGGCAAACTGGCTGATCGGCGAGGCAAGCCGCCTGCTCAAGGAAAAAGGAGAGGACGCTGAAAGCCTGTGGTTTTCCCCGATACATCTGGCACAGCTCATCGATCTGGTCGATGCCGGAACGATCAATAACAACACGGCCAAAGAAGTATTTACAGCTATTTTTGAGCAAGATGTCGATCCGTCCGCCTATGTCGATGCACACGGACTTTGCATGGTCAATGACGACAGTGCCCTGGAACAGGCAGTTTCCGATGTGCTCGCCGCAAACCCGAAGACGGTGGAAGAGTACAGGAGCGGAAAGACAAAGGTACTTGGTTTCCTGGTCGGTCAGGTGATGAAAGCGATGAAGGGCAAGGCAAATCCGGGTAAAGTGAATGAAATGATGACGGAGAAGCTGAACGCGTAAAAACGCCTTTTTATAAATGAAGATTATAATTAGCTTTTAAAGAAAACTAAAAAGAAACTGTCTACAGATGTTGGCTTTCTGGATGATTCGTGATTTGTAATCGGAATTACCAGAAATACCATCTGTAACAGTTTCTTTTTTATAATCGTGTTATAAATGATGCGATGTGATTACTCTACAATATCCAGCTCCTTGCTGAAGGAGTTTAGAATCTCGCATCCATCCTCAGTAATCAGCACCAGATCCTCGATTCTCACGCCAACTTCGCCTTCTACATAAATACCTGGTTCGATGGAGAAGATATTGCCAACCTCAGCGACCTTGGTGTTCGCAGAAGAAACATCGCCGTACTCATGTACTTCTAGACCGATGAAATGTCCCAGCCGATGGGTAAAGTTCGGACCATATCCGGCATCCTCGATGATCTGGCGGGCAGCTTTATCGACTTCGCAGAGCGGAACGCCCGGTTTCAGAATTGCTTCTGCGGCAGCATTTGCGCGGCGGACGGTCTCATAAATAGCGCGGTGCTTCTCAGACGGTACTTTTTTATAGAAGAAAGTACGTGTCATATCGGCACAATAGCCATCCTTCCTGCATCCAACATCAAACAGGACGGTGTCGCCCTCTTTCAGAACCGTGTTGTCCGGACCGTGGTGTCCAAGCGCACAGTTTGCACCGAAGCCAACCAGTGGTTCAAAGGAATATCCGTCTGCACCGAGACTCTTATAAATATCTAACATCTTGGAAGCGATCTCTTCCTCAGTCACGCCCTCATGGATCAGACCTCGGAACTGTGCCATCGCCTTATCATTGATTGCGGAAACCGCACGCATTTTTTCACGTTCTTCGTCATCCTTGCACGCACGGACTTCATCGATGCAGATGGAGCTGACCTTGTAGGAGGAAGCGCCCGAATGATCGATGACCGGAATCAGGAAACGGGCAGCAAATGTTTTATCAATACCGAGCGGTTTGCCTGCCTCAACACAGTCGCACAGAGGAGTCAGGTAATCGTCTGTATCCGAGAAGCGAAATTTCTCTACGCCCAGATCTTCCGGAACGGTAAAGAGGTTATTGATAAAGATCTTATTCTTGCCGGACTGGTTAATGTAAAGTGCCAGCAGACGTTCACCCGGATCAATAAAACGACCCGTCAGATAATAGATCGCATAAGGATCGGAAATAATCATCTGCTCGAGTCCCTCTGTTTCCATTTTCTTCAAAACGTTCTCAAGTCGCTGTGTGTTCATCATGATGTCCTCCTTATAAGTAAAGTGGCTGTAACTGTGAAGATGCCAGACAGTTTACGCCGTAAATTATCTACCCTTATTATAAAACGCGCCGGGAAAAAGTCAACGATTAAAAGAACGCTTGAAAAGCGCATGGAAAGGGGGTAGAATAGTATCAACTGACCAGCCTTCGAAAAATGAAAGGACTTTTATTTTTAAGATACGAAAGGATGAAAAACATGGCGAAATCCTATGAAATGGATATGTGCAATGGTCCGATTCTCGGAAAGGTACTTACATACTCCATTCCGCTGATGCTTTCCGGTGTGCTTCAGCTTCTTTTCAATGCGGCAGATGTGATCGTGGTGGGGCGTTTTGCAGGCAGCCAGTCTCTGGCTGCAGTCGGCTCGACCAGTTCCCTTATTAATCTTCTCATTAACGTCTTTATCGGTCTGTCGATCGGTGCGAACGTCCTGGTGGCACGCTATTATGGCGCGAAGAATGACCGCGACATGAGCGAGACAATCCATACGGCGATCACGGTCAGCCTGATGAGCGGGCTGTTTCTAGTCTTTTTGGGTTTGTTTACCTCACGTTTCTGGCTGGAACTGATGGGGACGCCGGACGATGTCATCGATAAATCGACGATCTACATGCGGATTTATTTTGCCGGTATGCCGGCAACGATGGTGTACAATTTCGGAAGTGCAATCCTGCGCGCGATCGGCGATACGAAACGCCCGCTGTATTTCCTGACCGTGGCAGGTGTTATCAATGCGGCATTGAACGTATTCTTTGTTACCCAGCTCCAGATGGATGTAGCGGGTGTCGCGCTGGCAACCGTGATTTCCCAGTGTATTTCCGCATTTCTGGTTATCCGCTGCCTGATGCGTTCAGATGGCGCGATGAAGCTGTCGCTTTCCAAGCTGGGAGTCAACCGGAGGAAACTTCTTCTTATTATAAAGGTAGGTCTTCCGGCTGGTATTCAGGGGGCGATTTTTGCGATCTCCAACGTACTGATTCAGTCGTCCGTCAATTCCTTCGGTTCGATCGCGATGGCAGGCAACACGGCATCGCAGAATATCGAGGGATTTGTGTATACCTCGATGAATGCGCTGTACCAGACCAATTTAAGCTTTACGAGCCAGAATATCGGAGCAGAGAAATACACGCGGATCAAAAAGATTCTTGCCACCTGCCAGGGCGTCGTTGTGACAGTAGGACTGGTGCTTGGATTTGCAGCATACCTCGGCGGTCCGTGGCTGTTGCAGATATATTCAGAAGACGCCGACGTTATTTTCTATGGACTGCTCCGGATGTCGATCATCTGTACGACGTATTTCCTGTGCGGCGTGATGGATACGATGGTCGGAAGCATCCGCGGACTTGGGTATTCGATCCTGCCGACGCTTGTCTCTCTGACCGGCGCCTGCGGACTGCGAGTGATTTGGATCTTTACCATATTTGCAGCGCAGCGGTCGCTGGCGATCCTGTATCTGTCGTACCCAATCTCCTGGGCGGTCACTGCGACGGCACATATGATCTGCTTCTGGCGGGCGGCGAAGAAGATGCCGAAGGAAGATGGCCATCCGGTGCGGGGATAGAATTTGAAAAACATAAACAGAACGTCATTAAAAAATAATTCGATTGATAATCTGATTGGTGTAAAGAAAAAATACTTGACACCAATTAGATTATCGTGTATGATAACACAGGTGATGAGGAATGGAAAAAATTGTTGAACAGGGTCTTTTGTATGATTTCTACGGAGAACTCCTGACAAAGCATCAGCAAAGTGTATATAAGGATGTGGTATTTAACGATCTGTCCCTCAGCGAGATTGCAGACGAACAGGGCATTACCCGTCAGGGTGTGCATGATCTGATCCGGCGCTGTGACCGTACACTTCTTGGTTATGAGGAAAAGCTTGGACTGATTGCCAAATTCCAGAAAACCAAGGAAAAAGTAACTGAGATTCATCGGTTGACGGAAGAATTCAGCCAGACACAGAATCAGGCGCTGATTGAGGCAATCGGGCGAATCTCAAACGAGATATTGGATTTATAATGCAGGAGGTTTTTGATGGCATTTGAAAGCTTGGCAGACAAACTGCAGAATGTGTTTAAAAACCTGACAGGCAAGGGACGACTCAGCGAGAGCGACGTAAAAGCCGGACTCAAAGAAGTCAAGATGGCCCTTCTGGAAGCGGATGTAAGCTTCAAGGTAGTAAAACAGTTTATCAATTCTGTACAGGAGCGGGCGATTGGAACCGATGTTTTAAATGGTCTGAATCCAGGACAGATGGTAATAAAGATTGTCAACGACGAGCTGGTCAAGCTGATGGGCTCCGAAATGACAGAGATTGCGTTAAAACCGGGCAATGAGATTACCGTCATCATGATGGCAGGTCTCCAGGGTGCTGGTAAGACGACCACGACGGCAAAGATTGCCGGAAAGCTCAAGGCAAAGGGAAGAAATCCATTGCTGGTAGCATGTGATGTCTACCGACCGGCGGCAATCGAACAGCTGCAGAAAAATGGTGAAAAACAGGGTGTTCCCGTATTTGCGATGGGAACGAACCACAAACCGGTCAATATCGCAAAGGCAGCGCTTGAGCACGCGGCGAAAAATGGCAACAATGTGGTTATCATCGATACAGCCGGTCGTCTCCACATCGATGAAGCGATGATGGATGAGCTGGTTGAGATCAAAGAGAATGTGGATGTTTATCAGACACTTCTCGTTGTAGATGCCATGACTGGTCAGGATGCAGTCAATGTAGCGAGCATGTTTAACGACAAAATCGGCATTGATGGTGTAGTTCTGACAAAGATGGATGGCGATACGCGAGGCGGTGCGGCTCTTTCTATCAAGGCGGTAACCGGAAAACCGATTCTCTATGTCGGTATGGGTGAGAAGCTTTCCGATTTGGAACAGTTTTACCCGGACCGTATGGCTTCCCGAATCTTAGGCATGGGCGATGTCCTTTCCATCATCGACAAAGCATCTGCTGTGATCGACGAGGAGAAGGCAAAAGAACTCGGTCGCAAGATTAAGAAGGCAGAATTTGATTACAACGACTTCCTCGATCAGATGAACCAGATCAAGAAAATGGGCGGTATGGCGAGCATCATGAGCATGATGCCGGGTATGGGACAGCTTAAAGGTCTGGATTTAGATGAGAATGAGAAGACGATGGGACGCGTGGAGGCGATCATCCTCTCGATGACAGCCGAAGAGCGGCGCAACCCGGATCTGATGAATCCGTCCCGCAAGAAACGAATCGCACAGGGCGCAGGCGTGGATATCGCAGAAGTCAACCGCCTGGTAAAACAGTTCGGAGATATGAAAAAGCTGATGAAACAGCTTCCGGGCATGGCAGGCGGCGGAAAACGCAAGGGTCTTGGCGGACTCGGCGGTATGCTTGGCAAGATGAAGCTGCCGTTTTAAACAAGTGTTAGTAGATGCAGTGTGCATTAGCTATATTTTATAATTCAAGGAAATAAGGAAAATTTCAGGAGGTAATTTAAAATGGTAAAGATGAGATTAAGAAGAATGGGTCAGAAGAAAGCTCCTTTCTATAGAATCGTTGTTGCAGATTCCAGATCCCCGAGAGATGGCAGATTCATCGAGGAGATCGGTATCTACGATCCGAACACAGAGCCGAGCACTCTGAAATTCGATGAGGAAGCTGCTAAGAAATGGTTAGCAACAGGCGCTCAGCCGACAGAGACTGTTGGTAAACTCTTAAAGATCGCTGGTATCCAGTAAATCAAGCATACTGACCTGTGAGGTGCAAAGGTATGAAAGAATTAGTAGAAGTTATCGCGAAAGCACTGGTTGAGAACCCGGACGAGGTAGTGGTTACAGAATCGGTCAAAGACGACGAGACTGTAATCGAGCTTTCCGTTGCACCGGCCGATATGGGTAAGGTAATTGGAAAACAGGGTCGTATCGCGAAAGCGATTCGCTCGGTTGTCAAGGCGGCTTCATCCAAGGAAGACAAGAAAGTTATTGTAGAGATTCAGTAATACAGACGAAGCTGAAAAGCCGGCTGCCTGAAAGGGTGTCCGGCTTTTTTATATCACAGGAAATTCAAGAGGATGCCAACGCAACCGCACCCCGGCGCGGGAATGCAAGGCACGTTCTATTTCATACAGGAGGATTATAGAATGGTTGATTATCTGAGAGTTGGTGTGATTACGTCCCCGCATGGCCTGCGCGGAGATGTGAAAGTATTTCCTACCACCGATGATGTGAATCGTTTTAAAAAAATTAAAAAAAAGCATATATCGACACTGGAAAAGAAAAAATGCCGGTGACCGTGGAACAGGTGCGTTTTTTCAAAAATATGGTCATTCTTAAATTTAAAGAGATGAATCGGATTGAGGATTGCGAGCCGTTCCGTAATAAGGATATTCTGATTACCCGCGATCAGGCGGTGAAACTGAATCCAGATGAGAATTTCATTGCCGATCTGATTGGTCTGAAAGTGCTGACGGACGAAGGCGAGGAGTTCGGTACGGTGAAAGATATCCTTCAGACAGCGGCTAACGACGTGTATGTGATCGAAGGACCTGAGGGCAAAGAATACCTATTCCCGTCCATCAAGGAATGCATCCTGAATGTCGATCTGGAGGCTGGCACCGTAACGGTTCATATCATGGACGGTCTGCTGGATCTGTAAATGGAATGAAAACCCTAAAATGAAAGTACCGTTGTGAAAGTGCTGTATAGATATAGGAGAAACGGATGAATTTTCATATTCTGACCCTGTTCCCGGAGATGGTAATGGGGGGACTGAACACAAGTATTACGGGGCGTGCGATTGACAAAGGGCTGATCTCGGTTGAGGCGGTCAATATCCGCGATTACTCGAAGGACAAACACCATCATGTAGACGATGCGCCCTATGGCGGCGGCGCCGGTATGGTGATGCAGCCGGAACCGATTTACGATGCATATGAAGATCTGGCGGCGCGCACCGGAAAACGTCCGCGCGTGATCTATCTGACTCCGCAGGGGCAGGTTTTCAACCAGAAAATCGCGGAAGAACTGGCGAAAGAAGAGGATCTGGTGTTCCTCTGCGGGCATTATGAGGGGATCGATGAGCGCGCATTAGAGCTGGTTGTGACCGACTATCTCTCGATCGGCGATTATGTCCTGACGGGCGGTGAGCTTCCGGCGATGGTTATGATCGACTGCATTTCCCGTCTGGTGCCTGGTGTGTTAAATAATGACGTATCCGCGGAATTTGAGTCATTTCACGACAATCTGCTGGAATATCCACAGTACACCCGCCCGGTTGTATTTATGGATAAGGCGGTCCCGGACGTACTTCTGACCGGGCATCACAAAAATATCGAGACCTGGCGCCGTCAGAAATCGATCGAACGGACGCTGGAACGCCGCCCGGATCTTTTAAAGGATGCGGTTCTGGATAAAAAAGAGAAGAAATATCTGGAAGAGCTGATTCGTCAGAAAGAGGAAAAAGAAACAAAAAAACTCTAAAAAAGAGAGCAGAAAGTCCTTGCAAATCAAGGATTTCTATGATAAAATCATATTCTGTGAAATAAAGAGATGTTCCGCTGTTACAGGAAGCACGTTTTTACGGGATAAAAGATCGTATTAAGAACATCAAAGATTTTAAAGGAGGTTCACAAAGATGAACGAGATTATTAAGAACATTGAAGCAGCTCAGTTAAAGGAAACCGTTCCGAGTTTCAACGTAGGCGATACAGTACGTGTATCTGCTAAGATCAAAGAGGGAAACCGCGAGAGAATTCAGGTTTTCGAGGGAACTGTTATTAAAAGACAGAACGGCGGCGTTCGCGAGACTTTCACTGTTAGAAAGAGCTCCAACGGTGTTGGTGTAGAGAAGACCTGGCCGTTACATTCTCCGTCTGTAGAGAACGTTGAAGTAGTAAGAAGAGGTAAAGTAAGAAGAGCAAAACTGAACTACCTGAGATCCAGAATCGGCAAGGCAGCGAAGGTAAAAGAGTTAGTAAAATAATTTCTGAAGCGGATGGGGCTGCTGTACAGGTCAGCCCGCTGTGTATCCGGATATGCGGTTATGTGTGTCCGGCGCGGCGGGAGGAGCTGTGCAGCAGCTTTTTTTCGTGTAATAGGAAATTCCTTGTGATTCCCTATTATAAAAAAGAATGTGTCCTGGCACATTCTCGCGCCGAGCGCGGTCGCTTGCGACATGAGCGATGATTCATGGGGAACGGATAGAGAGGGAGTGACATATGGAGCTGAAAGAGGATAAAAACCGCATCCGTCTGGTGGTTGGATGGATCGTGGATATCGCGGTGGTAATTTCGATCGCGTGGTTCGCCGTGTTTGCGATGGGGACGCAGATACGGGTGAGCGGTCAATCAATGGAACCGGTGTTGTCGCAGAACGAAAAGGTTCTGATGAACCGCCTGAGTTACCGCGTGATGCGCCCAAAGCGCTATGACATTATCGTATTTGAAAAAGAAACGGGAAATTACAATATAAAACGCGTCATTGGACTGCCAGGTGAGACGGTGCAGATCAAGGACGGTTATGTTTACATTAATAATGAAAAATTAGACGCCCCGAACGACTTGGGTAAGGCGGCTCTGGCTGGACTGGCGGAATATCCGATTAGTCTGGATAAAAACGAATATTTTCTGCTGGGTGACAACCGCTCCGGCAGTGAGGACAGCCGCTTTTCCAATGTGGGAAATGTGAAGTTCCGGCAGATCAAAGGAAAGGTCTGGCTGCGGATCCAGCCGGTTAGCCGGTTTGGGTTGATTTCGTCGAGATAGGTTCTAAGAAAGGAAGAAAATTTCATGCAGATACAATGGTACCCTGGACATATGACAAAGGCGAAAAGAGCCATGAAGGAAGATATCAAGCTGATCGATCTGGTGATTGAGCTGGTGGATGCGCGCGTGCCGCTCGGCAGCCGCAACCCGGATATTGATGAGCTTGCGAAGGGAAAGGGACGAATTGTCCTTTTAAATAAGGCAGATCTGGCGGACGACGGCTGTACAGAGCGCTGGATCGCATGGTTTAAGGAGCAGGGCATCCATGCACTCCGCATCAATGCGCGCAGCGGCATGGGAATGAAGCAGATCCAGCCGCTGGTGCAGGAGGCATGCAAGGAGAAAATTGAGCGTGACCGCCGCCGCGGTATCAAAAACCGCCCGGTGCGGACGATGGTAGTCGGCATTCCGAATGTCGGAAAATCGACCTTTATCAATTCCTTTTCCGGAAAAGCCTGCGCCAAGACTGGAAATAAACCGGGTGTTACCAAGGGAAACCAGTGGATCCGCTTAAATAAGACACTGGAACTTCTCGATACGCCGGGAATCCTCTGGCCGAAATTTGAAGATCCGAATGTGGGACTGTGCCTTGCATTTATCGGCTCGATCAACGATGAGATTCTGGATAAGGAAGAGCTGGCAGCCGAGCTGATCAAAAATATGTCCGGACGTTACGGAAAGCGCCTGGAAGAGCGGTATGGTGTGACGCTGGTTGAGAATACGGCTGGGGACGGCGAAGATACAAAAAAAGCCTGGGAAATTCTGCGTGAAATCGCAAGGGCACGTTCCTGTCTTTTAAAGGGCAGCGAGCTGGATACGAAAAAAGCGGCTGGCTTCCTATTAGATGACTTCCGCAGCGGCAAACTGGGGCGCGTGACGCTGGAAGTGCCGGAGGTATAGGAAAACATGAGAAAACTAACAGGAGAAAAACTGGAAGCAGAACTGGCGCGTCTCGAAGGAATGCGCGCCTATGAACATCAGTACGAAAGTGCAGGGATCGTCTGCGGCATTGATGAGGCGGGCAGAGGTCCATTAGCCGGTCCGGTGGTGGCGGCGGTCGCGGTACTTCCGAAAGACTGTACGATTCTGCGGCTGAACGATTCCAAAAAATTGTCGGAAAAATGCCGGGAAGAATTATTTCTGGAAATCAAAGAAAAGGCAGATGCCTACGGAATTGGAATTGTAAGCCCGGAGGTGATCGATTCCATCAATATTTTGCAGGCGACCTATGAAGCAATGCGTCAGGCAGTCGCACAGCTTCCGCAGGAGCCGGATATCTTTTTAAATGACGCGGTCATCATTCCGGGGATTTCGGAGGAAAAGCAGATTAAGATTATCAAGGGCGATGCAAAAAGTGTCTCGATCGCGGCAGCCAGTATCCTGGCAAAAGTGACGAGGGATCATATGATGATGGAGTACGATAAAATCTATCCGGAATACGGGTTTGCGAAGCATAAAGGATACGGAACTAAGATGCATAACGAGGCAATTTTAACCTATGGTCCATGCCCGATCCACCGGAGAACCTTTTTGAAGAAGCTGCTGGGCGAGGAAGCCGCGATGCAGGGGATGAAATAACAGAAAGGGAGCTGAATGGGAGAAAGAAACTTTCATCTTCATGGAAATTCATTCAACCGCCGTGCCATCGGAACTGAATATGAAATCCTGGCGTGTGAATATCTCACCCGGCACGGTTATCAGATTCTCTGCCGGAATTTCCGCTGTCGCCAGGGTGAGATTGATATTATCGCAAGAGATAGAGACTATCTGGTTTTTATCGAGGTCAAATACCGCCGCGATGAACACGAAGGCGATCCGGCGGAGGCAGTGGATGCCCGCAAGCAGGCGAGGATTCTTCGTACCGCCCGGTATTATATGACGCGTTATCATATTTCCGAGGACACGCCGTGCCGGTTTGATGTGGTGGCGGTGCTTGGCAGTAACGTGAGATTAATTCGGGACGCGTTCTGGTGCGGATAATTACAAATGAGAGAATTCAAAAACTGCACAACGAGATTTGAGCAAGAGACAGAAAAAGGATGTGACAATCATGGCGCTTACCTATATACAAAAAACAGTTCATCCGACACCAATTACCCTTCATGAGTCAAACGGAGTGGCTTATTTTACCTTTCCGCTCTTAGAGCAGACCAGGATGGTGCGCCACGCATTTTCTACCCGGCTTGGCGGAGCGAGCAAGGGGTATTTCAGTACGATGAACTTTTCGCTGACGCGCGGCGACAACCGGGACGATGTGCTTGAAAATTACCGGAAAATGGCGCGGATTCTGGGAACGGATGTGTCAAAGATGGTGATCAGCCATCAGACGCACACGACGAATATCCGTCTTGTTACGGAAGCGGACGCTGGAAAAGGAATCTGGCGGGAGCGCGATTATGAAAACATCGACGGACTTATCACAAATGTGCCGGGGCTGACGCTGGTCACATTTTTTGCGGACTGTGTACCATTATATTTTGTAGATCCGGTGCATCGTGCGATCGGACTGTCGCATTCCGGCTGGAAGGGAACCGTTCACCGGATGGGACAGAAAACGATCGAGGCGATGGGAGAGGCGTTCGGCACGAAGCCGGAGGATCTGCGCGTCTGCATCGGACCGAGCATCTGCCGGGACTGTTATGAGGTCAGTGAGGATGTGGCAGATGCATTTAAAGAAGAATTTGGAGCAGAAATCAGTCAGGATGATTCAACATCCTGTTATTCCTGGAATGGGAAATCGATTCTCATGAATAAGGGGAATGGCAAGTACCAGCTTGACCTCTGGGGCGCGAACCGCCTGGTGCTCCTGGATGCCGGAATTTTGCCGGAGCATCTGGCTGTGACGAATGTATGTACGAAATGCAATCCGGATCTTTTATATTCACACCGCGTGATGGGAGATAAGAGGGGGAATCTGGCGGCATTTTTATCGCTAAAGTAAGTATACAATCTGTCTGTCAAACAAGTGAATGAATGTTTTGCAGAAAAGAACAGCAGCATGATTGAAAATCGGTCGTTCAAGTCCGGTTTTGTCAATCATGCTGCTGCCGTTTTTTTCGCCGTTTCAGCGAAGATTCAGAAGAGCCCTACGATGCCTTATTTACCAGCCATCTTTTTTTCCTGTTCCTCAATCATCTTTTTGACCATATAGCCGCCGACGGAACCAGCCTGTGCGGAGGTCAGGTTACCATTGTAGCCCTCGCTTAACGGAACGCCAATCTCATTGGCAACCTCCATCTTAAAGCGGTTCATCGCTTCCTTGGCTTCCGGTACATTGGTTTTGTTCGTGTTGTTGGAACTAGACATAACAGACGCCTCCTTTTTGCGTGTGCCCCTTCAAACTTTCGTTTGTCCGGGTGTCTCTTTTTGTTACATTCTCAGTATGCGGATCTTAAAAGTGAAATACACTAGAAGGTTTTGTGCGAATTGACATTTTGGGGCAAAACTCCCACAATGTAGGGAAAAAAGTTAGTATTGATCCGATTTTATGCTTGTATATCAGTAAAACTCATACTATAATAGAACAGATGTAGTGTTAAAAAATACGCAAACTGTTTGGTGAATTTTACGGTTGCAGTTCAAAATACATTAATATTTCTAGTAAGATGGAGAAAAATCCATGCGGGTAATAGCAGGAAGTGCCAGAAGGCTTACTTTAAAGACGATCGAGGGAATGGATACGAGACCGACGACGGACCGTATCAAAGAAACTCTTTTTAATATGATTCAGAATGATATCTATGGATGCACATTTCTCGATTTATTCAGCGGAAGCGGGGCGATCGGGATCGAAGCTTTAAGCCGCGGGGCAAAAGAAGCTGTTTTTGTGGAGAAGAATCCGAAAGCGGCGGACTGCATCCGTGACAATCTGAAAGCGGCCCGCCTAGCTGATAAGGCGACGCTGTTAAACTGTGATATTTCGGATGCATTGAAACGGATAGAAAACCGGAAGAGTGCGTTTGATTTCATTTTTATGGATCCTCCGTACAACCATCTCTGGGAGAAAGAAGTGCTTACTTATCTGGCGCATTCGTCCCTGGCAGATGAACATACGATGATCATCACAGAGGCATCAAAAGAGACCGGGTGCAGCTACCTTTCAGAACTGGGATACCATCTCGAAAAAGAGAAGATATATAAGACGAATAAACATCTGTTTATCCGAAAAGCTTGAATACCAAAGGAGAAAAAAAGATGAAAACAGCCATTTATCCGGGCAGCTTTGATCCGGTGACGCTCGGACATTTTGATATTATAAAGCGATCCTCCGAAATTTTTGATCAGGTCATCGTGGGAGTTTTGTGTAATAACGCAAAATCTCCGTTGTTTTCTGTCGAAGAACGTGTTAAGATGTTAGAGGAAGTGACAAAAGACATTCCTAACGTGGAGGTGCAGTCGTTTGACGGACTTCTGGTCGATTTCATGCGCCAGAATCACGCAAAGGTCATCGTGCGTGGTCTGCGTGCGATCACGGATTTCGAATATGAGCTGCAGCTCGCGCAGATGAACCGGGTGATTGCACCCGAAATAGATACCCTGTTTCTGACAACGAACCTTAAATACGCGTATTTAAGTTCCAGTATGGCAAAAGAGGTTGCGATGTACGGCGGAGACATTTCCGAATTTCTTGATCCGGTCATTGCAAAACAAGTACAGGAGAAATACCAGGCGCTTCAGGAAGACAGGGAATGTAAGTAAGGAGAAAAGCTATGAGCAGAATTGAACAGATCATCACAGAAATTGAAGATTATATCGACAGCTGCAAGTTTCAGCCGCTGTCCAACACGAAGATTTTAGTAAATAAAGAAGAGATTGAAGAACTGCTCGTGGAACTGCGTCTTCGCATTCCGGAGGAGATCAAGAAATATCAGAAGATCATCAGCAACCAGGATGCGATTCTGCAGGAGGCACGTTCCCAGGCAGACGCGATGGTAGCCGAGGCGACCGCCCAGACCAATGAGCTGGTTAATGAGCATGAGATCATGCAGCGTGCATATGCAGAAGCAAACAGCATTATTGAGCAGGCAAATGCACAGGCACAGCAGATCGTGGACAACGCTGTCACAGAGGCAAACAATATCCGCCAGGGTTCCGTTCAGTACACAGACGACATGCTCCGCAGCCTGCAGACCATCATCAAGCATTCGATGGAGGGCGCGCAGAGCCGTTTCGAGTCTTACATGAGTTCGATGCAGTCCAGCTACGATGTTGTATCTTCCAACCGCAATGAGCTGGCTGGCAGTGTCGTGACCGAGCCGGAGGAGAACACAGGCGCCGAGGCAGCAGCGGTCGCTACACAGGCGGCATCCGGCGAAGCAGCAGAATAAAGAGAACGAACGAGAGACTGGCGTGAACCAGTTTCCACAGTACATAATGCCGGATGGAAAGTCCGGCATTTTTTTCTCTGTCTTTTCGGCTGTCCCGTATGACTGAATTTGTCTGGGCGATCCCGGATAACCCGCCGAACGCGGCACATGCCGCCATCGCGCCGGATTGAACCGGGATACTGAATATGGCACCAGAACGGGCGATCGCATCGATGCCGGTTGTCATTTCAGCCGTCCCGATCAGAACCAGACGCAGCGTGCCGGAACAGAAGGCGTCGGCAAAGGCAGCGAGGATCGAATACAGCATGATCAAACCGCCGATGCGGACCTGCAGTTCGATGCAGTCCATCAGGATGGTGTCGAAGGAAGCGGGAACGGAGACGGATGTGGATTTTGTGCGGGCAGGCTTGACAGAGCCGGCTTCTTTCGAAAAAAATCGGTTTTGAAAGCTAAAAGAAGTTACTTTATTATAAATGCATAGGAGACTTCCAACCAATAAAAGCGGCGTATATAGTGCCAGAACCAGATAGTTTGACGGAACTGCCGGGTTCAGCCTAGGTGCAGCATATCCGGCGATAAACATGGGGCTTGGCGAAGCGCTGATGGCGGTCAGAAGCCGTTTTTCATGTGCCGAAAGCAGCGATTTCCGGTTAAAATCGGCGGCAGTTTTCATTCCCATCGGGTAACCGCAGAGCATCCCGGCAAGCAGGGCATAGCCGCTGTAGACAGACATACCAAGATGTTTCAAAACTGGGTGAAATGGCGCTAGAAGCAGCCGGACGCCGCCGTGTTCAGCTAAAAGCTTTGAGAAGAGCATAAAGGGAAATAACGTCGGAAAGACCGTATTGAACCATAAAAGAAGTCCTTTCTGTGCCCCATCCGCAGAGAGACGCGGATGCGAGAGCAGAAGCGCCAGGATAAGTGCTGGGAACAGGGCGGATAATATTTTTTTTATATATGGCATGGGAGCGCCTTTCTATCATTAAAAAGTAATATAAAGATAGATTATATATATGTAGACAGAAAATGGCTCATTCCTTTTGGAAGCCTGAAAACCGGCATACCGAACAAAGAAAGAACGAATGAGCGCGAAGAAAAAGTCTTTAGAATCACGATTATAAATGGATATACAGAGCAATAGACAAAAACAGGAGGAAAACGATTGGATTACCGAGAACTGCCGGAAGAATTTCTTGAAAAAATGAAACAATTTCTGGGAGAGGAATACCCGGAGTATCTGGCTTCGTATGAGGAAGAGCCGCGTTCAGGGCTGCGCGTCAACACGGGCAGGCTGACACCGGAACAGTTTTTAGAGATGGCACAGACGGCGGACTGGAATTTGAAACCAGTGCCGTGGACAAAGAACGGTTTTTATTATCAGGGCGAACGCCCATCCAGGCATCCGTGGTATTACGCGGGACTCTACTATTTGCAGGAACCGAGTGCGATGGCACCGGCGGCATGGCTGCCGATCAAGCCGGGTGACCGGGTTCTGGATTTGTGCGCGGCACCGGGCGGTAAAAGTACGGAACTGGCGGCGAAATTAGCCGGTACAGGTGTCCTGTTTTCCAATGATATCAGCAATTCGCGCGCAAAAGCGCTTCTTAAAAATCTGGAAATGTTCGGAGCGGGAAATATCTGTGTAACGAGCGAGGCACCGGAAAAAATGGCTGGCATCCTGCCGGAGTTTTTTGATAAGATTCTGGTCGATGCGCCGTGCTCCGGCGAAGGTATGTTCCGCCGCGATCCGTCGATGGTAAAGAGCTGGAACGAAAAAGGTCCCGATTATTATGCGCCGCTGCAGCGCCAGATTCTCGACTGTGCCGTGCAGATGCTTGCGCCGGGCGGGAAACTGGTTTATTCGACCTGTACCTTTGACAGGGACGAGGACGAGGGAACGATCGAGTATATTCTGGAGAAATATCCGCAGATGGCGGTCGTGCCGCAGAAACCGGAATATGGCTTTGAGGGAAGCCGTGGCATTGAGGGCTGTCTGAGATTGTTTCCGCACCGTCTGGAGGGCGAAGGACATTTTGTTGCGCTGTTGGAGAAGCGGACGGAGAAACCAGACGCAAATGTCAAGGATTTGAAAAATGCCGGTGAGAAAGCATTGAGCGATCCACTTTTGGTAGAGGAAATAGAAGCGCGGTTGTGCCGTGTGGCGGAAGACGGTAAGTCCAGACAGATGGCTTCCGGAAAAGCGAAAGGGAAAATGTTTGGAAAGGGAAAAAACGTGGCGCAAAACCAGACCGCCGAGGATTTTTCCCCCCTGTTTGAGCTTCTGCGCCAGCTTCCGGTAAGAACCTGGAATCCGGAGCAATTCTACCGTGACGGCGAGCGCATCTATTACCTCCCGGCAGCGCTGGCAGGCGACAATACACGTTATTTTAAGCCGCTCCGCTGTCTGCGTACCGGACTTCTGCTCGGAGAACTGAAAAAAGGGCGGTTTGAACCATCCCAGGCGCTGGCAATGAACCTGCGGATGCAGGAATTTGTAAATTACTTAAATTTTAATGCCTCGGATGAGCGCACGATCCGCTATTTAAAGGGCGAGACATTGACAGCCGCAGAGGAAGAGGCAGCAGATGGTCTTGTACTAATCTGTGTGGATGGATTTCCGCTTGGCTGGGCGCAGAAACGGGGCGGTCAGCTTAAAAATAAATACAATCCCGGATGGAGGTGGCAGTGATGGGACAGGGTAAAAGTATACGTTTAGACCGTTTCCTGGCAGAGATGAAGCAGGGAACGCGCAGTCAGGTAAAAGAGATGATCCGCAAAGGGCGGGTTCTGGTCGATGGAACCGTCTGCCGCGAGTCTGACCGGAAAATATTCCCGGACGAAACCCGGGTTACACTGGATGGACAGCCGGTTGGCTGGGCAGACACGGAATATTATATGTTAAATAAACCGCAGGGCGTCGTTTCCGCAACGGAAGACGGGCGCTATCAGACTGTCATTGACCTTATTGATGAAGCAAAGCGAAAAGACCTCTTCCCGGTCGGACGCCTCGATATTGATACGGAAGGACTGCTTCTCATCACAAACGACGGTGCGCTGGCGCATGAGCTTCTGGCACCGAAAAAACACGTGGATAAGGTCTATTTTGCACGCGTAAAGGGAACACTGAAAGAAGGAATCGAAGCGCGCTTTCAGGCAGGACTGACGCTGAAGGATGGCACACCGGTACGGCCGGCAGAGCTTGTGATCGAGAAAAAATGGAACGACGCAGGAGAAGACCTCTGCGAGGCGCGCCTGACCATCCATGAAGGAAAATTTCATCAGGTAAAGCGGATGTTTGAGGCAGAGGGCGGCGAAGTCATTTACCTGAAACGCCTTTCGATGGGACCGCTTGCCCTGGATGAGGCACTGGCGACGGGAGAGTACCGGGCGCTGACGGAAGATGAAATTAGAGCGTTAAAAGAAAGAACGCTAACCTCACAAAATTGTGTATCGAATGACGAAAATTTGTCAGACACCCAAAATAACACACCTCCTGAAATCAACTGGAACACAGTAGACGCCGTCCTCTTCGATCTCGACGGCACCCTGGTCGATTCCATGTGGATGTGGAAAGCGATCGATGTGGAATTTTTAAAGCGTTACGGCTATGACTGTCCGGAAGATCTTGAGAAGGTGATCGAGGGCATGAGCTTTTCCGAGACAGCAATCTATTTTAAAGATCGCTTCCAGCTGCCGATGACCCTGGATGAGATAAAGGCCATCTGGATTGAAATGTCGATCGATAAATACCGCCATGAGGTACCGCTGAAATCGGGTGTTGCGGAATTTCTTTCATTTTTAAAGAAAAAAGGAATCCGCATGGGAATTGCGACGAGCAATGCACAGGATATGGTAGCAGCTGTGCTGGATTCTCTGGAAATCCGTTCCTATTTCGGTGTGGTGGCAACTGCCTGTGAGGTGGCGGCAGGAAAACCGGCGCCGGATATCTATCTGAAGGTGGCGGCGGATCTGGCGTACAGCCGGAAAAATGTTTGGTATTTGAGGATGTCCCGGCGGGGATTCTGGCTGGAAAACGGGCTGGTATGCGCGTCGGCGCGGTCGAGGACGTATTTTCACTTTCCATGATCGAAGAAAAGAAAGAATTAGCTGATTTTTATATCCGGGACTACCGGGAACTGATACAGGGGGCAAGATAAAATGATACATGATTTTTTACCGATCTGCAGGGCGGATATGGACAAGCGCGGCTGGGAGAGCTGCGATTTTGTCTACGTGTGCGGGGATGCGTATGTCGATCATCCGTCGTTCGGCCACGCGATCATCAGCCGTATACTCGAAGCGCACGGCTATAAAGTAGGCATCATCGCCCAGCCGGACTGGAAGAATCCGGAATCCATTCAGATTCTGGGCGAACCGCGTCTCGGATGGCTGGTTAGTGCCGGAAATATGGACTCTATGGTAAACCATTATTCGGTTTCGAAAAAGCGCCGCGCAAAGGATTCCTACACACCGGGCGGCGAGATGGGAAAACGTCCGGATTATGCGACGATCGTCTATTCTAATCTGATCCGCACCTGGTCGAAAAAGCCGATCATTCTCGGCGGTATCGAAGCCAGCCTGCGGCGTCTGGCACATTATGATTACTGGTCCGGAAAAATGAAACGGTCCATTCTGCTGGATTCCCAGGCAGATCTGATTTCCTACGGAATGGGCGAGCGCTCGATCGTGGAGATCGCGGATGCACTGGCCAGCGGCATCGAGGCAAAGGATATCACCTTCATCGAGGGAACTGTTTATAAGGCGGAAAACCTGGATTCTGTTTACGACGAAATCCGTCTGCCGTCTTACCGCGAGGTTTCCTCCGATAAAAAGACGTATGCGGAGAGCTTTTACACCCAGTACAGCAACACCGATCCATTTTCGGGAAAACGCCTCGTTGAGCCGTACAGCGACCGCCTCTATGTGGTACAGAATCCGGCGGCGAAACCACTGACCCAGGAAGAGATGGACGATGTCTACGCACTTCCATACATGAGAACCTGGCATCCGTGTTACGATGCAGCGGGTGGTATTCCAGCGATCACGGAAGTAAAATTCAGCCTGATCAGCAACCGCGGATGCTTCGGCGGATGCAGCTTCTGTGCGCTGACCTTCCATCAGGGACGCATCGTGCAGACCCGCAGCCATGAATCGATTATTCAGGAAGCAGAACTTTTGACCCAGGAACCGGATTTCAAGGGCTACATCCACGATGTCGGCGGTCCGACCGCAAACTTCCGTCACCCGGCATGCGAAAAACAGATGACCTACGGTGCCTGTCCGCACAAACAGTGCCTGTTCCCGCAGCCGTGCAAAAACATGAATGCCGATCACAGCGACTATATTTCCCTGTTAAAGAAGCTGCGGGCGATTCCGAAGGTAAAAAAAGTTTTCATCCGTTCGGGTATCCGTTTCGATTATCTGCTGGCGGAGAAAAACCGGGCATTCTTGCGGGAGCTTTGTCAGTACCATGTCAGCGGACAGCTCAAGGTAGCGCCGGAACATATATCGGATAATGTATTAAAACGGATGGGAAAACCGGAGAATAAGGTTTATCGCCAGTTCATGAAGGAATATGCAGCGATGAATGACTCGCTGGGAATGAAGCAGTACCTCGTTCCGTACCTGATGTCCTCCCATCCAGGTTCCACGCTCAAGGAGGCGATCGAACTGGCAGAATATCTGCGCGACCTCGGCTACATGCCGGAGCAGGTGCAGGATTTCTATCCGACGCCATCCACACTGTCTACGTGTATGTATTACACGGGATATGATCCGCGCACGATGGAAAAAGTGTACGTGCCGACCAACCCGCATGAGAAAGCGATGCAGCGTGCGTTGATCCAGTACCGCAATCCGAAAAACTATGATCTGGTGCTGGAAGCACTCCGTCTGGCAGGCAGAACGGATCTGATCGGTTTTGATAAGAAATGCCTGATCCGTCCGCGGCAGATCAAAGGCCGCGATTTCGCGGCTGGCGGATATAAAGGGGCGCATCATGCACCCAGACGGCAAAACCGGCTGCTGCCAATCGTGCAAAAGACACCAAACGACCGGCTGTGGGCAGTATGGCCGGGCACAAACAGACCGGCATAAATGGAAATGGACGAAATGCGGGGGGATTTGGCGGCGCTGTAGGTGGAAAGAGCAGCGGAAGCGGAAAGAAAAAAGCCATCCGGAACGTGCACAAGAAGAAATAAAACTCATGTACTCTCGGAATGCAGGAAAGACTCCGAGCGTACATACTTGAGACGGGAGGAATTTCTCATGAAAATTGCGATAATTACAGGTGCCTCTTCCGGCATGGGGCGCGAGGCAGCCAGACAGCTGGCGGATCGCTTTTCGGGACTTCAGGAAGTCTGGCTGATTGCCCGCCGGATGGACCGGATGCAGGAGCTGGAACGGACGCTGCCGATCCCGGCGCGGTGTTTCGCCATCGATCTGACGGATGCATCCCAGCGGGAGACGCTGGAAAACGAGCTGGCGGCGCGCAAGCCCAACGTAAAGCTTTTAGTAAATGCTTCCGGCTTTGGTAAAATCGGAACGGTCGGGAACCTGCCGCTTGACGATGAAACGGGAATGGTAGAGCTCAACTGCGAGGCGCTGTGCGCGGTCACGCATATGGTGCTTCCCTATATGAGCGAAAACAGCCGGATTCTCCAGTTCGCGTCAGCAGCCTCCTTTCTGCCGCAGCCGGGATTTGCCATCTATGCGGCAACCAAGGCATTTGTCTTAAGCTACAGCCGCGCCCTGCGGGAAGAACTCCGCCCGCGCAGAATCGGCGTGACGGCGGTCTGCCCCGGACCGGTCAAAACCGAATTTTTCGACATTGCCGAGACAACTGGGGAGATTCCTCTTTATAAGCGTCTGGTGATGGCAGATCCGCACAAAGTTGTAAAACTTGCCATCCGCGACTGTATGGCGGGAAAAAGCGTGTCGATTTACGGCGTATGGATGAAGGCATTCTTTGTGCTCTGCAAGATAGTTCCGCATGAGTGGATTCTGCGCGCGATGCAGGCGTTAAACCATTAAATCAGACAAAAAGCTAGTATCATTCAATAAAAACATGATAGAAAGGATTTTTACACCGTGAAAAAGATAAAAAAAGGCGATTACGGCTACCGCAATCATTTCAAGCGGAAACAGCTTTTTATCATCGCACTTCTGGCATTATTTATCATCGCACAGCTGGTTGGACGGTCTTTTACAGACAATGATTCCGTCAAAAAAATTCTGACGGTCATGGCGATCGTCACAGTACTTCCGGCGGCGAATCTCGCATCCCCGCTGATTGCCATTTTCAAATACCATACGCCGGAGCAGGCGTTTCATGAGGCATATATGCCGTATGAGGAAAAATTTGAAGTTCTCTATGATCTGGTTCTGACGACACCGGAAGATGTGATTCCGTCCGATGTGACCGTCGTTCACCCGACTGGCATCTATGTGTACTGCATCAATCCAAAGCTAAATATAAAGCGCGCGGAGGCAGGTTTAAATGAACTGTTAAAGGCCAATAAACTGGATCCGAACCTGAAAATCGTGACCTCACGCAGCACCTTTGACAAGCGGATTCACAGCCTGAAACCGGCGTCAGAGTATGAGGACGATGGAACTGTAGAGTACGGCGTGCGCGTAATAAAAGGATTATCGATGTAAAAAAGGGAGGCGGCAGCCATGCGGATGCTGACAGTATCTAAAAATGAGGCGGGGCAGCGCCTGGACAAGCTGCTGGCAAAATATCTGAATCTGGCGGGAAAAAGCTTCATTTATAAAATGATGCGAAAGAAAAATATTACCCTGAACGGAAAAAAATGCGACGGTTCCGAACATCTGACCGAGGGCGATGAGATCAAGCTGTTTCTGGCAGAGGAGACGATCGAGAAGTTTTCGGAAGTGAAGATTCAGAAGGTTCAAAAGAAAAAGCTCGATATCGTCTACGAGGACGAACATATTTTACTGATCAATAAGCCATCTGGAATGCTGTCCCAGAAAGCGAAAGAGACGGATGAATCGCTGGTCGAATACCTGATCGACTATCTGCTGGATTCTGGCAAATTAAAGAAAGAGGACCTGGCGTGCTTCCGCCCGTCCGTCTGCAACCGCCTCGACCGCAACACAAGCGGCATAGTGGCAGCTGGACGTTCCCTGCCGGGACTGCAGATCATGTCCGAGGTCATCAAGGACCGGAGTCTGGGAAAATATTATGTCTGTGTCGTGCGGGGAATCGTAAAAGGCGAGGCCCGGATCGAGGGATGGCTGACGAAAAATGAAAAGACGAATCAGGTGTCGATCCGAAAAGAGGAGACCCCTGGAAGTCTGCTGATCCGGACTGCATACAGACCACTGGCGTCTGGAAACGGATATACCCTTCTGGAGGTTCACCTGATCACCGGGCGTTCCCACCAGATCCGCGCCCACCTGGCATCCATCGGGCACCCGATCGCCGGGGATCCGAAGTACGGTGATCCCCAGGTCAATGAGGAAGTGAAAAAACGTTTCGGCGTTCGTTCGCAGATGCTTCATGCGTGGCGGCTGGTAATGCCGGAAACGATCTCCGAGCCGCTTTCATATCTGGCGGGCAAAGAATTTACCGCGCCTATGCCGGCGGAGATGAAACGGATGGAAGAGATGATGAAATCAGCTCCAAAACGCCCAGCCAATCATCGCCTGTAAATTTTAAATTGTGCGAAAAATCAAAAAAATAAGTGGAGGAGCAACAACATGGGGACTTGGAACAGCCGGGGACTTCGTGGTTCAACCCTGGAGGATATGATAAACCACACAAACGATCTTTACCGTGAGAAAAAGCTGGCATTGATCCAGAAAATCCCGACGCCGATCACGCCCGTCTCGATCGATAAAACCAGCCGCCATATCACGCTGGCGTATTTCGATCAGAAGAGTACCGTCGATTACATCGGCGCGATTCAGGGCGTCCCGGTCTGCTTTGATGCGAAAGAATGCGCGGCAGATACATTTCCACTGCAGAACGTCCATCCGCATCAGGTCGCATTTATGCGGGAATTTGAAGAGCAGGGCGGGATTGCTTTCTTAATTATATATTTTTCACAGAGGGATGAACTTTACTACCTGCCATTTTTCCATCTGGACGCATACTGGGAGCGGATGCAGCAGGGCGGACGAAAGAGTTTTACATATGAGGAAATGGATAAAACGTGGCGCATCAAAAGCCACCGGGATATATTAGTCCATTATCTGGAACCGCTGAGCCGGGATTTAGGAGAAAGAGAGGATGATTTTTCATGACAACAGCCGTAGAACGTTTTTTGAAATATGTATCATATGATACGCAGTCAGACGAGGCATATGACACCTGCCCGAGCACAAAAAAAACAGCTTCTGTTAGCCAATGAGCTGAAACGCGAGCTGGAAGAAATGGGTGCATCCGATGTGCGGATGAGCGAGTACGGATACTTGTTTGCACGCATTCCGGATAATACAGGCAGTACCTCTGCTCACGGTGCATCCGGCGTTGGACAGAAAACCACCATCCCGGCACTTGGCTTCATTTCCCACATGGACACCGCGCCGTCCTTAACCGGAACAAACGTAAAGCCGCGCATCGTCCAGGCATATGACGGCAAAGATATCGTATTAAATGCAGAAAAACAAATTGTCATGAAAGTTTCAGAATTTCCGTTTTTAGCCGACTTAAAAGGTCAGGATCTGATCGTAACCGACGGAACCACGCTTCTGGGCGCCGACGATAAGGCAGGCGTGGCGGAGATCATGACGATGGCAGAATATTTCCTGAGCCACCCGGAGATCCCGCACGGCGAGATCTGCATTGGATTTACGCCGGACGAGGAGATCGGACGCGGCGCGGATCGTTTCGATGTGAAAGACTTCGGTGCAGCGGTTGCTTATACGGTAGACGGCGGTCCGATCGGCGAGATCGAATATGAAAATTTCAACGCCGCTTCCGGCAAAGTCCGGATTCAGGGAGCCAGCATCCATCCGGGTGATGCGAAGCTCAAGATGAAAAATGCCCTTCTCATCGGCATGGAATTTCAGAGCCTGCTGCCGGTCTTCGAAAATCCGATGTACACAGAAGGTTACGAGGGATTCTATCATCTGGATGAAATGAGCGGAAATGTAGAAGAGGCGCAGTTAAATTATATCATCCGCGATCACGACCATGAAAAATTTGAACAGAAAAAGAAATTTTTCGCCGAAGCCGCCGATTTTCTGAACCGCAAATACGGTAAGGGCACCGTGATCGCCGAAGTAACGGACAGCTACTACAACATGAAAGAAAAAATTGAGCCGTGCATGTACCTGATCGATACCGCCAAAGAGGCGATGACAGCCTGCGGCATCGAGCCGGAGGTCGTTCCGATCCGCGGCGGCACCGACGGCGCCCGCCTCTCCTACATGGGGCTCCCGTGCCCGAACCTCTGCACCGGCGGGTATAACTATCATGGAAAATATGAATTTATTCCGGTGGATTCGCTTCAGAAGACGGCGGAGATACTAGTGAAAATTGCCAGTTTATTTTCATAAAACAATAAATTATTTGGTAATCTTTTTGTTAAACATTGAAAATTGTTGAAGAAACCTTCTGTATGTGGTGAGATTAAATAAAATAGCTGGAAATAAATCGAAATTTTGATGCAATGTGGGATTCTTACAACGATCATTTGGGACATCCTTCCTCCGATCACTATAAGGGGACGTCTCCGGCATCTACGGAAGAAGCAAAAGCGCTGATAAAACTGACTGAGCAGTACCCTTTCAAACGAACGGTAAGCTATCATACACAGGGCGAAGTAATCTATTGGTATTTCGCACAGACCGGCGATTTGTTGAACGAAAGCAAGGCGTTTGCGGAGTCGGCATCCGCCGTTACAGGATATCCATTAGATGCCGACTACACCAAACTCGATCCCGCCGGATATAAAGACTGGACGATCCAGAAGAAAAACATTCCCAGCCTGACAATAGAAGTAGGCAGAGGTACAAATCCTCTGGAAATGAGTCAGCTTCCTGCGCTCTATGAGCAGAATAAGAATGTGATTGGAGAAATTTTGTATGGGTTGAGAGAGTAGTTGGATATAAAGAGATTGAATCCAAACATGTTATAAATTTTTATAATGAGGGCAGAGCAATATGGTTTTATGTGTTGTAAAATATAAAAAATATATCCCTCTGCTCTTTTTGTACTATGTGGTGCTATATTTTTGCACAAATATATAAT
>NZ_QUGD01000019.1:0-53619 GCF_003478795.1 Clostridium sp. AF21-20LB | reverse complement strand
AGTCTTGAATAGTTTCATATATATTATGTACTACTTCACTCGGATAGCTATATTGATTTTGTTTTACACTTCTATAATATTATATTTTTCCGAATAACTACTTCCCGCAAAAATAATTTTCAGTACTTTTGTTTTTAACTTGTCTTCCATGATGCTCAAAACAAGAGGACTAGGTCTAAATTCTTTCTGAGGAAACTCAACTCAAATAAATATGGTAAATCATCCGGTTCATCATCCTCTAAACAGTGTCTTGTATCATTCTCATTTTGTAAATCAATTATGACCACACTATATTCATGCAAATTACTTATCATACTATATTCTAGATCAACATATCTCTTATTCACATATTCTTCGTACTCAACAGTTTTAGCCACTCCCAGATCACCAGTTGCAACAATATAATTCTGACTCAACCTTTCTGTTATTTCTTTGTTATTAACTATATATATTTGTGGTTCTTTATACTTTTCCATTTATCTTTCATCTCCAATCATAAGAAAGTATTATTCACATTCGTTTGTCTCTTTATATTTTAATCTAAGCAAATACAACATTGCATAAGCACGATTATACAAGTATTCGATAAACAGTGAATCATTTAACGCCTCTCTCTTTTCTTTTGCCGCATTCAAATAATCATTGTGTCTTACATCAAAATACTCATTAGACAATTTCATTAATTCTTCCAACTCTTTTTTACAACAGCATAAACTTTGCCATCCATATTATCACTCACACTCAAAGCCAATGTTTTATACTGCTCATTTCTACTGTCTCCTTGAGTAGATATAAGATATTGCAGTGCATTAATAATAAAATCTAACGCACTTTTCTTTTCCATCAAATCTTTGCTATTAATCATATCTTCCGAAAACTGTATTTTACGCTCAAACATCCTATAATTAATAATTTTATCAATTCTTATGTTTATTTAATCCGTTTCTGAATATCTTCAACAGATGGCAGCTGCTTTTCCAGATTATCCGGCAAACTACTAGTTATTTTGTATTCGCTTACACCAATCGGCTTTGAAATATCTTTGAGCGAATATTCTGCGACCACATTATTTTTGCTTTTGCACAGAAGCAAACCAATGGACGGATTATCCTGCTCTTTTTTCAAAATGCCGTCCACGGCTGACAGATAAAAGTTTAGCTGACCAGCATATTCCGGCTTGAAATCACCGGTTTTCAATTCGATAACTACATAACAGCGAAGATTCAGGTTATAGAACAACAAATCAATGTAAAAATCATCGCCGCCTACATTCAGGTGATACTGGTTTCCCAGAAATGCAAACCCTGTTCCAAGCTCCAGAAGGAGCTTGGTGACATCCCTAACAAGTGCCTGCTCAATATCCCGTTCGAGCATATCTTCCCGGAAAGGAATAAAATCAAATACATATGGGTCTTTCATTGTCTGCACCGCAAGTTCACTTTGCGGAGACGGTAAGCGGTGATCAAAATTTGTAACTTTATCTGCCAGAACCTGTCTCTGATACAAGTTGCTTTCAATCTGATGAACAAGAACATTTCGAGACCAGCCGTTTTCCGCTGACTTTTTAATATACCATTTACGTTCATCCATATCAGCGACCTTATCCAGAAGAACTATATTGTGACCCCATGGAATTTGTGCAACAACCTGTTGCACAAATTCTCGGTCTGGATAAATCTCTGCGAATTTTGCCATATACTTCAAATTACGAACAGAATATCCTTTGCTTTCTGGAAAAGCAATTCGAATATCTGCTGCAAGGTTATCAATAAACTTGTTTCCCCATGATTTATGTTCATTGATTACGCAACCAATATCATAATAGAGAAGCAGCATATCTGCATTCACATGAACTGCCGCACGATATTGTGCCGCAGTAATTTCACTCTTAATATTTTCGATAATGGAAAGATACTCAGCCGTATTCATTAACATACTCATCGCCTCACTTTCACATAATTCCTATCATTATTTTCTCTATATAAGATGCTCATATACAATTTTTAAATAATTCAGGTAATCACATGAGCACAGATACAACCATATTAGCCATTCAGCAGCACCGACATCAATTCGTTGACCTTCTTGTACACCCTTAGCTTTTTCGCATATATGGAAAGATTTTGCAGATTCTTCTTCTCATCCTTTACATAAGCATTCAATGCCTTGCTAAATATTTCATGATCAAGCCTTGAACGATATTTGAAGCAATCACAAATTGTGCGCTCCCGATCATATACGGAAAGCTTAATCCCTGAAAAATCATCCGTTACTCTCCCCAGTTCATATATTTCTGGTTGAACATAATACGTTTGCAAAGCCAGTGCATCTACTTCCAGTTTTGTCCGGGACATAGATCTCGGTACAGCAATAGACCATTTACGAGGTGCAAAGTCACTATAGCCATAATGAAAAAGAGCCGATTCCACACAAATAATTGCCTTTGGAATCAATGCTGCAATGAGTTGTTCTTCAGAAGATGTATCCGCCTCAGCAAGTTGATAATATCCGTGTCGAATGCGATCAAGGTATCCGGCATTGCACATGTTTACTACATCAGCAGCATGAATTCCTGCCTGAACAAAATCTGCTGCTTTGGCAATGCCATCCTTTTCTATAATAACTTGTTTTGCTATCGTTCTAATATCCACGTGTTCACCAACTTTCGTTTTTAAAATCACTCACATTTGTTTTCTTTCTGTGTATGTATTTATTATAACAGATGTGCTTTAATAAGCAATAATTTTACGCACATTTATTCAAGATTTGTAAGTGAAATTTTGCATTAATTCGCATTAAAATATTTCACATACAAAAAAGTAAGCTTTTTTCAAAAAAGACTGGATGCAATCTCTCGTAGAATAACATCCAGTCTTGCTTATTTTACTCTTTATTACAGAACCAACTCATGAATCACAATCTCTTCTGCCCGGTTGTAACTGTTGTTCATAGCTTGTACCCATGCCATCTGATTCTGTTCTTTCAATTCGTCCGTTACATTCTCCGTTTCCTGCATCTGCTTAATAATAAACTGTAATCAGTTCTCTGCCTGCTCGTTCAAATCGGCAAGGTAAGTCCAGAGCTGGCAGTCCAGAACCAAATCATTGAACATCATTGAATTGTGCTCCTTCAGATACTCTCGGTGCATCCACCCATAATTCCCGATAGGGCATTCCTCATTGGGAAGCTTCCGATCCGGGATGTAGCAATCTCCAACCAATATGTATTCGATATTGTTGATACTCTTAGCTCCCATCTGTGCAGCCTGCTTCAGGAACAGGCGCTTAATTTCTGTATCATCAGCCGCCGCGATGGGATCGATACCTTCATTCCACTCTGTGAGGACACAATCTGCATCTGGGTTCCGCAGTCACACCCGGCGGTTGAGATGGGCATTTATCCGCTTCAGGATCTTGCCAATGAAAATTATATTTCCATTCACCCCAACATGGAAACAGATAATTCCCGGCTTCTGGCGAAGCACCACATCACGCCCCATATCTGCGCCTCGACTTCCGATGTCCCGGCTGCATGGACGATGGTCGCCGCAGGAATGGGCGTTACCCTGATCAACCGCATTTTATCCCGACAATGGGATGGACCGGTTGTGACACTGCCGCTCGACACTTCCCCGTCCTTTGAGATCGGCATCGCCGCCCCCGTACGGGAAATGCAGTCGCCTGCGGCAGCAGAACTGATGAAATTTATGCAGAAAGATCTGATTCATGCCTTCGAGTAATCTATACGAACATCCGCTTTTTATACATTATTCGTCCTTCTTCACCTGCCGCAGCACCTCTTCCGGCACCGAATCCAGCAGATAATTTTTATGTCCGCTATGCGGTCGGTTGGTATGCTCACGTGTCTGATTCTTCACACGGTCTACCTCTTCCTCAAAATCCCGCGCCGAATACAGCCCGCAGCCCTGCCCACGGATGATGATCTGTTCCAGACGGTCGGAGGTCGCTACCATCACCGTATATTTCCGCCCATTTTCATGGGCAAATTTCTCGATGTACTGGTCAGCTGTCTCCGCCTCTTTCGTAAAGACTACATGAATGTTGTGGTAATCCGTCACCTCCGTCCGGTGTCCCTGCACCCGGTAAGCATCGAACACCGCTATCACCTCGATACCGCGGCTTCCCTGATAATCGCATAGAATATCCAGCAGCTTACCACGGGCGCTGTCAATGTTGATCTTTGCCAGCTCATTTAACTCGTCCCAGGAGAAAATAATGTTGTAGCCATCTACCAGCAGATATTCCCGAACCGCTGATTCCATTTTTTCTTTGGAGCTGCCAGTTCTGCTGCCCTGTCTGCCACTTTCCGGCGCTTTCCCTGCATGCTCAAATCCCCCTGCATTTCCAGCCACGGATCCTCCTGATTTTCCCACATTTCCAAATGTCGAAACTCCAGCTGTCCCGGCTTTCGAATCGCTCTTCTGTCTCACCGCTTCCTGTCTCCGCGCCGTCTCTCCATACACGCCCGCGCCGTACTGCTGCACTGGTCGTTTACTGGTTCCGCCCCAGCGGCGTTTTCCGCCGTCTTCCTTTTTATTGGCATGATAGGTGCGCGCCAGAATCGCATCGACCTCATCCGTTCCAATCCACATTTCCTCGACAGAACCTCCGCCCTGTCCGTCGGAGGAACGTGCGCCTGCCTCAATCGCCTCCATCCGCCGCTTTCCATTGGACGCACCCAGGCAGCTTTCCAGATGCATGTAATCTTTGACCTCGTCCCAGTTGACGACAAATCCGGCTCCGTGCGTACAGAAAACAGATCCGCTCGGGTTTGCCAAATCCGCATCCGGATCATACCCAGCTGCCGCAATGATTTCTTCTTCATTGTGGCATGGTCCGTAGCCATCAAGCGTGCAGATCATCTGTCCCAATCCGCCCGTGTACGCCGTCACCTCCGTCTGATATCCATCGAGTGCCGATACCGGGGCACGTCCGGTTAATATTGCCTGCCCGTCCTCCAGCGCCGGTCCCTCAAAGACGGCAAACCGCCGCTCCAGATCGGTCATTGCACGTCCCACCATCTTGTCCGGTATCGTCAGGTGAAAGGCATAAAATGGTTCCAACAGCACCGAATGCGCCTGCATCAGTCCCTGACGGACCGCCCGGTACACGGACTGTCGAAAATCGCCGCCTTCTGTATGTTTCACATGGGCGCGTCCCGATTTCAGTGTAATTTTCATATCCGTGATCGGCGCCCCAATCAGAACACCCCGGTGTACCTTTTCTTCCAGATGCGTCAGCACCAACCGCTGCCAGTTTTTACTTAAAATATCTTCACTGCAATCGGTATCAAATACCAGCCCGCTGCCCGGTTCTCCCGGCTCCAGAAGCAGATGTACCTCCGCATAATGGCGGAGCGGCTCAAAATGCCCGACACCCTCGACCGTATCGGTGATCGTTTCTTTATATACAATGCTGCGCCCGCCAAACCGGACATTTACCCCAAAACGCTCTGCAATCAGGCTTTTCAGAATCTCCATCTGGATCTCGCCCATGATCTGGGCGTGAATCTCTTTCTTTTCTTCCTCCCAGACAATATGAAGCTCCGGCTCTTCTTCCTCTAATTGAAGCAGTTTCGGCAGCATCGCCGCCGCATCCACGTCCTCCGGAAGCTCGACGCGATACGTCAAAACCGGCTCCAACACCGGTTCCGCGCCCATTTCACAGACTCCAAGCCCCTCGCCCGGTTTCGTGTGCAAAAGTCCCGTTGCCGCACAAATCATACCCGCCGGTGCCTCGCTCACCGCCTCATACTTATCGCCTGAATACAGGCGGAGCTGATTTACCTTTTCCTCGCCGATCCGGTCTTTGACATGCAGCACGCCGCCCGTGATCTTCATATAAGTCAGGCGTTCGCCCTGGTTGTCGCGCACAATTTTAAATATTTTCGCCCCAAATTCGTCCGGATACACTGGTTCCAGCGTATATTCTTCCAAACCGCGCATAAATTCTTCCACGCCCATATTTTTGAGCGCCGAACCAAAATAACACGGAAACAGATCCCGGCTGGCAATCCGGCTGCGGATCGCATCTTTAGACACCTGTCCCGTCTCCAGAAATTCCTCCAATTCCGCTTCGCCGCTGACTGCTGCCTCTTCATAGAAACTTTCCGTCCCGTCCGCACCAAAATCAACGAAGTTGCCGCCCAGCGACTCTTTTAGGTCGCGCAGGACCTCCTGTTCCCGTCCCGGCGCCAGATCCATTTTATTGATAAAAAGGAACGCCGGAATCTGGTAGCGCGCCAACAGCCGCCACAGCGTCCTTGTATGTCCCTGCACGCCGTCTGAACCGCTGATGACCAGCACCGCATAGTCCAGCACCTGAAGCACCCGCTCCATTTCCGCTGAAAAATCCACATGTCCCGGCGTGTCCAAGAGCGTCACATCCATATCATCCCATGCAAGCCGCGCCTGCTTGGAAAAAATCGTGATTCCGCGCTTTTTCTCCAATTCATATGTGTCCAGGAACGCATCGCCCTTGTCCACCCGCCCCAGATGGCGGATCATGCCGCCCGCATAGAGCATCGCCTCTGATAATGTTGTCTTCCCCGCATCTACGTGCGCCAGGATTCCCACCGCCAGTCTCTTCATGTATGTTACCCTCATTTCCGTTCTATATAAAAATCACTCTATCTGTTATGATACCATGTATGTCACTGATTGTAAAATACCGCGTGCTAACCAGCTCGCAGCTTCTTCACAATTCCGTTACTGTTCACGCATGTGTGCTCAGTAACACAATTCATACATTCCATTCTCTACTCAGAAAGCTGCTATCCGCAGACACTCCTCTCTTCTATATCACAAAAAAAGTGCCTCTATTTTACTTTTTTTCGTGATTTTTCGGATTGCCAATTTTATGTATTTCTTATAAAATCTACTCTCAGAGTTTTATAATCGTTTTTTAGAAAGGATGGTTTTTCCATGAGCCGCTCTTCGCAACGCTCTACCATAAAAGATATGACAAACGGGAGCCCGGCAAAGCTGATTCTGGGCTTTGCGGTTCCGATGCTGATGGGACTTCTGTTCCAGCAGTTTTACAGCATGGTCGATACGATCATTGTTGGAAAATTTCTCGGTGTCGATGCACTGGCTTCGGTCGGTTCCACCTCCGCCATCAACTTTATGATTAACGGTTTCGTCATCGGCGTCTGCACCGGGTTTTCCATTCCGGTTGCACAGCGGTTCGGCGCACAGGATTACAAGGACATGCGCCGTTTCGTCGCTAATGCCGGATGGATCGCCTCCTGTTTTGCCGTGGTCATGACCGTGATCGTCTGCCTGATGACACGCCAGATTCTCGTCTGGATGCAGACGCCGGACAATATCATTGACGGCGCGTACAGCTACATTTTCTTCGTATTCGCCGGTATTCCGGCAACCTACCTGTACAATACGCTGGCGGGCATCATCCGTGCGCTCGGCGACTCCAAAACGCCGGTCTATTTCCTGATTTTATCCAGCCTTTTAAACATTGCGCTGGATCTGCTTTTCATCGTACAGATCGGAACCGGCACCGCCGGAGCTGCCTATGCAACTGTTATCTCTCAGGCAGTATCCGGTATTCTCTGCCTGATCTATATGAAGAAAAAATTTGAAATCCTGCATATGCACCATGAGGAAACGCGCATCAGCGGCAGACACATTTACATTCTCTGCAAAATGGGTGTGCCGATGGGACTCCAGTATTCGATTACCGCGATCGGCTCGGTTGTCATCCAGACTGCCATCAACTCCTTAGGTTCCATCGCGGTTGCCTCCGTCACCGCAGGTCAGAAGATCGGCATGTTCTTCTGCTGCCCGTTTGACGCGCTGGGCGGCACGATGGCAACCTACGCCGGACAGAACGCCGGTGCCGGAAAGGTAGACCGCATCCGCCAGGGCGTCCGGTCCGCGACTCTCATCGGCGGCATCTACTCCATTGCGGCGTGCATCGTGCTGACCGTGTTTGGCGGCGTGATTCCGCTTCTCTTCGTCGATGCCTCGGAAACAGTTGTAATCCATCAGGCGCACCAGTTCCTGACCTTCAACTCCCTGTTCTACATACCTCTGACAATCGTCAATGTATGGCGTTTCACGATTCAGGGAATGGGCTACAGCCTGTTCGCCATCCTGGCAGGTGTCTGCGAAATGATCGCCCGCGCCATGGTCGGCTTCCTGCTGGTACCGATCTTTGGCTACATCATCATCTGTTTTGCCTCGCCGCTTGCATGGCTGCTCGCCGATGCATTTCTGATTCCGGCATTCTTCTATTGCCAGAAACATTTGCTGTCTGAGAAAGCACGGATGGACTAAAACAAAATAAATAATACAACTCAAAAAAACTCCTCAGAAAGCTTTCATTTTGACCACTTTCTGAGGAAATTTTTGATTACAGATTCTTATTTTGGCTTTCGCCAATTTGATTTTCAAAGATTTTTATTGTTCCGTCTATCCTTACACAAGCACAGTTCTATGCAAATGATTTCATTTTTGTACAGACAGAGTTCACGCATTTTCACTTTTCTCCGGCTCATTCTCACTCCACTTATCCCGCATTTCTATCTCTTCTATTTCCCTCTTCTCATCCCGCACGTCCCTATAAAATGCCGCAAATGCCGCCTCCTCATATGGGCGCAGAAACAGATAGCCAATATTGAGCGGTCCCATCAGCCCTACCAGAAACAGCACGGTCACACCGCTGAGCCTTCCCTGTGTATACAAAAGAACCGCTGGTATTATATATTGAATGCTGCAGATCAGCCGCCAGCCGATAAAGCTAAAGGTCAGGCAGAATAAATTCCATTTTTTCCCATCCATCAGGCGGCGCGACTCGGTGATCGCCTCGTTGGCGGAATATTCTGGATGTTCCATCAGCACATATGGTGTCATCGCATAGCTGTACGTCTTTATGAAACCCGGAACGAAAAACAGGCAGGTCCAGCAAAATATATAAAAGCCGCGCACAAATACCATCGCCACGCCATCTGTGATCCGCGAAAACTGGGAAAATAAATCAGAAAAGGATGCTTCCTTTTTCTCTGCCAGATTCAGATGGAAACGGGCGTATCCCATCTGCCCCGCACCTCCAATAATAACCACCATCAAGCCCCAGATAAGCAAAAGCACCAAGGCAGAAGCATGCTGCGCATCAGAAATACCTGCGTCAGCACATTCTTCACTTCCGGTCGTGCCTGTATCACTTTTTGCAGCTCTGATATTCCATTTGGCGCCGTATCGGCAATCTCCGCACCAATCAGGGACGCTGCTAATCCCGTTCCCATCGCAAGTTTCCAGTTTCCGCGCAGTGTCTCACGCGCCATTTGCCTAAATTCAGATGCACTTCTCATGCTTTTGCCCCCTTTCTTTCTGAAATCATTGTATCATTTTTCCATTTTAACCGTCAATATGCCACTTCAAACCGTAAATAATTTGTAATACGGTCGTAATGATTCTACTGTCGTCAAAGGAAAATTCAGAATGCCGGAATCACTCTCCCAGCATTCTGGGAGCTGATTGAGCTGGCGATCCGCTGGCACTTCTCATCTTCCAAATCTGCCCTGCTTCCCGCAATCTTCAACTGAAATTTTTAGCCTGCATCACAGACAGGTTGTTTTCATTTACCCCTACTTCATATACCCGCGCAGCTTCACATATTCCTTGATCAGCTCCGCCGTCTCGTCCAGTCCGAGGCGGGTCGTATTGATCGGAAGATCGTAGTTCTTCATATTTTTCCAGTCATTTCCGGTAAAATATTTATAATAATTCTTCCGCTCATTCTCAATCTTCCGGATGCGCTTCTTCGCTCTTTCTTCACTGATGCAGTCTACTTCCATAACGCGCTGCACGCGGCGCACACGGTCGGCATAGACAAAGATGCGGACCAGATTTTCGATCTCCTCGTCCTGATCCAGCACATAGCCAGCCGCACGGCCTACAAATACGCACGGTTCCTGTTCTGCCAGCTCCCGCATCACCATCGCCTGGAATTTAAACAGGTTATCCGGCGATGTCACATCGCCTTTCAGGGACGGCTTTCCGAACACATCTGCCTTCTTCGCGCCAGTCAGACGGTGAAGCAGGTTGTTTCCCGCTTTCTCATCCGCTAAACGGAAAAATTCCTCTCCGACCGCACTCTTCTCCGACGCCATCTTTAAGATCTCATCGTCGTAGAAATGAAGCCCCAGCTCCTCTGCCAGCTTGCGTCCCACAATACGTCCTCCGCTTCCGTACTCCCTCTCGATTGTGATAATCAGATTTTTATTTCCCATAAATTCCACCGCCTTTCCAGGTCCCAATTTTTAGATGCGCTCGCTCACGCAGATCGCGCCGTGCGGGCGGATGCTCATGCGGTATACATTGCCCTCTCCGATCGCATTTTCAATATATTCTGTATACTCGTCCACCAGATCGTTCGGAATCATCGCCATGATAACACCGGCAAAGCCGCCGCCATGAACCCGGCACGCGCCGCGTCCTTTTTTCGCGATAAACAATTCCGTCAGCGCCAGTGCAATGCTGATGCCCTGCTCCTGCACGTCTGCAGTCGTGTATACATTCTGAAGCCATTTCCAGGAAGAATTGCCCGAAGCTGTGATTCCCTCCAAAAAGGCAGCAAAATCATTTTCCCGAAGCCTTTACTTCCTGCTCCACTCTCTTATTTTCCTCAAAGAAATGGAACGCACGCATCACGGAACGATCTCCCGCAAATGCACGCACTTTCGCCAGGTTTGCGATCACCTCTTCCTCGAAAATCTCCGCGCAGACCTCTTTGCCAAAGTACTGCGCTACTTTTTTCATCTCGTTTGGAACGGAAGAATAATCTGCGCTCAGATCCGCGTGGCCTTTTCCCGTATTTACAATCATCAGGCTGTGATCCTGCGCGCCGAAATCAAAATCAATCTTCTCCACAACCGGCGCTTCCGGATTTTTAAAATCGATCGTAATCAGACCGCCGACCGCGCATGCCATCTGATCGAGCAGACCCGACGCCTTGTTCCAGAACTTGTTTTCTGCATATTTTCCGATGTGGGCGTAGGTGACAACATCCATCTTTCCCTCGTTAAACATCGTATTTAACATAGAGCAGATCAGCATCTCATAGGAAGCCGAAGAGCTGACGCCCGCCGCGCTGATAACATTGCTGGTAATGTATGCGTCAAATCCGCCGACCTTGTATCCTCTCTCCTCAAAGCCCTTTAAAATGCCCTTTGTCAGGTCGATGGTGCCGCTCATACCCGTGCTCGGTTTCAGATCGCTTAAATGGATGCTGAAATTTTGATGAAATGTCTCACTTAATATGCGGATCGTGTCGGTTCCGTTCGGTGCCGCCGCGCCGACACAGTCCAGGTTGATGCTGCCCGCCAGCACCTTGCCATGATTGTGATCGGTGTGGTTGCCGCTGATCTCCGTCCGTCCCGGGGAAGTAAACAGCTTGATATCACGTTCCCCATATGTTTTCTCAAAGCGCTCTGCCACGTAGCGGTAACGCGCCCGGTTCTCCTCCGCTTTCTCTGCCCCGTATAATTCTGCCATCAGTACTTTCGTTTTCTCAGATTCCAGCTGTTTCAGTGTTTCTTTGACTGACATATCCCTTCTCCTTTTCCCCAAATTGTTTGTTATTGTTCACGCATACGTGCCCAGTAACGGAATTTGCCGTGGCTTCGCATTTTAATACGGCAAATTCCTGCTGCCACCACATTTTCTTACGGCACTTTCGGTTCCAAAAGTGCCTACCCGGGAACATTAACAATTGTTCCCTTTATATGATTATGATTTCAGATATTTTGATTCAATCTGACTTCTTGTATGTATTATATCATAACTCACGAACCCGCGCTATCGCGCTCTACCGCCCTGCTTCGCATGGCTGTTCGTTCGTTAATGGCGCAAGAAAAGAATATGTCTGCTTCGCAGCCGCATTCTTTTCTTCTGCGCTCATTATATCATTTTCCTCAAAATGCCTCAATACGATATTCTTTCGTGTATTTACAAAATGCTGTGGTTCTGGTAAGCTTTCATTTATATAGTAAAACACAGGAGTCCGTATGAAGCAAACCACTCAAACATACCTATCATTACCCGAAACATTCCATCCTGCATCCACCACCTCCGGCAAACAGCCGGATTCCTCCATGCCCCGCTGCTACTCCGACGGTCGTCCCTACTATTCGTTAAACGCATGGCTGAAAGACCAATTTGGGCAGAAAATCTACAAGCTGGCGCTCGACGGCGGCATGACCTGTCCCAACCGGGACGGTACGCTGGGAACGGGCGGCTGTATCTTCTGCAGCCACGGCGGTTCCGGCGATTTTGCAGAGCCGGCTCACACTTCCGTGACCGAACAGATCGAAGCGGCAAAGGCGCATGTCGCAAATAAAATAAAGGGTGGAAAATATGTCGCATATTTCCAGTCCTACACAAATACCTATGCGCCTGTCTCCTATCTGGAGCCGCTTTTTTCCGAAGCAATCGCCCACCCGGACGTGGCTGCCCTGTCCATCGGAACCCGCCCGGACTGCCTGCCGCCGGATGTCCTGGAGCTTCTCGCCCGCTTAAACCGCCGAAAACCGGTCTGGGTGGAACTGGGACTTCAGACCATCCATGAGGAAAGTGCTGCGCGCATCCAGCGCGGTTATTCCCTCCCAGTCTTTGAAAATGCCGTCCGTGAACTGAAATCCGCCGGTCTGACCGTCATCGTCCATGTCATTCTGGGGCTGCCTGATGAAACGAAAGCTCAGATGCTCGATACCGTCCGCTATCTGGCCGATTTCCAGCCTGCTATCGACGGCATCAAACTTCAGCTTCTCCACATTTTACGCGGCACGAAGCTGGCAGAGCTCTACGAACAGGCACCTTTTCCGGTCTTTTCAATGGACGAATACATTGAGCTGCTGATCGAATGTATCCGCCTGCTGCCGCCCGATATGGTCATCCACCGGATCAGTGGCGATGGACCGAAAAAATTGCTGGTCGCACCGGAATGGAGTGGAAATAAGCGGGCGTTTTTGAATACGTTTTCCAAGGCACTGCGGGAAAGCGGGTGTTTTCAGGGGCAGGATTTCACGAATTGATTTTACTGCACCTGCACTTTTCCATTCTCATCAATCTGCACGCCGTCCGAAAGCCCCTGTATCTTCTGGTAAAACGCCTCTTTCTTCCCCACATCCAGCTCTCTCGTATATCCGGCAGATGAAGTTGCAGGCACAATCGAAAGCGCCGTCTCTCCCTGTGCATCTAGCGACGCCTGCACCAGCATTGTCTCCGGAATCGAACTTCCGAACACAAAATTTCCCAGACTGTACAGAATCCATTTTCCATGATACAGCTCAATCCCCTGCAGCACATGTGGATGGCTGCCAACCACCAGATCAGCGCCCGCGTCGATGTACTGATGTCCCATCTCCCGCTGGTACGCCTCTGGCTGCGTGTTCCGCTCGATACCCCAGTGGACATAGACAACCAGATAATCACACTCTTTCTTTACCTTCTGGATCTCCTGCACGACCGAAGCCGTGTCATACGCCGAAAACATGCCCGGATGCGACGATCCTGCCGCCCATCCGCCCGTCGGAAAGACGCGCGACGCGCCCAGAAAACCAATCTTTTTTCCATTTTTCTCAATGATCTGCGGCTGTTTCGCCTCTTCCAGATTTTTTCCCGCCCCAACATGCAAAATCCCGGCACTGTCCAGCGTATCGCACGTGTCCAGCAGTGCGTCCGTGCCGTAATCTAGCGCATGGTTGTTCGCCACCGTCACGATGTCTGGTCCGATCTCCTGTAAAATAGACACGCGGGACGGCGATACCCGGAACGTAAACTGTTTATCCGCCGCCTGTGTTCCCCGGTCGCTGAACGGAAATTCCAGGTTTGCCATAAAAATATCAGACTCCGCGATCGTCTCCCGCAAGCTCTCTCCGAGGACGCCACCGATACCTCCCACACGGTCGTAGGCATTTAAAACATGGTTGGAAAAATAGATATCTCCGGCAAACAGAAGCGAACACTCATTTGAATCATTTTCTCCCGGTTCTGACTCAAGTTTGCCGGATTCACCCTGCCCCTGCATTTCCACCCTCAGTTCCGCGCCATCTACCTGTTCTGACTCCACCTGCCCGTCTATATCTGTTTCCGGATCAAGCGTTTCTTCCGATACCGTTTTGTCTTTTGGCTCCAATGAGATTGTCTCTTTCCATATGGAACCTCCCGCCTGGCATCCGCCAAGCAAAAGCGTCATTCCTGCCAAAATTGTCAAATTTCCAATTCTGGATAAAAGAAATGCCGTCCGGTATCTGAACGGCATTTTCGTGCATTTACTAAAAAATGTATGCTTCATTTTTCCTCAATCAATCGCAGCTGTCCGGCGTTTTCCACCTTTCCAGCTGTCATCACCCACTCTTTCTCCCTACAGTGTCATAATGATTCCGCCGTCGCCCGCATATACGGTTGCAACGCCAGCCGTATTCGTGATCACTACCTCACGGAAGTTTGCCCGTTTACACATGATCTCTTTCACGTGCTCAGCACGTTCCGGGTTATTACAGTGTGCGATCACCAGACGTTTGCTTGTGGTATCGCCGCCCTCTTTGCACGCAATCTCCGCCATCCGGTCGAGCGCCCGGGTCATGCCGCGCGCCTGATCAAGCTTGATGATCGTACCGCTGTCCGCGCCCATAACCGGCTTGATATTCAGCGCCGACGCGATAAAAGCCGTCAAACCGGTCAGACGACCATTTTTCTTTAAGAAATCAAGTGTCTCAATGACGAAATACGTGTTCATCGAATCCCGATATGCCTCCGTCTGCCTGCAGATCTCCTCAAACGGAAGACCTTTCTCGCACAGATCCCGGATGAACAGCGCAATATTTAACTCGCCCGCCGACGCCGACAGGGAATCAATGACTGCAATCTTCTTCCCGTCCGTTCCGTTCTCTTCCTCATAAAGGCGTTTTGCCAAAGCCGCCGAGTTGTAGCAGCCGCTCAGATGGTTCGAAAGCGTTACCACGAAAATATATTCTGCCTCGCCCTCAAATGCTTCCTTGAATCTCTCCGGTGAAGGGCACGCCGTCTTCGGGCACTCGGGACTTGCCTTTACCTTTGCCAGAAACTCCTTCTGGTTAAATGTCTCATCATCCGTTACCTTGTAATCCCCTATCTGCAGGGTCAGCGGAATCATCTGAAAATGCGGATCCAATTTCAGTTCCTCCGTCAAATCCATGCAGCTGTCACCAATAATTTTATATAACATAACGTCCTCCCGTTACGCAATTCACATCACGTAGTATTCATTACTATTTATTATAGTAATCACACAGTAGGAAGTCAAGCATAATCCAGTGAAATACACGACAAACACGTGAACAGCGTTACTGTTCACGCACACGTGCCCAGTAACAGATTTTACCGTGGCTTCGCATTTAAATACAACTAATTCCTGCTGCCACCACGTTATCTTACGGCACTTTCACTTCCAAAAGTGCCTGCTTGTGAACAGCAACTGACCACCACATCATCTCGACAAGAAAAACGCCATCGTAATCAAACTTACCAGAATAAATGCCACTGTCCCGAGATTCCCATACATTGCCCCACATATATTGCGGAATTTCACACCCTCTGGGAGTGCCCCATCGGACAGCCGGATTTTCCGGAAATTGAAAATCAGCAGAACAAACGCCCCGATGATCGTGCAGCCCATAAACCCGGTCATCAGAAACGTGATAAACAGCGGCAGCAGCGTATCCTGTGTTCCAAGCATCGCTATCACTAACGACCAGCTGTTGATCAGAATATGCAGCAGACAGTTATAACGCATCCGTCCCGTCTTCACCGCCACATATCCCAGAACCACGCCAATCACCGCCGCATAGAGAAACTGCGTCACATTTCCGTGCATCAGACCAAACATCAGCGCCGTGTAGGTGATAGCCGCCTTATCGCCAAAACGGCGCAATCGGTTTAAGAGTTTCCATCGAAAGATATATTCCTCAATAATGGGTCCTAAAAACCCTACATATAAAATCATTACCGGCGAGAGCGAATCCAGCATCTCGTTGACCGGGTTCATCGCGGATGCATCGCCGCCGCTACTTGCCGCCACCGCATCATTGATTGCATTTCCCAGCAGGTTAAAGATAGTTCCAAATCCCTGTGCCAAAATAAAAAACATACAGAACTGCAGGAAACTAATCTTCATTTTCTCTGCCCGTTCTTCCGGGACAAGGCGCAGAATTAAAAATACGAATGGAAGAACCAGCGCATATATGACCAGCGTGCTTCCGCCGTCCTCATACCACGCTGCATTTACCATCCGGTTCAAAAACGTACTGATCACGCCTCCGTCCGCCCATACGTTGCCAGCCACTTCCAGAAGTATGCTGACAAGCACCGTCATCACGCTGAAAAATGCCAGCGCCCAGCCGAGGGCATTGCAGACACGGCGCACCTCGCGGCGGCAGGTTTTTCGGATTTGTTTCGGATTCTGAACCGCATTCTGCAGCTCAGGTTCCGTTTGCAGACCATTTTCTTCTGCCTCCCGCTGCCAAAGATCCGATTCATTCCATTTTCCCTCTCCCATTTTCTCTCCTTCGTCATTCAGGTCTTTCATTCCCAGAAAATACCTGTTTTATCTTCCGGCGCTTTCTATCACACGGCGCGCCTTTTCCTCCTCTGCTTTCTGCACATAAAACAGATATTCCCGTTCCGATGCCGCATTTTCTCCCGCACTTCCCAGCCTCGCCCGCTGATTGCCGGAAAGCACGCCCGCTTTCAGACGGTTCTGCACCTTGACCTGATACTCAATTCCCGCCTGTTCCAGCTGCTCCCGGATCGCCGCCTGCCGTTTCATATCAAACGTCGCGCCAACCTGTTTCCATCCTCCGATTCCAAACATACACGCACCTCCCCGTCAAATCTGAAAAAACCTTGCTAAGTGCTCCTATTCTATCATAAATACTAAATTCGTGAAATAGTGAATCCCATTTGCTCTCTTACGACAGGTAATAAAAGAGCTGCCACATTTACGTGCAGCAGCTCCGTTATCATATCATATATGATATTTTAACATATTTTCCTATATAAAACAGTCCTAAACCAGACGCCCTTAGTTCAGCATCATACCCATAATCTCATTCGACCGTGCGATAAACTTCGTCATGCGCTCCGGTGTCAGGGAACCGTGGCTGAGCTGTGCCAGGTCGTAGAGCTGTTCGCAGATCTTCGGCGTATTCTCGCCATCCGTGTGCTCTAAGACGTACTGAACGAGCTTGTTGTTCGCGTTGAGTACCAGCACCTGACCGCTGCCGCCGAACATCGACGCGTCCATGCCCATGTTGTACATCTTCATCATATCCTGCATACGGCGTGTTTCCTCCGACAGGGTGATCATCGAAGAAATCTCAGCATCCTTCAGCTTCTCAACCTTTACCTGCAGCTTATCATCGCCCAGTGCTTTCTTGAAGGTCTCTGTCAGCGTCTCTTCCTGTTTCTTGAGCGCTTCCTTGTCCTCTTCCTTCACTTCCTCGCGCAGCGTGTCATTGACATCGGCATCAATACGCAGGAATTTCAGGTTCTCATGCTTCTGCTCTTCCTGGCTGATGAATGGATTATCAATGCTGTGAGACATGATGATCGCATCCTGTCCGTTTGCCTTGAACATGTTGATGTACTGGCTCTGCTCTTTCTCATTTGTTACATAGTAGATCTGGTTCTCATGACCTTCCTCTTTCGCCTTATCCATGCAGTCTTTCAGCGTCAGATATTTTCCGTCCAGGTTCTTGTAGATGATGTAATCATCCATCTTCTCAGCAAATTTCTGATCCTTTAAGCAGCCAAATTTGATAAATGGAGCGATATCGTCCCAATATTTCTCATAGGTCTCACGGTCTGTCTTGCACATACCGGTCAGCTTGTCCGCTACCTTCTTGGTGATGTAATCGGAAATCTTCTTTACAAATCCATCATTCTGCAGCGCACTTCTCGATACATTCAACGGCAGATCCGGGCAGTCGATCACACCCTTTAAGAGCATCAGGAACTCCGGAATGACCTCCTTGATATTATCCGCGATAAATACCTGGTTATTGTACAGCTTGATGGTGCCCTCGATGCTCTCATACTCCATGTTGATCTTCGGGAAGTACAGGATTCCTTTCAGGTTGAACGGATAATCCATGTTCAGGTGAATCCAGAACAGCGGTTCCTTGTAATCCATAAATACCTTGCGGTAAAATTCTTTGTACTCTTCCTCGGTGCACTCGTTCGGATGCTTGTTCCACAGCGGGTGAATGTCATTCAGTGCCACCGGACGTTTCAGGATCTTATATTTCTCGGTTCTCGGAGATACCTCCACGGTCTCTTTCGTGCCGTCCTCTTTCTCCTTTTCCTCGGTCTTTGCTTCCTCGACCACCGTCTCAACGATGGTGTCCTTATCGGTCAGCTGATCCTTCTCGATCGTCTCATACTCCGGCTCTGCCGTTGCATTTTTCAGGTAAATCTCAACCGGCATGAAAGAGCAGTACTTCTGGATGACTTCACGTGCGCGATACTCATTGCAGAACTCAGTGCTGTCTTCATTTAAATAAAGGACAATCTTGGTACCATTGCCTTCCTTATCGCCCTTATCCATCGCAAACTCAGTGCCGCCCTCAGACTCCCAGTGAACCGGCTCTGCGTCTTTCTTATAAGAAAGAGTATCGATCGTAACCTTGTCCGCTACCATGAATGCAGAATAGAAACCTAAACCGAAATGACCGATGATCTGGTCTTCGTTTGCTTTGTCCTTATATTTTGCCAGGAAATCCTGTGCACCGGAAAATGCGATCTGGTTAATGTACTCTTCCACTTCCTCGGCAGTCATACCGATACCATTATCCTCGACGGTAATCGTCTTGTCCTCGGAATTGACGGTAACCTGAATCTTATACTCCGTCTCCCCCGGCTCCTCATACTCGCCCATCAGCGCCAGCTTTTTCAGCTTCGTGATCGCGTCGCATCCGTTGGAAATCAGCTCACGATAGAAAATATCATGATCGGAATAAAGCCATTTCTTAATGATCGGGAAAATATTCTCGCTGTTGATTGATAAACTTCCTGTTTTTGCTGCCATATCTATACACTCCTTTTGATTGCAAAATACAGTGGATATCCGCTCCCGGAAATGGAGTCTGGCAGTTTCACTCTGCCGCGTCCAATCCTGCTATCCAGCTACATAAATATACGCTTGTAAAATTCTTTTTTTGTGATTTTCCATCACCGTGACTCTTATTTTAATACCAGCGTTCCAAGATGTCAATAGAAAATTAGCACTCATTTTTGTTGAGTGCTAATAAATTTTAAAATTCTCCGTCTTGCCAATAAGAAGTCACTTGCGTCCCCCTCCCGCCTGCGATAAAATAGAATCTACGTTATTGTTTCTACATTACACAGAAAATAACGAATTTACCATCTCAGCGAGGACACATATGATTGCCTGCAATATCTGTGATATAAAATTATTTACCAAGAAACTGTTCATCGGAGAGACATTTGACCGCTTTCTGCTCAAGGAAGCGGAGATCGTAACGTTCAACACCTTCTCCATCGACGGACGCGTCCATAAAAGCTTTTATTCCGAAGAAGAGCGTGCCGAGGGGCAGATTGAAGAATATTCAACCTGGAAAACTCTGCGCCCGTTCTGTTTTTCCCTCATAAAAGGAAAAAAGCTTCCGGAGCGCTTCTCCATCATTTTGAAGCTTCCGAAAGCTGCCACCGAACAGTTTCTGACCGCCCGCAAAAGCCAATGGCTCCCGGAGCAGGTCGGCGGACTGTTCTTAAATATTCATTATGAAAACCAGCATTTAAGCTGTGTCACCGGGCTGTCGCTCAACCAATTTACGTTAGACAAGACGCTGGAACGCGAGTGGGACGAGTCGATCCGGACATTTTTGCGAAAAGAAGAGCTGCCGTTTGAGGAATAACGGCAGCCCTGTTTTATCGGAATTTCCAGTTACACATCTTCGATTAATTCTCCCAGAGAATCAGTCCATTGTCATTCAATGCCTGTTCGATCTTTTCAATATTCTTCATGGATTCCGGTGCGGTCCGTCTTCCCAGTTCACTCATGAGCGCCTCCGTTACCAGCATCAAAGCAGTATCACCGCTCGGATGGTTCACAGAATTCGTATCAATCACTACATCTGCGATCTTTACCAATGGATTTAAGCTTGTATTTGTGATCAGTATCATCGGGATTCCCAGGTTATGTGCTAACTCTGCCACACGAATCGTCTTTTTCGTACATGGCCAGACCGAATACACTAAAAGCACATCCTTCGGCGTCGTATTGATTGCAATCCGGTCATAGACAAACTCTTCCTCCCGGCTGAGCTGGCGGATATGCGGATAAAAGCGCTCTGCCACATATTCAAAATACAGCGCCAGCGCCTTGCTGGAACGCATTCCCAATATATAGAGCTGATCTGATTCCAGCATCAGCTGGATTGCCGCCTCAAACTGGGAAATGTTTGACGGCGTACAGAGATTTTCAAGCACCTGGATTCCGTCCGCGATCGCATATGGAACGTATCCCGGCTCGCCGTCTCCGAGGTACGGGAAAATTCTTGCCGCAGGCTACGGTACGGCGTTGTATTTTTCAAAAGCGATTCCTGTGCCAATGCTTTCTTAAATGTAGTGTAGCTGTCAAAGCCCAGAAGCTGTACCAGACGCATGACCGTCGTGCTTCCCACACCCGCATTTTCCGCCAGTTCCGCCACCGTCATCACGCCGATCTTTTCATAATTCAGCGCCAGATAATTGCAGAGAATTCTCTGTTTTTTCGGTACGGCGTCCTTGATTTTTATGATCTGTTCCAATACTTCATTGCCCATCGTTTATCCTCATTCATTCCAAGATTCTCACTCGATTTTCGTTTGGTTTTATTATATACTTTCCTTACAAATTCGTCAATTTGACATTTGTTTTTCGTCAAAGCAGACAAATTTCGGAGGATTTCTTTGTAAAAAAGGTAAATTTTATTCTTTATTATTGTATTTTGGTTGATTTATTCCTTTACAAATTCTATAATCATATCATAAATGTCGTTTATGGAATAAATATTCTATTTTAGGAAAGGGATACTCAAATGCAACAAACTCGATCACCTTACCAAATCGCCATGCTCCAGATGAACTGCGATTTGTTCCATGTTTCTAATAATCTTGACAAAGCAGAGAAACAGATCCGGGAAGCAGCCGCTCACGGGGCAAAATTGATTTGTCTGCCAGAGGTATTTAATGTCGGCTATCTCGGCACCTGCATCCCAGATATGATGAAGCTCGCCGAAATCGAAGATGGACCTTCCTTGACACGGATGCGTAGTCTGGCAAAGGAACTTTCAGTCTTTATTCTGGCTCCGATTCTTTTTTCCACCCCATCTGGAGTCGAAAACTCTGCTTTTTTGATCGATGATACCGGCACGATTCTCGGGCATTATTCAAAAACGCATCCCGTCGGAGACGAACGAACTTATCTGCAGCGCGGCACCCAGTACCCGGTCTTTGAGACAAAACTCGGAAAGATCGGCGTCGTCATCTGCTACGACGTATGCTTTCCAGAAACCGTCCGCCTGCTGACACTGGCCGGTGCCGAACTGGTTTTAGTCCCGGCCGCATGGCGCGCCAGCTACTATTTCAAAGAATGGTGGGATTTAAACCTTGCGTGCCGTGCCCTGGACAATCTTGTATACATAGCCGCAGTCAACCGCTGTGGATTGTCCGGCGATGAGATCTTCGCAGGAAAAAGCCAGCTGGTAAGTCCTATTGGAGAACGGATTGACAGCTGCGGCGTCCAGGAAGAAGCTATTTTATATGGAAGCGTTGATTTAAACCGGATTGCAAAAGAACGTGATTTTAATACCGTTCTGACCGACCGCCACCCGGAGGACTATCGTCCTATCTGGGATACACCCTACAAGGAGGAATCATAAATGACTGATAAAAATGCTAAAAATGAAAACTCAAAAATTCGCATCATGACCTTTTTCCCGCCATTTATTATTCTGGTCGCGTTCCTTGTTTTAAGCCTTGTCGATCAGGAAACTTTTCTGGGAGTCATCAATAATATCAACAACTGGATCATCAAAAATCTCGGCTGGGCTGCCAGCATTCTCGCCCTTGCAATCGTAATCGTCGCCGTTGTTGCCATGTTTTCCAAATTTGGCGATGTACGAATCGGCGGTGAGGACGCCAAACCAGAACTGAGCAATTTTTCCTGGTTTACTATCGCCCTTACAACGACCATGGCAGCCGGTGTCCTCTTCTGGGGACCAGGAGAACCGATCGCACATTACGCGTATCCGCCGACCGAATTATACGGCGTTGAACCTTCTACCAGCGGTTCCCTGAAATTTGCCATGGAAACCATGTTCCTTCACTGGACGATCGTTCCGTATTGTATGTATACGGTTCCGGCTGTTGTATTTGCTTTCATGTATTATAACGCAAAAAAGCCGTATTCCATCGCCAGTGAAGTTTCCCCTCTTCTGGGCGACCGCTGCTACCATCCTCGCTGGATGCAAACCATCGACGCAATCACCTTATTTGCCATCGGCGCCGGTATGGCTGGTTCCGTCGCACAGGCATTCATGAATATTTCCGGCGGTATCTCTAAAATATTCGGTCTTCCGTCTAATGCCCGACTCTGGTTTATGGTTGGCATCGTGGTTGCAGCCGTTACCGTTGCAACTGCTGTTTCCGGTATCCAGAAAGCCATGAAGCACGTTTCCAATATCAATGTATACGGCTTTGCCATTTTCCTGATTTTCCTGCTGGTATTTTCAAATGCCTCCTTCCTGTTCAACCTCTCTACCGAGGCATTGGGTGGTTTCGCAGGTACCTTTATTGAACGTATCTTAATCACCGGTGAATCCGTTGGAACCCAGTGGCCGCAGTGGTGGACCACGTTCTACTGGTTCAGTTGGATGGCATGGGCACCGACCTCCGGAGCTTTCATGGGACAGATCGCTTATGGACGCAAGGTAAAACACGTTCTTGGATTATATGTAGGTCTTTGTGCTTCTGTCAGTGCTATCTGGATGGTTTTAGTCAGCGGTACTTCCCTGTGGGTACAGACCTCCGGACTGTTCGACCTCGTTGCATCTTATGACCGCGGTGTTGAAAATGTTCCTTATGATATGTTAGGCGCACTTCCACTTGGAAATCTGATCATCCCGTTATTCGTGGTTCTGATCTTCCTCAGCACCATTACCGCCTGCAACTCCAACTGCATCGCCATGGCTGGTATCTCTACACAGGGCATCAACCCAGACTCCCCGGACTCCCCGATGTGGTTAAAGCTTGTATGGTGTGTCGTTCCGATGGCAGTCGGCTATATCATGATCGCAACCGTTGGTGTCAATGGTGTCAAGATCATCGCAAACTTCGGCGGAATGTTCGCCGCCCTCATCATGATCGGCGCAACCGCCAGTCTGGGAATTCTGATTAAAAATTATAAGAAATTTGACAAAACAGACGCTGGCAGTTCTGATAAGGCATAGCCTTTCAAATTAAAAACATTCACATAAAATTTAAAAACATAAAAAATAAAGAAACCTCTGCAATTCTTCCTTGATTACAGAGGTTTCTTTAACATATATTTCCTATATTGAACCATTTATCATTATATCATAAGTACTAAATTCAGCTTTCGCCTTTGGCTCGGCTTCATTAAGTGCTTAGATATGACTCGCACTAAGTTCGAAAACACCTCACTAAGTGCTCATATTATATCATATTGAAAGGGATGTCATGAAATTTGCACAAACTAATCCAATCTTGGGAGCTATCCTATACAATTTCTTATTCGGTATCTCTTATTTACCGCTAAAAATCTTAACTGCACGCCTAAATGGAGATACTGCACTACTAATTGCGCTTCGTTTTGCAATCTGTCTTGTGATACTTTACGCCTTAAAACATACCGGACGAATTCATCTGCGTTCTCTTCGTGATATGGGCATATCTATTCTTCCTATCTGTATTTTCCAGCTGCTTAATGGCTTTTTTGAAACCACCGGCATGTGCTTCTATCCTTCTGGGAAAGCAAGTGTGGTTCTGGCATTAATCCCGCTAATTACCACCTTACTTGCCATTCCGTTTTTCCATGAAAAGCCCTCTGCAGGACAATTTTTCTTTATTCTTCTTAGCTTTTTAGGTGTTTTCATTGTTGCCGGAAATTCTGAGGATAAAGCTGCAACCGTATGGGGCTTTTTCCTGTTGTTGATGGCTGCCTTTATGTCCTCCTCCTTAAATCTCTGTATCCGGAAGCTCGGAAACCATCTGACACCTCTGGACATTACCTATGCCATGAGCTTCGCTATGTTTGCTATTTATGGAAGTATTTCTCTGATAAAGCACCTGGTTTCTAACGAGCTCACCGAATTATTTCGTCCGCTCTCGGATCCTGTTATCATCGGCTGCCTTCTTGCCTTATCCATTGGCTCCTCACTTTATGCATCAGCACTGCGGAATGTAATTTTTACCCATATGACCATGGCTACTGCATCCAGCTTCAGCGGCATCTCCACTGCTACAGCTGTACTTACAGGCGTTATTATTCTGAGAGAGCCTTTCGGCTTCCGTGAATTCTTTGGTCTTGTACTCGTACTTCTGGGGATCTGGGTGTCAATGCACTTCACCATAAAAATGGGAGATTTTCTTCCTCCCATCATTCTCCTTTATTTCACCTACATTAAATAAACTTCCGAGGCGAATTTTCTATCAATAAAAAATGTGTGGCTATTCATTTTCATGTCCAACCACACATTTTTTCATAATATACGAAAGCTTATTTACTCATAACTTCTGCTTCGCCTTCCCGAAGCTCATTCATCTTCTCCTTATGTACACCAAAGCATTTTGCACATATCAGGAAAAGTACCACCGCTATTCCCGTCTCAATCGCACCAACTGCAATACATCCCATGGAAACCGCCAAAATTGGTGTAAATGCAATGATAAACACCTCAATCACGGACTGAAGCGTGTACGAATATCCATAATCATTTAACGTTCCGCTCTTTCCTTCCGGGTCTACAATTCGAAGCAGCGTAACACCAATTGCCACAACACCCGTTGTCCATCCAAATACAAAAATAGAACGCTCAAACCAGAAATTTCGGAACAGCTTCTGTCCAACTACAAATACTAAAAACAGGGAGGTCAGCAGTCCTAATACACATAAAAGTAAAATCGGACCTGCAAATTCGAGTACAACAGAAATAGAAATAGATGCCACACCAAAGCCAACCAGATAATCGGTTACCATCGAACCAATCCGTCCTTCCACATGCTCATCAATACTGTCTTTAAAACGAGTATGCCCTATAATCGTGTTAATAATGACACCAAATATCATTGCCAGGCACATAACCGGTAATTCTACATTCGGTAAGAACTGTTTATAAAAATCGTAGAACTTATAACCACACAGTGTTGCAGTCAGCGTGAGTGCAAGATGAAATGCCAACGGATCCATACTCATTGGATTGATGGTTTCTTCTCCCATCGAATTTCTCTTACCTACTGGAACGATTCCTGTGCGGCACTCTTCCGGAAGAGATTCCGCTTTTTCTACCAGACGTGTTCCTCCATGTCTGGTTGCATAGTTAATACAGGCAATTCCTACAAACAAACCAACTAACAGGCCCACGGTTGCAAACGTCTGCCCCAGTACAACGCCATCTTCACGTCCCAGTGAATTGTTAAGTGCCGTTCCAATCGTTGAAGCATAGCCATGTCCACCGCAAAATCCAGATGGCATCAGCAGGGCAATTTCTGTAAATACATTTGGAAACAAAATTTTCATCAGTGCGCCGCCTACCAGCAGTGCAATACCAAAACAGAAAAATTCAGCTCCCATATTGACACAAAAGGAATCGCCCACCTTTGTCAGAATCTGTTTTACATTGGTTTTATCTTTTTTCCCCAGGAACAAACCGCCAAATAATACACATACCAGCATATAAGCATAACTTCCTATTTTACCGCTCCACGGAATCACGTTTAAAAACTGCGGTCCCAGGACAAGTCCCATCAGACCTGCCAGAACAGACGCTGGAATATAAAACATCTGCAAAAATTTTATACGGGAACGCAGGAACTGGGCTATAATCAGCAGCAGCGACATAAATGCAAAATCATATAGAAACGACATATTGGTATATTCCATAGATATCCTCCTTCCAGTACACTATATTATCCCTTACCTTCTTAAAAGTACTTCTCGAAAGAAATAAAAAGGTCAAGAATTCTTATAAGTAAACTTATAATTGATTTCTGACCTTTTTATTTTTTCATATTCAATTATCAAATTTACTATAACTCTCCCAGCACCTTCCGGGGCACCGTATGCGTCATCACATAAATCTCATCTTCCGTGATTCCCTCATCCAGCAATGTCTGCATAAACAACTTCATCGCTTCCACCGGGTGTTCTCTTGAAGTCTGCCCCCGATCCGTTACCATAAAACAGTGTTCTGCTCCGACTACCCGGATATGGTCTGCCATCTCCTGCGCCGTGCATTCCTTTTCTGCCACATTATACCAGCATTTTTCAATATAAACGCCCAGAGCTGCCAGCTGTTTCTGCGTTTTTACATCGACACGCGTCCGCGGAAATTCTGGATGTGTCAGAACCATACGGTTTCCCTGCCGGATTCCCTCCTGACACAGGAGAATACTTTCCTCCGGGCTGATGTGCCCGGTCGCGACTGCCGCATCATACTTTCTGGCAATCCTCAAAATCTCCAAAACCTCCGCCCTCAGCTCCCCTGTTTCGGTCAGGATAGAGATTCCAGAGCGGTCAAAGAAATCTCCCGGCATATTCCCGGAACACAAAGAGTTCTTTGCGTCCCGGGTCGGCATCCACACGATACGGCATCCGCGCTTCATCGCATTTTCAACCGCATATGGATTGAGTCCTCCGACTGGCCAGTTTAACACCAGACCGCCATAGGCTTTCGTACACGAAGCACAGTGGATATTAGCCAGAATTGCCCGCGCAATCGTGGACTCATAGTGAGATTTCAGCATAATTCCTGCCATTCCGGCTCTCCCGGCTTCTTCTAACAGCCCGTAATCATCCAAAACTCGATGAAAGGGGGACGGGGCTGCGTGCATATGGAGGTCATACGCTCCCTGCATTAAATATGCAATCTCTTTTTCTCTGTCCATAGATTATTTCTGTAAACCAAACTGGAATGCTTTCAGATTCTCCTTGTAGAATGCTGCCAGCGCGTCAGCCAGTGCCTGGAACTTCGGATCGTCGTCGAACATCCACTCATTGTGCTTGCCATCTACATAGTATAACTGCTTCGGCTCCTGTGCCAGACGGTATGCTTCTTCCGCCTCTACACGCTGATGCAGCTCGTTATAATAGCCATGACCTACAAAGACAGCACGCGGTGCGATTCTCGGAAGCAGGTCTTCTACGTTGAAACGGATGAAGCTCTCGCCGATTGCGGTGCTCATCGGGGTCGGGAACTCCTCGCCGTTATCCTTGTTGACAGAATCGCCGATACCGCCGTTGATCTCTTTTAATACATGGTCTGTATAGAAATCGCCGCTCTCTGTGATGTTCGGATAATCGGTGTACGGATGCATCAGAACCGGATCGTTGGTTGTAATTCTCTTGATACGGTCTTCTCTGAGGCGTGCAACGCTCTTTCCAAACTTATCATTTCCCATGCCGTCACGCATCCAGCGCTCGCCATTTACAAAGCTGTTCAGGGTTGCAATCGCTTTTACTTCCTTGTCACGCGCTGCAACGGTTACGCATACAGCACCGCCGACACCCCATCCAAGAAGTCCGCAGCGTTCCGGATCTACTTCCGGCTGAATCTGCATAAAGGTAAATGCGTTTGCCACGTCTTCAACCTCTGTCTCAAGGGTTGTGTACTTCGGCAGGCATGGATGAACATTCTCACTCGGCTTAAATCCTCTGTAATCGAAGCCCATGCATACAAATCCTCTTGCTGTTAAAGCTCTTGCAAACAGTGCCGGATAGCACTTATTAACGCCGGTCCATCCAGAGTTACACAGAACTGCTGGTCTCTTCTCGCCCTCTTTGTAATCATCCGGGAGATAAATATCTCCTACCATCTTTGCGCCTTCGCTGTAGAATACAACTTCTCTTGTTTTCATGTTGAAATCCTCCATTTCATTTAATTTGTTCTTTTTTGTCGTTTATGGAATTTTTGTTCCTTTTGTGATTTTATATTAGATCATGTTGCAGAATTTGTCAACCATATTTTCGAAAAAAGAATGTATTTTCCATTTTGTATAGTTTTAGCTTCCTGTTTTTGTTGATTCGTTCCAAATCTTGAAACAAAAAAGGATGCACGACCACTTCCAACTCCAGTCGCACATCCTTTTTCTATCTAATCTTCATTTTATTCCATCATCAATGTGTCGCCACATAATATCCCAGCGTTGCCGGGACTGCCTTATTCTGGTTCCAGATCGCCGGATATTCCGAGAAAGATACCGGGCAAGTGGAACGTCCTACCTCGATCGTGATACCAGGGATGCCTGCTGCCTGCTGCAGCCAGTCCTTCAAGCCGCCGACGCCCTTGCTTCCAAGAACGGAATAACCATTCAAGGCATGAACAGCGTTTGCCAGCGCCTTGGACTCTGCCGCTTTCTGGTTGTTCTGCGTATCCCAGTAAATCACATTTCCCATCGCATGATAGTTGATAACCGCATTGAATCCCGTTCCCTGAATCAAGTTCGCGATTGCCTGGCTCTCCGGCTCTGACAGTGGGTTGGTTCCCTTATAACCATTTGCAGACGGATGGGTTAAAGACACATTGATTCCCTCCCAGTTTGCCGCAAAGTTATAGTTCAGATCGACACCGCGTGCATTCGCCTTCCAGCGTCTCATATACTCTTCATAGCTGACCGTTGTCCGGCTGGATGCCTTGTCCGCCGCGTACGCCGCCTGCATCGTCTGGCGCAGTTCCTCCGACTGGATACCATTCTCGCCCATCTGGCTGATCGTGACTCCATCCGGATTCAGCATCGGCACAAAATGAAATGCCACCTGTCCCAATATGTTAGAAAGCGGCTGCGTCATATAGGTACCATTATTCGTAAATCCAGCTGCCAGATACTCGAGCTGCTGCATCATCAGCGGTACAACGATATACTCTCTGGCATGAATCGCCCCCTGGAACAAAATCTTCTTGGATGCGTTCGGATTGCCGACAATCACATCGTAGATATCACGTCCGTCCGCCGATTTTCCAATCGATTTCACGGTCACTGTTCCCGGATAACGGCTTGCCAGCGCCGAAATATCGTTTACCATCTGGCTATAGGAATACTTATCCACCGGATTGACAACCGGATTGGATAACGTCTGATTATAATAGGAATTATCCGCCTGCTGTCCCGCATTCGCGTTCGTGGTTCCCGGACCGCCCGGTCCGATCACTGGTGCTGCCGCTGCCGGATCATCCGCCGGTCCTGCATACGCTGTAACTGCCGATAAGCTGCTGCACACAACTGACAGGGATAAACAAGTTGCCAAAGCGCCTTTTCGCAGCAGGCGCTGAATTTTATTTCGTTGACTCATTCTCATGTCTCCTTCTAGCCCTTTCAAACTCTTACAAACAATGTTTCTATTATAGATTTACCTCTGTCGAATGTCAACGAACTGCACAAAACTGAAAGAAAAAAGAAAGATACTTTTTCCAATTTATATTTTACTTTAACTTACCTAAAATCAGCACCACTGCCGTAATAATCAGGACAACGACGAAAATTCCCGCCATTCCTTTTCCCATAATTGCCAGCGAAATCAAAAAATTATTCCACATCCGATATTTTCCTCCATCTCAATCAGTGCAATGGCTGTCTCTTGATTTTTCATCATTCAAGTGCAGCCTTCCTTTTCCATTTTATCTGCCCGACAGACCTATATTACAAATACTGGCTTACCAGCTTAATGACCAGTCCGCCCGCGATGACCGAGGCGATCTGCCCCGATACATTGGCGCCGACCGCATGCATCAGGATAATATTTCCCTTTTCCTCCTCCATCGCCAGCTTCTGCACCACGCGTGAGGACATCGGGAATGCGGAAATGCCCGCCGCACCGATCATCGGATTGATTTTCGTCTTCAAAAACAGGTTCATAAATTTAGCAAACAGCACACCGCCGATCGTATCAAAGATAAATGCAATCAGACCGATTCCCATAATCAGAAGCGTGTCAATCCGCACAAACGCGTCCGCACGCATGCTGAACGAAATCGTGATGCCAAGCAGCAGGGTAATCAGGTTTGCCAGCTCGTTCTGTGCCGTCTGGGAAAGTGCCGGAAGCACGCCGCACTCACGGATCAGGTTTCCAAACATCAGAAATCCGACCAGCGCCACCGATGCTGGAGAAATCAGTCCGACAATGATAGTAACCACAATCGGAAATACGATCTTGGTCGTTTTGGACACATTTTTCGGACTGTAGGTCATGTGAATCTGGCGTTCTTTTTTCGTCGTCACCAGACGGATCGCAAATGGCTGGATGATTGGCACCAGCGCCATGTAGGAGTACGCCGCCACCGCGATTGCGCCCACATAGTTGGAATGCATGATCTGGGAAACCAGAATGGAAGTCGGTCCATCCGCCGCACCGATGATTCCGATCGACGCCGCATCCCTGAGTTCGAATCCCATCAGCGATGCCGCACAGATCGCAAAGAAAATGCCAAACTGCGCCGCCGCACCAAATAAAAACATGATCGGCTGTGACAGAAGCGGTCCAAAGTCAATCATTGCCCCGATTCCGATAAAGAGCAGAATCGGAAGCGCCTCCGACGCGCCGATCGTCGTCTCAAACAGCCACTGTATGATACCCGGTGTCTCCCCGATGCCCTCCGTCACCTGATTAATGACGCCGGATAATGGCAGGTTTACCATGATCGCGCCGAATCCCATCGGCAGAAGCAGCGCCGGTTCGTATTCCTTTTTGACCGCCAGCCAGATCAAAAGCCCGCCGATCAGATACATCACAAACTGCTGCGGCGTGATCGCCATGACGCCTTCCCATAAAAATTCCATGTTGTTCCTCCTGTTAATTTTGTTTTCCTTCATAAATATTCTGTTTCCTGGAGCCCCTTGCCAAGATACACCTGCTCTGGCAGCTGTCTTGCTTCGCGCCAGACATGCATCCATAAAAGAATGTGCCTTGGCACATTCTCGCGCCGAGCGCGGTCGCTTGCGACATGTTTCTGCTTCGCGCGAGTGCGCATCCTCGCGGAGCGCTTTTTTGTTTCATAGAACTCAATTTCCTATGAAAACAAAAAGACTTTCAGCATACGTTTCATCCACATATGCTAAAAGTCTTGTTCCTCACATTTGAATCATACGGCACACGCTTTTTGTTACAAAAGCACACTGCCATCTGACTTACACAAGGCATGTAACCATGAGGTTTACTATCCTCAGGGTCTGTTGGTTACATGGTTATAACTACTCCCTTTTAACGCGATCATCATATCATACGGTTTTTTCCCCGTCAAGGTCAAACTGAGTATTTTGTGTTAAGAAAATGAAAAGCTACGAAAACACGAAACCTGCTATGCTTCCGCCGGCATATTGACACCCGCGATCTTAATATTAACTTCCAGAACCATCAGACCGGTCATATTTTCAATCGCTGTCTTTACTTTGTCCTGCACCTTTTCACTGACTGCCGGGATGCTGTAGCCATATTTCATATTTAAGGACAGATCCACAACCACATGATCCTCGGTTACGGTCACTTTCACGCCCTTGCTCAAATTTTTCATGCCGAGCTTTCCGACCAGTTCATTTGTGATATTGCCAGCCATCGAATCGACACCGTCTACCTCGGTCGCTGCCAGACCTGCGATGATCGCCACTACCTCATCGGCAATTTTCACTTCTCCAATGCGGTCCTTTTCATATACGATATGTGTGCTTCTATCTTCTGCTTCTCTCGCCATTCCAAATCCCTCCTGACCACTTCCATGTACGCCCGGAATCTTCTCTTCCCACAAAAAACAGATGCTCGAATACTTCCAGAAATACATTTCAATTAAGTGTTTTTATTATACCAAAAATACAGGAGTTTGCAAAGGCATTTCCGGTTCGAATCTCATCCGAGTTACTGTTCACGCATACGTGCCCAGTAACGGAATTTGCCGTGGCTTCGCATTTTAATACGGCAAATTCCTGCTGCCACCACGTTTTCTTACGGCACTTTCGGTTCCAAAAGTGCCTACCCGTGAACATTAACTCATCCGAACTTCCTCAATCTCCCAGGTTTAAAAGGGAAATCACGATATTTTCCGCCGATATCTCGGTTTTCCGTTTTACAATATCCTCGATCTGCGCGCGCTGCGGATCTGTGATGGACGGCGCGTTGACAACGACATCCACTTTTCCATCCGTGATGCTGACAACCGGATCGGCAAATCCTTTCGCCATCAGAAGCGTTTCCGCTGCATTTTCCTTCTCCGCTATCGCATTGAGTGCCAGCATATCCTGAACGGCTGCCTCTTTTGCCGACGCATCCAGATTTTCATTGTTAATCAGGGCATTCAGCGCTTCGCGGTTCTTGGCGCGGATCTGTTCACGGCTGAGCTGTACATTGCTATGTACTCTGCCACGCCGGTTCCGCCTGTCAAAACCGCCTCGCCCGGGTTATCGACTGCCGGATTGTCCGCAGATGCCTCCTCTCCGTCCGCCGCTCCCTGCGCTGTGCCCTCCTCACTGCCTGCTGCCAGCGGATCGCCCTCTCCCGGATCGTCAAGACTTGCAATCTCCTCATATTCACCGTCCGCCACGCTTCCAGACACCGCCTGATTTTCCGAATATATATCGCTATCTGAAATCTTGGTCGCCCCCGCTTCATATGTATCCGCCCCCGGCAGATCAGATTTTCCCGCATAGTTGAGATACCCCGCCGCCGCAATCATGATCGCCAGCGTCGTGATGATGATTTGATTTCTCCTGAAAACGCGTTTCATCTTCATTCTCATATTTGCATACTCCTTTATTCCACCCGCTTTAATACTTTTATTTTATGTGCCGGCAGTCCGAATAATGCCTGCATCGCTTCCGAAATTTCCTTCTGTACCGACGCATTTCCTCCTCCCTGTGCGCTGATCACGATACCGGAAATCTCCGGTGCCAGCTCTTTTTCAACTACCGGTTCCCCGCTGCCTGAACTTCCCGCCAGCACGGTGCTCTCCCGCAGCGATTCATCCGCCTGCTGCCGCGTACCACCCGAAGAATCCGTCTCCGAGGTGGCCGACCGGCTTCTCTCCTTATCCACCCGCAGCACCTTTTCCGAAGAAGAAAACAGAGTCAGCATCACATCCACCTCACCCACGCCGTCCACCTTCTTTAAAACGTCCCGGATCCGCTGCTCCAGGCGAAGCTCGTAGATGCGGTTCGTGTCCTGCCTGGATGCAGTGCCTGACAGACCTGTTTCGACATCCGAACCACTCTCTTCTGAACTTCCATTTTTGTCCTGCCCTGCTCTATTCCCAGAGTTTGTTCCTGTTCCACTCTCCGCCCATCTTTCCCCTGACTGCCAGACTCCCGTCTCACTCGTCTTCTTCCCAAACGGCGCATATAAGATCAGAATTGCCAGCCCAAGCACCAGCAAAATCAGCCATTTTTCATTTCGTTTGACCCATTCCCTGTCAAGGTTCCATCCTGACTTCCACATGATCCGCCTCCACCTGATAAAACGATGCCAGCCGCTGCTGAAGCTCCCAAATCTTTTCCCCATTCATCCAAGAAACTGCCTGCGCGGCGGCGGGTTCTCCCTGCTTCTGCTCCTGTTCAAGTGAAATTTCAATCGGGGAAATTTTTTCTATTTCAATCATCGAACTCGGATCCTCCCGTTCCGCCGCTTCCATCCCCGCCTCACTTCCCGCCACATACACCGTCACACTCCGCACCGAGGCAAATTGCTCCGACTCCGGATCTTTTTCCAGCTCTACGTCCGCCTTTTCCACGGAAAATCCCGCTTCCGCTGCCACCCGCACTGCCTCCTTGGACGCTTCCGCCTCATACTGGCTCAAAACCATATTTCTACGCCGCACCTCTATCTCATCCATCTCACTTTTCAGCTCGCCCGCTTCATTTTCAAACGAAAGAGATGTAAACAGATAATTCAGCCGCTCCTCCAGACGCAGCCCGTCCGTCAGCGGCTTCAGCACAATCAGAAGCAGGATACAGCCCGCAAACAGACGGATATATTTTTCATACTTATGTGCGGGCAAAAGCCCGGTCAGAACGGTCAGAAACACTAGATAACTGACGATATTCCCCGCCCAGTGAGTAATTACTTCCATCTTCTACCCCGCAAAATAAGCCGCGTTCGTGCTCGCACACACCACCGCGATCGAAAGCGCAAATAACACCACCGCCGAACCAGCTACTGCCAGCAAAAAATAAAATCCTTTCGCCACTGCGCCGACTGCCTCCACCACCCGGCTGTCACTGACCGGCTGCAAAAGCGCCGCGCTTCCCTGGCACCCCAGATAGAGGATTAAAAGTTTCAAAAGCGGCAGAAGCGACACCGCCGCCAGCACAAGCACTCCCCCGATGCCCACCGTATTCCGGATCAGGACGCTGCTTCCAAGAAGTACCTGCGACACTGCCGCCGCGCCCTGTCCGATTCCCGGTATCAGGCTGACCGCCCGCCGCAGCGCCGTCTGGCGCACCGAATCTGTATACGGCGCAATCATTCCCTGCAGCACATGAAAGCCAGCACCACTCCCAAAAGCGCCTTGCTGCCCCAGCGCATCCCCTGTTCCAGCAATTCCAACGCTTTTGAAAACAAATCCTTCGAGCTTAAATGTCCCGCCAGCGACAGCAGGACATACAACTGGGTGCATGGCAGAAACAACTGTAAAAACACCCATTCCGCCACATTGACAGAAGCAAGTGTCCATGCATATCCGGCTGCTGCCGAGGTACTTCCCCCGGAAAAGGAAACAGCCAGAAAAAAAGCAGGAACCAGCACCCGGACAAATTCAAAGAGCTGCTCCAACAGTGTCCGCGTGATCCGCACCCCATTCAAAAAACTGGCGGCAAGCAGTGTAAAAATCAGAAGATACGTGACATAAAAGCCCATCTCCGATACCTGACTGTCGGCAAAGAGACCCGAAAAGCTGGCGAACACCGCCCCTAAAATTCCCAGAAGGATGACCTGCCCCATCCATCTGCCATTTTCTGAAATTTCCCGAAATAGGGCTGTCCGGCAGAAATCCATCAGCATCCGAACCACACTCTGATAATTGCCAGAGAGAAGCATCGAAAGGATTTCCCGGAATGAAAACCCCGGGACTGCCGAACCTCCCGCTTCCCTTAAAAATGCTTCGATTCTGCTTAAATCCAGTGAGTTCAGAAGAGAATCCATGTTCTCTCCAGAAACACTGAAATCCGAATCTTCAGATATCTTTTCACCATTTGCCGCCGACACCGTTAAATGATTTCCTGCCATCAAATATACACTCAAGAATATAACGCTCACTGCCCGCACAACCATCTTTGTTCCCACCGTCACCTGCTCTCACCATCTCTCCGCTTTTCTGCACTTACCACTTCCCTACGCCAAAAACTGCTTCACCGTCTCCAACAATGCCAGCAGAATCGGCATACTGACCGCCAGAATGGACAGCTTCGCAAATATCTCAATCTGTGTTCCCAGCGAACCGTACCCGGCATCCTTGCAAATCCCGGAGGCAAATTCGGCAATATAAGTGATTCCCGCCATTTTCAAAAGCGCCGACAAATACACTGGACTGATCCCGATGCAGGATTCCATCGTCCGAAGTGTTTTCAGAATCACTTCCAGCTTTCCCGCCGCATAGAAAAAGAGACACAACCCCGCCGCCATCACAATGTACGTCCCATACTCGCTGTCTTTTCCCTTGAGCTGGACTGCCAGAAGAACTGCCGTGATCCCAAGAACCGATACGGTTAAAATTGACATTTTTTACCGTCCTTCCCTGCAATGTACTCTCGGAGTCTTTCCCGCACTCGCTTTTTCGGCTGATTTTTCGCCAGCTGCACCCGAATTTCATCAACATACGCCTCAGAAATTTGGGCTAAACTGACAAAAAATCATCTCACAAAATCAAGCATAGAAGGATTCCGAGAGTACATTACAACGCAAACAATTCCTTCATCGTCTCAAACAATTGATAAATATACGGCACCATCCAGAACAGTACCAAAAGAAGACCCGCAAGACTTGTGAGAAATGCCTGTTCCTCCCGCCCGCTGTGTTTGAGAATCTGGCAGAGGACGGAAACCAGGATACCGACTGCCGCAATCCGAAATATTAGATTAACTCCCATTTTCTTCCCCCACTTACATCAACAACACTGCCAGAAACAGCCCGCCTAGTATCCCAAGCCCCCAGCACAGCCGTTTCTTCTCCGGCTCTTCCCGCCGCAGCTGCTCAATCGCCCGTTCCAATTCTTCCAGATACAGTGCCAGCGTCTTTTGCTGCATTTCCAGATCGAGATATCCGATGCTGTTTCCAAACCGGCACATCAGCTCCCATTCCTCTGTTCCTAACATCGGACGAATCCCCTGCTCTTCCAGAACCGCTTCCCAGATACTCCCAAACGGACACTCTGGATTCGCTTCCAGCCGCTCTCCTGCCACCAAAAATAGTTTTCCCGCTTTTCCATCCCCGCGTGCCCCCGCCCGGCACAGTGCCAGAGGAAGAACTGCCTGTGTATACCCAATCTCTCCCTGCAGTCCCGCGGCAATCCGTTTTACTTCCTCCAAAAAACGCCTCCGGCCAATCAGGCGCAATGCCTCACCCCCGCCAATCCCCGCACACGATACACATACAAGGCAGATTCCAAGCAATTTTATCCACATATGAGCTCCTCGCCAGCTGCATCATATACCGCCTCCACCGTTCCCGGTCCGCGTCTATTTCCCAGCACCACATACCGCTCAAACCGTTTTTCTTGCAAAAAAGAGGACAAGCCCGGTTTTTCCCGGATGTCCTCCATCGAATTTCCATGTACGGTTGCCAGAATCCTGCAGCCACAGTTCATCACATAGCGAAGCGCCTCCAAATCATTCTCACCGCCGATCTCGTCCACCGCGACCACCTCCGGTGCCATCGAGCGGATCAACATCATCATTCCCTCCGCCTTGGGGCAGGCATCCAGCACATCTGTCCGGCAGCCAACATCATTTTGCGGGATTCCCTGATAGCAGGCGGCAATCTCCGAACGTTCATCCACCACCCCGACCGTCTGCGCCCTCACTTTTCCACCATGCTGCTTCCTCATCTCCACCATTTTTCCAGCTTTATTTTCATGTCCTGCACCTGCCTTAGACCGTTCAAAGCTCCCCCTCAAAGCAGAGCCCCTATCCTTTCCCTCTTCTCCATCTGATACCATCCGGATCAGATCCCGCAGAAGTGTTGTTTTTCCGCATCTCGGCGGTGCAATCAGAAGCGTATTCCGGATACTTCCCGTCCCTGGATCCGTCAAAATCGACCGTATTTTTGCTGCACATCCTATCATCTGATGCGAAAAACGGACATTTAAAAAGGTTATCGGATGAATCGCCTTTATATGTCCGTTTTCCAGTATCGTCCTTCCAGCCACGCCAATCCGGTGTCCGCCCTGCACGGTCAGAAACCCCTGCCGGATTTCCTCCCCGTAAGCATAGAGGGAAGAACGAGCCGCGCATTGCAGCGTCTCGTCCACATCCTCCCGGCTGACCCGGAATCCACTTCCGGCTGTGTACTCTTTATTTTTATATATGTAATACAGCGGCGCGCTAACCCGCAGCCGTACCTCTTCCATTCCATCCGCCTCAAGCGGAAGCGCCAGAAGCTGCTCCCGGATATTCCGGGAGAAAAAATGAAACAGCGCCCTCACATCCTGCTTTGATTGTTCCTCCTTCATCAGCCCGTCCTCCTTACCTCAATATATGAAGGACTGGCTAAAATATACCATCCGCCTATGCATGCACGGACGCACTTTCCATCCGCCGCAGCCGTCTCACCTCCACGCCTGCCATCGCAAGAGCCACCACGCCCGCCACAAAATCCGCGATCGGTCCGGCATACATGATGCCGTCAATGCCGATAAACAGTGGCAGAATCACAATCAGCGGCAGCAAAAAGAGAATCTGGCGCGTCAGGGACAGGAAAATACCCTTTTTCGGTTTTCCAATCGCCGTAAACAGGTTCGACGCAATCGGCTGCACACAGTTTAAGAACGTGAAAAACAGGTAAATCCGGAAATATTTTTCCGCAAACTGGAAATACATCTCCGATCCTTCCCCGAACAGCCCGATGATCGGACGCGGAATCAACTGGAAACACGCAAAGGACACCGCCGACACCGCAAATCCCCACCTGAGCGCCAACCCATACACCTGCCGCACGCGCGCATAATTTTTCGCGCCATAATTGAAACTTGCGATCGGCTGCATGCCCTGCGAAAGACCGATGACGATCGAAAAAAACACCTGATTGACCTTCGTGATAATGCCGGCACACGCCAGCGGAATCGATTCCCCATAGTCCGAATGCGCACCGTAGTAGGTCAAGGATTTATTTAACACGATCTGCACCACCAGCATCGCAAGCTGGTTGAAAAATGCCGCTGCCCCCAATGAGGTAATCATGCTTACATATGTTCTCTGGGGTCGAAGATGCGCCGCTGTCAGCCGTCCGTTTTTGTAACGGCGCAGATACCGGATAATCAGGATTCCTGAAAAAATCTGTCCAATGATCGTCGCCAGCGCAGCACCCGCCATTCCCATATGTAATCCAAAAATAAACAGCGGATCGAGCACTGTATTGATCAGCGCCCCGGATAAATTGTAAAGCATCGCATTAAGCGGGCTTCCGTCCGCCCTCACCAGATGCCCGCCGCCGTTGGTCAGAATCAGAAATGGAAATCCCAGAGCCGTGATACCCGTATACGTTTTGGCATACGCCAGCACATTGTCCGGCGAACCGAAAAAGCGCAGCATCGGCGTCAGGCAAAAAAGCGCCACAGTCCCCAGAATCACACCGCTTCCAAACAGAAGCGTCGCCGCATTTCCAATATAAAATAACGCCTTTTCCCGATCGCCGCCTCCCAGCGTCAGGTTAAAGGACGCCGCACCGCCGATTCCAAACAGAAGCGCCAGCGCCACACAGGAGATCGTCAACGGAAACGCCACGTTCGTCGCTGCATTCCCCAGCTCCCCCACGCTTCTTCCGATAAAAAACTGATCGACGATATTATAAAGGGCGCCTACCAGCATCGCGATAATACTTGGCACCGCAAACTGCCGCAAAAGCCCGCCGATCGGCTCCGTGCCTAGTATATTTTTCTTCTGTACCTGTTCCATGAATCTTGATTCTCCTGTCTACGTTACTGCGAACAATTATCAGTCTACCTCTCGTTACTGATAATTTTTCCTCTTTACATGCCTTCCCCGCGCATGATACACTACCATCAGTTATTAAAACGGAAAGGACTTAATCACATGAATCTTTCATCCTTACTGCAATTTCGGGACGAGTGGGCGCGTTTCAAAGCCCGCCACCCTAAATTTTCCCCTTTTCTGAAAGCCGCCTACACCCGCGCGCTGCGCGAGGACAGCGTCATTTCCCTAAAAGTGACCGCCCCGGACGGAACCGAGGTGGCATCTAACTTAAAGGTCAAAAAAGAGGATCTCGAACTGCTCTCGCGCATTATGAATAGCTAATTTTTAATCACCCATCATGCATTATGTCTACTTATGATACGGTTCTCCTTTTATAATCCGGAAACTCCGGTAAATCTGTTCCAGCAAAATCACGCGCATCAGCTGGTGTGGGAAAGTCAGGCGCGAAAAGCTGATCTTCGTGTCCGCACGGTTTAACACAGCCTGCGACAGCCCCAGCGAACCACCGATGATAAACTGCAGATGGCTCTCACCTCGCACGCCCAGGTCTTCCATCCACGCCGCCATCTCCTCCGAGGAACGCTGCTTTCCATCGATCGCAAGCGCAATCACATACGCGTCCTCCTTGATATGCGCCAGAATCCGCTCGCCTTCCTTGTCGCGGATCTGCGTTTCCTGCAGCTCACTCGCCTTATCCGGCGTTTTTTCATCCGCCACCTGCACGATCTCCAGACGGCAGTAACGCCCCAGCCGCTTGCTGTACTCCGCGATCGCCGCCTCCAGATATTTTTCCTTAATTTTTCCTACTGTCACTAACGTAATCTTCACTTTTTAAGCTCCCGTTTTAAAAATGCCAACAGATTCAGCCGCGCCCGGTCTTCCGTCTCTTTGCGTCTCGTTTTTACCTTTTTCACGACCGTTCCCTCCGGCTCCCGATGAATCCGGTAGATGATCCGTAGATATTCCGCGACCTCTTCCCATGCCTCGCGGCTCTCCGGAATCAGGTCGAGTCCCATCTGAAATACATGGAACATCCCGTCATAGACCGAGCAGCGCACCTTGACGCCCTCGGCGCGCGCCTTTTTCGCTGCCGCCCTCGTATCATCTAAAAGCACCTCATACGCGCCCACCTGCATCAGCATCGGCGGAAATCCTTCAAAATCTCCAAACAGCGGCGACAGATACGGATTTTTCGGATTGGCATTCCCGATGTAGCTGCACTGGTACAACATATTTTCCTTCGAATTACCAAACAGTGGATCGATCGTATAATTTTCCTCATACGATGCCCCGCTCAGACTTACATCCGTCCACGGCGACATCGTGATAATGCCCGCAGGAAGCGGCAGCCCGTGATCTTTCGCATACAGACAGAGCGCCAGCGCCAGGCCGCCGCCCGCCGAATCCCCGGCTACCACGATCTGGGACGGCTGGTATTTCTTCTCTTCCAGAAGCCATCGGTACGCGTACACCGCATCCTCCAGCGCCGCCGGATACGGATGCTCCGGCGCCACCCGGTAGTCCGGCGTCAGAACATCCGCGCCGAAGCTGATCTGCGAATACTTAACCGCAAACCGCCGGTAAATATTTTTCATCGGACCGATATACCCGCCGCCGTGCAGCTGCAAAATGACGCGCCCCGTCACCGCCTGCTTCGGCTTTAAATATTCCATCACAAACTGTTCTGTTTTTACCAGCTCATAAATATATTCCGCCGGACATCTCCACGCCGGTTCGACCGGATTTTTCCGGAATTCGCCGGTCTGGATCGGCTTCTTTAACGATGTCTCCATCACGTCACTCATCATATCACGCGTCAGATTGCCTATCATGCTGACTGTTTTCCGACTCATGCTTCTTCCCTTTCTTTCATCCAAATTTTCAATCTTCGTATTTTTATAGATCGTTCCTTTACTGTGACCGATTTTCCTGCCATCTACACATGAAACCGCCTCTTCAATTCCCGCTTCACACTCCGGTCGCCCAGAATCACCGTCGCCGCCAGCGCTGCCACCGACACACCTGCTGCCAGCACCGTCAGACGCGGATGATGCGTCCACCCGATTTTCCAGAAAATCAACGGCACAAAGCTCAGAAATGTAATTGTGATCTGATACATAAAATAGCTCTGCCAGTTCATCCGGTTGACTAGCATCATCAGAAGAACCGCCGCCACCTCAAACAGTGCGACGCATGGGATCGCGTAGTCCACCGACCACCCCCGAAGCCCTGTAAGCGCGTCAATCAGAAGCAAAATTGCCTGAATTCCCAGGGACTGCCGCACCAGCGTTCCTGCCAGGCTCGCATGCCTCATGACCGAAAACCGCAGCGTCATCGCCACATACGCCGCCGCGCCCGCCGTCAGAAGCGACCATTTAAACGGAATCCGATGATAAGTCGCCAGATTCGTAAGCCCCGCCAGAAGCGATACGAGCACCAATGACACATAAAATCCCCGCACCGCACGGCGCACGCGCTCTCGATCCTGGGCAATCACTGGATAACGTCCTTTATCATGCTTCGTATCCGTGATTCCATTGCTCTCTCGCTCTACCCGGATGCCCTTTTCCTCCAAAAAGTGAAAGAAAAACTCCGGAAGCCGGTTCTCTGCCATCGCGCTCGTAAACGACAGGCATAATTTCCCGTCATACGCCACCGCCCCGCATTTCATCCGCTGCTTCGGCGATGCGCCGACAAGAAGCTGAAAGCCCTCGATCGAATCTTTCAGTTCCTCCCGAACCTGCGCCGGTCCGATGTTGGAAAATGTCATCGTGTGGGCGCGGCTGGTGTGCAGAAAAATCAACTGCATCGCCAGATGTTTGACAAATAGCGGGATCGCCCGCACATACCATTTTTTCTCATTCGACACATTGTAGGAGATCGTCTCCTCCAGCCGCTCCTTCACGATCTGCTCATCCATCTGGCGGCTCACAGACGCAATCACTTCTTCCAATGCCTCCGGTGCCTTTCCCGCCGCCCACGAAATATTCACGACAGCAAAGAAGTTTGCCAGCGTCTCCGACTCAAAAAAACTCCGTAGGTTCACCGGAAGATTGAGCGCCACCGGACGTTTCAGCGTTTTCCCATCCGTCTCCGTCTGGATGATCGCCCAGAGAAGCACCGCCGCCAGATATTTGGTGATGCTGACCCCCACCTTCCTGCATTCCGTCTTCAGTGCCGACACCTCAATCGTCCCCTGCAGCACTGCCATCTGATCAAATGGGAGAAATTCCCCCTGAATCGCAATCGCCGGTCTGCTGTTATAATGCCGATGCGGCAGTTTCCGGTAATGTCGCAGATAATCGTCCTCCCGGAGCGGCGAAAACTCCCGCTCCTGCACCATAACCGGCAATTTTTTCACCAGTTCCAGATAATGTTCTGTAAGACGTGAAGCAAACCGCAGCGCCCCCAGTCCGTCCGTCAACCCGTGAAACACTTCAAAATTGATCCTGCATCCATAGTAGCTCACACGGAACGGGAACCGCGCGCCCCGGTGCGGATCAATGAAACGGCACGGTGCACTCTGTTCTTCTTCCACGCCCGGATTCCGGTTGTTCGTCTCAAAATAATACCAGAAAAATCCCTTCCGCAGCTTCACCCGGAAATTTTCAAACTCCGGAAGTGTCCGCACAAGCGCCCTTTGCAAAAGCTCCGGATCTACTTTTTCTTTCAGAACCGCCGAGATCCGGAATACACTGCTTAAATCCTCGCCCGACACCGCCGCAAAGAGCTTCGCCGTGTTATCCAGCCGCCTCCATGCGGCGCCCTGGATGCGGAGACGCTTTTTCTTTGGTTTTTCCTCTCGTTTCTTCTCCACTTTTTCTGAAACTATCTGTCCCGGCTCTTCCTGCTTCCCTGCAATTTCATCCTTCTGATCCTGTTTTTGGTTTTCCTCGTTCATTCTCTGCCCCATCTGCCTTTGCCACCTAAAGAAAAAGAGCAGCTGCCGGGATACACACTCCCCTGCAGCGCCCCTTTCATCCTCTTCTGAGTTCTTTTCTACATTACCGAATCCGGAAGTAGTACCCCACGCCCCATTTCGTATGTACATATTTCGGATCACTCGGACTCGGCTCGATCTTCTCGCGCAGCCGCCGCACATGAACGTCTACGGTGCGAACATCGCCGCCCGCCGCCGCCCGGTTGCCCCAGACAAAGCGCAGCAGCTCCTCGCGGCTGTAAACCTTGCCCGGATTGCACACCAGGAGCTCCAGAAGGTCAAATTCCTTCGCGGTCAGATTGATCTCGCGGGAAGCGATAAAGACCCGGCGGCTGTCCGAATCCAGCGTCAGATCGCCCGCCTCGATGACTTTCTTTGTCTGCTGCGGCTCCTGTCTCGATTTCTTGGAATTGCGGCGCAGGATCGCCTTGATGCGCGCCTTTACTTCCAAAATGTTAAATGGCTTCGTGATATAATCATCGGCGCCGTATTCCAGCCCCAGAATCTTATCCATATCGTCGCCTTTTGCGGTCAGCATAATGATCGGCATCTCGGAGAACTCCCGGATTGCCTGGCAGACTTCAAATCCGTTCAGCTTCGGCAGCATCACATCCAGAAGAACCATATCATACTCCGTCTCCTTTGCCATCTGAAGCGCTTCCTCCCCGTCATAGGCGCAGGCAACTTCAAATCCATCCTGTTCCAGACTGAAACGGATTCCTTTTACTATTAATTTTTCATCATCTACCACTAATACCTTCGCCATTCTCCACCTCAACCACTATGCTTCTATCTCTCTATACTGTAATCTTATCTTTTATCTTCTGAAATGCCGCGTTCTTGATGCCAGGCACCTTCATAATATCCTCAATCGTCCGGAAACCGCCCTTCTGCTCCCGGTAAGAAAGAATCGCTTCCGCCCGCGCCGCGCCGATACCATTTAAAGTCATCAACTCTTCTTTGGAAGCTGTGTTTAAATTAATCAATGCTGCACTGCTTCCGGATTTCTGCGAAGCTGACTCGCTGCCATTCCCAGCAGCGCCTCCGGCTCCCAGAAGCCCGGAGACATCCTTCCCTGTTTCCTGATATTTCCGAATCTCTTCCCGGCTCGGAATCCGAAGCTGCTGTCCATCCTCGATCGCCTGCGCCAGATTTACAGATTCCTGCGCCGCCTCCGACGTCATCCCGCCCGCCTTTTCAACCGCCTCATACATACGGCTGCCCGCCGGAAGCTCATAGACGCCCGGTGCGGCTACCTCGCCGCAGACGTGGATATATAGGATTCTCGGTTCCGGCGTTTCGGGATTTTCTTTTGATTGCTCCTCAGGCGCAGCGTTCTCTGCTGCTTCATTATCCCCATCCACTGCCCCGCCGTTTGACCGTTTTGCTGGACGTTCGGAGCTTTCCTGCGAATCATCCACTTCTTTTGAAAAACTATTCTGCGTCCCCAGCACCACCGTCTGCTTCTCTCGCCGGCTCTGCACACCAAAACACAAAACAGCCGCCAAAAATACCACGCCGACTGCCCCTGTTCGCATCCATCGTTTCCGATTTACTGTTTGATTTGTCTGTTTCATCTTCTGCACCCCTCTTTTTCCGAGGCGCGTTTTGTCCGTAATTCTATTCTAACCAAAACCCCCTTTAAACACAAGCAGAAAATTTTTATTCCCATCTGAAAATCACAATCCCCGCAATCGCAACCGCCGCCCCGATCGCCTTGCGCCACTCAAATCCCGCTTTCTCCACACCGAACCAGCCAAACACCTCAATCAGGTACGCCACCAGGATCTGCGCCACGACGATCAGAAGCGCTGATTTTGCCGGTCCCAGCGCGTCAAAGCTCTTGATGACCGTGTACGTGATAAATGCCCCGATCACGCCGCCGGTCAGCATATACCGCGGTTCGATCTGCCAAAGCTCCGATACCGCGCCGCGCCCCGTAAAAAGCCACATCAGCAGGCAAACCACAAATGCACTTATCTGCACCCAGCCAGCCGATACCCACATGCTGGTCTGCTTCATCACGGCAGAATTAAACACGCCCTGTATACTCATGAGTGCGCCGGAAACCAGCGCGGTTATCATTCCCCACATAAAAAATAAACCTCCGCATTCTGTTCTACATTCTCATGAAACAGCAGCCGTTTCCGACCATTCATTTCACACTGTTAGTATCCCAGATATGCGAAGGTTTATACAATTTGTGTTTATTCCCTTTTCCTGTTTAAAATCCGATTTTTCCTCCAAAACCAGACAACCTTTCATGCAGCTGATCCCTATTGAATGGAAAACGTAGCCGACACCTCTGCCTCAACATCCACCTGCCCCGGCATCAGGTTTCTGCCTGCACCCGCATCTTCCATCGCCATTTCCTTCATCGCCATGCCGCTGCTGTAAGAAGTGTCATAATAGCGCGCCTGCTGCCCGCTGCTGTACTCCTGCACATTCGTCATCGTTCCCAGCTTGCAGCCGCCTGCCTCCGCCATCGCTTCGGCTTTCACGCGCGCCGACTCAATGGCTTTTTTGAGCGCTTCCTGATAAATCTCATCAAAATTGCTGCACTGGTACTGGACCGAATCGATCGAATTGATACCCGCATTGACCGAATCGCTGATGATCGCCCCTGCATCCTCAATCGCAACATCCGATACAACCACCTCCGTCGTCATCTCATAACCAGTGATCTTCTTGCCATTGTCCCAGTCATAGATCGGATTCAGCCCCAGACCGCTCGTCTGCACCGAGGTATCTGCAATTCCCTTTTCCTTCAAAAGCGCCAGAACCGCATCCAAATCCGTCTGATTCTCCGACTGGCAGGTGCTCGCATCCGCCGCCTGTGAATAGACACTGTAGGTAATTTCCGCAATATCCGGCTCCGCTTGATTTTCTCCTGGCTCGTCACCGTGATCCCCGTATTTTCCGCCGACTGCACCGTCACCGATGCCGGTGCGGACGTACAACCTGCCAAACCTGCCGCCGACGTCATTGTCATCGTGCCTGCTGCCAGCAGAAATGTCATCCTGTTTCGCATCATCCCCATTTTTCTCATAAAAAAATTCCTCCCGTTTTTCTGTTTCATCCGTGAGTTCCAACCCACAATGGGTTCAGACCTTCCGGAGCAACAACTGGTACACTGTCATTCTTACTATAGTTATACCTGAAAACGAGAGGAAATGTATTGCTTTTCTCTTAACTTTCTTTCGCTTATTTATTACTATTTTTTTCCTGTTTCATCCATGCCGCGCGCACCAGATGCTGTGCCAGAACCGCCGTCGTCACGCCGCCGACACCGCCCGGAACCGGGGTTGCCGCCGAAGCAGTTCCTTCCAGATCGGAAAAATCCACATCGCCGCAGAGTTTTCCATTTTCATCTACATTGATCCCAACGTCAATGACAACCGCATCCTTTTTTACATAGGTGTGGTTGATCATCGCTGCTTTTCCCACGCAGGCAGTCAGAATATCCGCCTCCCGGCATACCTCCGGCAGGCTGGCAGTTCTCGAGTGGCAGATGGTCACGGTCGCATTTTCATGCAGAAGCAGCATCGAAAGCGGGCGTCCCACAACCATGCTTCTTCCTACGACTGCCACCCGTTTGCCAGAAAGCGCGATATCGTTCATTTTCAGCATGCATACCACTGCCTCCGCCGTACACGGCGCAAAACCGCTCGTATCGCCGCTGAACACCTTTGCGATATTGACTGGGGAAATACCGTCCAGATCCTTCGCCGGATCGATCATTTTTTCAATATCCTGCTCGTTGATCTGCTTTGGAAGCGGGCGCAGCATTAAAATACCGTCCACCGACGCATCCGCATTGATCGCCGCAAACTCCTTCTTAAATGCCTCGTCCGAGATATCTCCCGGAAATACCTTCGATTCCACCTCAAGCCCGAACGATGTCAGCTTCTTCGTCGCGCCTTTCTCATAGGAAATATCATCCGGATTCTCGCCCACCCGGATAATCGTCAGTTTCGGCACCCATGTCAGGGTTTCCAGCCCTTTTTCCACCTGCTCTTTCAGCTTTGCCGAAACAGCGGCTCCCTTCATTGTAATCATCTTGTCTGCACCTTTCGTTTTTATTTATGATGAATTTCCCGCGCTTTCGCGCATATTCATTTTAAATTTTTCTTAAAATGAAAGCGACGCCAAAAGACCGGCTCCGCCTGCCATCTCAAGCAGGTAAACCGTCACAATCGCCGCGATCGCCACTACCACCAGGCTCTTTCCCTTATATCCCAAAATCACCGCTACGATCGTTCCTCCGACCGCCGAATAGAGATGTCCTGTGGAGGTAAATACATCCGGAAATGTCAGTGCTCCCAGCACTGCATACGGCGTATAATCTAAGAAAGCTCGGATAAACTTCGAACGGATCTGTTTCCGGAAAATCGTAACCGGAAGAACACGTGGAATATATGTAACCAGTGCCATCAAAAGGACACAGGTCAGCACGTATTTCATATCGAGTGTTCCGGCTGCTCCTGCTGCCTCTGCTGTATTCATCATTCTGCCCCCTCTTTCTGACTCTCGTCCTGACCGGCTTCTTTACCGTCCGGATCATGCGGGAATTTCCATGCACCGAACGCCGATGCCGCGATCGTAACCAGAATCACCCGGAAACCGGAGGAAATACCGGCAAAAACCGGAACATATTTTAAAATGCACACCATCACAACTGCCAGAATGATGACGCAGCACACCGACCGCGATTTGCGTGCCGCCGGCAGAATCAGTGCAATAAACATCGCGTACAGGGCAATTCCCATCGCATTCTGCAGCGCCTGCGGCAGAACCGCCGAGATCGCGCCTCCCAGCCAGGTTCCAAGATTCCACCCCAGAATCGGCATCGTGATAAGTCCCAGCATATACGACGCTTTCAAAATGCCCGGATGCAGGGAACTGACGACAAACGTCTCATCCGTGATGCCGAATGCCAGTGCCAGGCGCGCCCCGGTTCCCGTCTTTTCATCGAGCTTCTGGGACAGGGACAGTGACATCAGCATATAGCGCAGGTTGATGACAAACGTCGTCAATGCCACCTCAAAGTACCCAGCCCCCGCCAGAATCAGGTTTGTCCCTGCGAACTGTCCGGCGCTCGTTAAGTTCGTCAGCGATATAAAAACTGCTACCCAGACCGGCAGACCGCCCGACACCGCCAGGAAGCCAAACGTAAAGGAGACCGGCAGATACCCCAGTCCAATGGGGATACCGCTCTTTAGCCCCTCATAAAATGTCTTTTTCCAACTCATTCTACTTTTTCACTCTTTCTGTTCACGCAACCGTCTATTTTTCAGGCTTCACATACCGCGCATGCTGCCCGTTCAGCCACTCTACCCCGCTCACAATTCCTTCTTCCGAAAATGGAAATTCCTCGCGGGTCTTCTCCTCTTCCGGCGTTGCGTCGTATCCATATGGTTCCGGCCACGATGTCACAGTCAGGACTGTCTCCTCGACCGTCTCGCCATCTGCGCCGTCTTCTTTCGGTACTTCGCGCTTTGTCATATCCATCCGGTAGCGCATCCCGGTATCACTTCCGGTAAATTTTTCTTTTTTCAGGAAATTGACCGGCATCACATCTTTTCTCGTTATCATGCCATTTACCCCCGGAATTTATAACGGCGGATCACCGCCTGCAGCGTTTTTCTTCCATTGTACTCATTGATGTCCGGATAATACACGACGTCGATCTCCCGCCGTCCGGCGCGCTCTTCCTCAAACGCCGTTCCGTCACCGAAATATAGCGCCTCGATCGCGTGTCCGTCTGTCTCTTCCAGCGTCATTTTTACGACATTCCGGTTGCGCCCCAGTACGCGACTCGCCCGGATGCGGAGTGATTTCTCTGCAAACAGCGGCTTTTCGTTGCCCTGTCCAAACGGTTCGAGACAGGAAAGCTCCCTCACAAGGCGTTCTGTCACATATCCCACCGGCATCGGCACATCGATCCAGACTTTCGCTTTAAAATCTTCCTCCGTCAGCCCCGCATTTTCATTCAGTCTGCGCCGGAACTCGTCAATGTTCTTCTCTTCCAGCGAAAGCCCGGCTGCCAGCGGATGCCCGCCAAATTTGAGCAGCAGATCGCTGACCTCTGTCAGCTTTTTAAACATATGGTACTCGTCAATGGAACGTCCCGAGCCTTTGACCGCCTCCTCGCCGCGCGTCAGCACGATCGCCGGCTTCTGATAATATTCCCTCAGGCGCCCTGCAATAATGCCCGCCAGCGATTCATGGCATTCCGGCAGAAAGACCACCAGCACCTTGTCCTTCTGGTACCAGCTCTCTACCTGCAGCTTCGCCGCCTCAGTCCCCTGCTCAGTCATATCCTTGCGGGTATCATTTAATTCCTTAAGTTCCTCTGCCAGGCGTTCTGCCTCTTCCTCACTCTGCGCCCGCAGAAGCGCCAGCGCTTCCTTTGCCGTTTTTAATCGTCCGCCCGCATTCAGGCACGGTCCAATGACAAATCCGATATGGTATGCTGTGATCGCCCCCAGATCAAGATTATTTTTCTCCGCCAGTCTGCGAAGCCCTAGATTTTTGGTCTGCGCCATCTTTTTAAGACCGTATTTTACCAGAATCCGGTTCTCATCCTGCAGCTTCATCACATCACCGACCGTCGCAATCGCGGCAAATTCAAGCAAATCCAGCCATTCCATCTGCGGCACGCCCCGGCGGGCATATAAAACCTGCACCAGCTTGTACGCCACCACTGCTCCGCAGATCTCCGGAAATGGGTACGGACAGTCTGCCTGTTTCGGATCGATCACCGCATCCGCCGGTGGAATCTTCTCTTTTTCCCCATCTAAGGGCACCTCATGATGATCCGTGATGACAACCGTCATGCCATATTTCTTCGCCAGCTCCACCTGATGGAACGCGGAAATACCATTGTCACAAGTCAGAATCACCTCCACGCCGTCCGCGTGCGCCTGTTCGATGATCGATTCATTGATTCCGTAGCCATCCTTGATGCGATCCGGTATCTCAAAATCTACATCACTGCCCAGCCGTTCAAATGCCTGCAATAATATGTACGTCGAACAGACGCCGTCAATATCATAATCACCGACGATCCGTATCTTCTTTCCAGTATCCACAGCCTCGCACAGGATGGAAACGGCACGCTCCATATCTTTTAACAGCATCGGATCATACAGATCATCCAGCGTGCCATTTAAATAGCGGTCGATCGCCGCCTCTCCTTCGATCCCACGGTTCCGGATAATACGCGCCGTAACCGGATCGATCCGAAACCGCGCCCCGATCTGCTTAAAATCTGCTTTCTTGGTCTGAAGCATCCAGACTTCTTCTGCCATTTTGTTCCTCCTATTATCTATGTCTGTGCTTCTTTTCTATATCACATACTCCCTAAGCCGCCTGCGCCGTTCCCGCCAGTCCGGCAGTATATTCTCCACCTGCGTCCAGAAACGCGCGGAATGGTTCATTTCCAGCCGGTGTGCCAGCTCATGGACAATCACATAATTCATCAGATCCTCCGGCAAAAGTGCCAACCGCCAGTTAAAATTTAGGTTTCCAGCTGCGCTGCAGCTTCCCCAACGCGTTTTCTGGTTCCGGATTGTGATTTTTCCATAGGTTACGCCCATGCACGCCGCATATAAAGCAACCCGGTGCATGAGCACCGGGCGCAGCTTTTCTGTGAAATTTCGGATTTCTTCCGCTCCATATGTTTTCCGGTTCCTCTGGCGTTCCACCGCTTCTTTATAATGGACTTCTATCCAGTCGCGGTGCTCCTCGGCAAACCGCATCGCAGCCTGCACCGAAGCCCTCCTCGGAATCCGGAGTACCAGGCGTCCTTCCGCCGTGATCTGGATGGCGATCGTCTTCCGGGAAGACCGAACCACCTCACACGGAATCAATCCTTCTTCCGGCTCATCAGATAACGGAGAATGCCATGGGTTTTGTATCCTCAAGTATTGCATACAATTTCCCGTCTCTTTCATCGATTGTGCGCGCTGCATCTTCCAGTGCGCGTTCCAGACGTTTTTCCAGTTCTTTCTTCTCATCATCCGCCGCTTCATCCCGGATTACTTCCAGGCAGTAATCATCTGCCAGGCGGGCAGCCAGCATCTGTACCAGACCATCCAATGTCTTCTCCGGTGTCTCCAGAATTTTCTTAAACTCCGGATCCTCCGGCTGTTCTTCTGTATCCATCTCATACGGATCCCGCTCGTTCATCTCAATCACATTCATCCATTCCGGTTTTTCATCGGCATTGGTAAAATTCATCTGACCGACCAGGCAGTCGTAAATCTCTGCCTCGCTCGATATCTGCTTCATATCTAACTGAACTAACTGCATCTCTTCTCCTTTCCGCTGTGTCAGAATCCGTGATGCATCTCCCAGCTTCTTCCCAGCCTTTCTATTTTATTCTGCCCACTTAAAACCTACGCGTTCAGCAGCGCCACCGCTGCAAAAAACGGCACCAGCCATTTCGCGACAGAACCAATTTTTATCAGATATTCTGTTTTCATAATTCCTCCACGCGGTCTTTCATAGAAACCGCAAAGCTATCTGCCTTGATAGGGACAGCCCTATTATTATATCGGTCATGCGGTAAAAAGTCAATTCCAGGCTGTCGTAAACGGAATAAAGAATGTGCTCAGGGTTACGGTTCGCACACGTGTGCCCATCAACGGGATTTTGCCGATACTGCACATTCCAAATCGACAAAATCTGCTGCCAGAACTGTATCGTAGGGAATTTTCAGTTCAGAAAATTCCTACCTGTGAACAGTTGTTGCCTTGACACATTCTCGCGCCGAGCGCGTCGCTTGCGACAACCTGCATCTTCGCGCGAGTGCACATCATTGGCACGTTAGTGCCTTTTTGTGTAATAGGAAATTCCTTGGAATTCCCTATTACACAAAAAAAAGCACCCTCAAAAGGATGCTTTTTGCTCTCTGACAACCAGAGAAATCGACGTGCGTGAGAAGATTCGAACTCCCGACACCTTGGTCCGTAGCCAAGTGCTCTATCCAGCTGAGCTACACACACATACTTTTTATTCTTAACGAACAAGTCATATTATACAACTCATTCTGAAGAATGTCAACTGTTTTTTAGATTTTTTTAAATTTCTTTTATTGTTGATTTATTTCAAATTATATCGATATATCAACCAAAAATTCTTCTTACTTTCCAACAATTAAATGGGGCCTACAGGGCTCGAACCTGTGACCCTCTGCTTGTAAGGCAGATGCTCTCCCAGCTGAGCTAAGACCCCATTACGATACTCTGTCCCTCAATCCGCTTACGCGAACCAATTTATAACAGTCGTATCAAAACGACCCGGATGGGGTTCGAACCCACGACCTCCGCCGTGACAGGGCGGCGCTCTAACCAGCTGAGCCACCGGGCCAAATATTAAATTATTTATTTACCTCATATTGGGTAGAGTGGACCTTCGGGGACTCGAACCCGGGACCGACCGGTTATGAGCCGGTTGCTCTAACCAACTGAGCTAAAGGTCCATAAAGTATATGGATCAAAAAACTCCCCGAGTAGGACTCGAACCTACGACAGCGCGGTTAACAGCCGCGTGCTCTACCGACTGAGCTATCGAGGAATATTGCTTTCCAACAACGTAGATAAGTATAACCGATTATATTTTAAATGTCAACTACTTTTTCAAAAAAATCGAAAAATCTATTCTTTTCATCGGATGTTACCGTCTTCTCGCTACATGAGCAGCATGACGCATCCTTAACTTTCGGGTTCAGAACTCATATAATCTTGGCAAAAATAGAAAGAGATAGTCTTTCTGACGACGCAGAAACAGCACAGCACTCAAAAAGAGATGTGCAAAACACCAGATACCTCCGCGGCTATAAAAAGCAGAAAACAATAAGTTTTCTGTCAACGCATACGTGCGCATCATTGGCACGTTAGTGCCTTTTTGTGTAATAGGGACTTCCAAGGAATTTCCTATTACACAAAAAACCGTCATACATTTCTGTACAACGGTCTTCTTTATATATCTTCAAAACTGCACACTGAATTTCTTCTACTCTCTATCTTTCCATCCTTTAGGAAATAACTTCCTCTTACCTATCCTTAACCATAACCTTTTGGTTAAGCCCTCGACCGATTAGTAACAGTCAGCTTCACGTATTACTACGCTTCCACCTCTGCCCTATCTACCTCGTCGTCTTCAAGGGGTCTTACTACTTGCGTATGGGATATCTCATCTTGAGGGGGGCTTCACGCTTAGATGCCTTCAGCGTTTAT
>NZ_QUGD01000018.1:0-54264 GCF_003478795.1 Clostridium sp. AF21-20LB | reverse complement strand
TAATTCAAAATATAATATTTTTTCTTGTTTTAATATTATATGTTATATAATATTGTATCTAAAGTTATATAATATTGTATCTAAATTATATATCAGTGTACCTTCTTTGTCAATATTTTTCCAAATATCCTTTATGACTCACTCCAATCCATCTTTCTGCTCCCACAACCCTTCACCACGCCGTATCCCGCTCCTCATCACGCAAAAAAACAGACCGTACAACCTATGTTCCATCACATACGCCATACAGCCTGTTTTCATTTTTATCTTAATAAAATCACCAAATAGCTTTCTACCACACCAGAAAAACCCTGCTCTTTCTTCCAATCCCAGAAACACCCGACTGCGTTCCGGTCAAGAATACCATGCCCCACACCATCACAAAAACGGCTGCCACCTCCACATTCTTCCTGTGGAAGTGACAGCTGATGATTCTTTCATCCTCCGTCTGACGCACTATCTGTCCGATGAGAAACTAGCGTCAACCGTTTGATTAGTTTTCTTCTGCTTCCTGATTCTCAAGAGCTTTCATGCTCAGGCTGATCTTGCGGTCTGCCTCGTTGAAATCAACCACCTTAGCAGTGATAACCTGTCCTACGCTCAGTACGTCGGATGGTTTGTCAACATGCTCTCTGGAAATCTGGGATACGTGAAGAAGTGCATCTACACCTGGCTCCAGCTCAACGAATGCGCCGAAATCAGTCATACGTGCTACCTTGCCTTCTACTACGTTGCCTACAGCATATTTCTCAGCTGCGTTTGCCCACGGATTGCTCTCCGGGAACTTTAAGCTCAGAGCAATCTTCTCGCCGTTGATATCTTTGATCAGAGCTTTTACTTTATCGCCTACTTTGAAAACCTTCTTCGGGTTCTCAACTCTGCCCCAGGACATCTCAGAGATGTGAAGCAGACCGTCAGCGCCGCCAAGGTCGATAAATGCACCGAAATCAGTTACATTCTTAACAACACCTTCTACGGTCTGACCAACAGCGATCTTCTCGAATAATTCTTTCTGCATAGCAGCTTTCTTCTCAAGCAGGATCTGCTTGCGGTCGCCGATGATACGGCTTCTTCTTCCGCTCGGATTGAACTCGGTAACTACGAACTCAATCTCCTGACCTGCGTACTTGGATAAGTCTTTATCATAAGTATCAGAAACCATGCTTGCCGGAATGAATACACGGGTTCCCTCAACCTCTACTACGAGACCTTTCTCCATAACCTGTGTAACTTTCTCTTTCAGAACTTCCTTGTTCTCGAAAGCTTCTTTCAGACGTTTCAGACCCTTATCAGCAGCCAGTCTCTTGTAAGATAAAGCAGCCATGCCCTCTCCGTCGTTTACTTTCAGAACTTTTGCTTCCAGTTCGTCGCCGACCTGAACTTTGGTTCTAAGATCTACGCCCGGCTCATTGGTGAATTCGCTTCTTGTGATGATGCCTCGGATTTGCTTCCAGCGATGCTGAGAATGATTTCGTCTTCCTTGACACCGATAACCTGACCGGTAACAGCCTCTCCTGTACGTAATCTCTTGAATGATGATTCTTCAAACATTTGTTCAAAACTTAATTCTGACATTAGTATGAACCTCCTCGATAATTTGATTTGGGGTCGATGCCCCGGCTGTAATACCTACGCTGCGCACAGTACCTGTTATCTCAGGCTTGAAATCTTCCAGTGTCTGAATGTAGTAAGTGTGTTTACATTCCCTGCGGCAAATCTCATACAACTTTTGTGTGTTAGAACTGTTCTTGCCTCCAATCACAATCATAACATCAACCTGTGAAGCTATCTGCCTCGCCTCAACCTGTCTCTCCTGTGTTGCATTGCAAATCGTATTTAAAACAAGTATATCATAATACGTTTTTGAAATTTTTTCAACTAAATCTTGAAATTTATTGTAGTTAAATGTCGTCTGCGCCACGATACAGAGCTTTTCATCCGGTCTGAGTGCCAGATTTTCAAATTCCTCCAGTGACTCGACTGCCAGAGTATACTCATTTCCCCAGCCTTTGATACCCTCGACCTCCGGGTGGTGCTCATTTCCCACGATAATCACGCGGCGTCCGGCTTCGCACTGTTCCCGGACAATCTTGTGGATCTTTTTGACAAATGGACAGGTCGCGTCCACAAGCTCCAGTCCCTGGCGTTCCAGGAGTTCATAGATCTCCCTGCCTACGCCGTGGGAACGGATGACGACCACGCCTTCTTTCAGCTTCCAGTTCCTCCTTCGAATTGATGACCTGTACGCCCTTCTCTTCCAGATCCCGCACCACCTCTTCATTGTGGATGATGGGACCGTAGGTATAGATCGGCTTCTTCCCCGTCGCTATCTGATCATATACCTTCTCGACTGCCCGCTTCACGCCAAAGCAGAAGCCAGCCGTCTTCGCAACTGTGATTTCCATGTTCCTGCCCGCCATTCCTCCTATTCCTCATCGTCTTGGATAAATAAATCCCCTCTGTCTCCTTCATAAAATCCACCTTTGCTCCTGTCTCTCATAGCATCCCGCGAATTCTCCAGAATAGAAATTCTTCCGCCTTTAATCGGCAACTCATTTACCCTCATTGTTATAGTCTATCATACTTTAGACTGCTGGTAAAGTCTAAATCGACGTAAAATTATATAAAATTTACACGATTAACTGATTTTGCAACCGCATTCCGGAATTTACGCCGCATTCAGTCCCCGTCTTCGGAAATTGCCGTTACTCCTTTTGCCTCCCGGCAGCCGGATCGGCGTCCGGATCATCCGACCGGATGCCTGCCAGACGCATAAACTCACGCATCGCCGCCGTCACATAACGCCCCCTCTTGACCGAAAATGTGATCTCCCGCTCAGACAGCGGGTCGTCCAGCTTATAATAGACCAGCCTCGGGTCCTCCGGACGCCACTGTACAATATCAGAACGCACAAACATCGCTCCAACCCCGTTGGAGACGATATTTAAAGAAGTCAGCACCTGATCCACCATCATCACAGTTTTCATCGTAAAACCGCCGTTGCGGCACATTTTCGCGCCTCGTTTATACATATCATTGCCCGGTTTCATCGTGATAAACGGCACATCCTTAAAGTCCTTTAACGGAACCGCCTCCACCTCCGGTTTTAAAAAGGACTTGGACAGAATCTCCTGCCTGGACAGTCGGTATGGCTGCAGCTTCCGGTTAACCGGAAAACTTTCCGGAACTGCCAGAATCAGATTTTCCTTCCGGAATAAATACCGTTTGATCGAAGTATCGTCCTTCTCCATCGCCGTCTCCAACACCAGATCCAGCGACTCATTTTCCAACCCCGCTTTCAGCTCCCGCGTATTTCCTTCTGTTAGGTCAATCGTAACCTGCGGATATTTTGTCTGAAAACGGGCAATCAGATCCGGATACACAAACGAGCAGAAATAAGATGCACCGCCGAGCGCCAGCGTGCCGCCCTGAAGCCCCGCAATATCTTGAAAATACCGTTCCAGATTCCGTTCCAGAAAAAGAATCTTTTCAACGGTACGGATGTAATACGCGCCCTCCTTCGTCACCGTCAGCGGAATCGTACTGCGATCAAAAATCGGCGCTCCCATCTCTTTCTCTGCCTTCCGCACCATGTTGCTGAGTGCTGGCTGGCTGATAAAAAGCTTCTTCGCCGCTTTGGAAAAACTCTTTTCTTTGTAAACCTCATACACGTACTTCATTTCATTCAGCATTTGTCAATTCCCCCTGTCCATTTTCCATCCTGCTTTGCTTAAATGATGTTACGATTCTTGCACACATGACCCGTAACGAATTTTGCCATGGTTCTGCACTTAAATATGGCTGATCCACTTTCCCATATCTCTATGCTAAAATCTGCTATAAACGAATATAACCGCCATATCTAACAGTTATTTTTTATTGTTATTATTTTATCATAAGATTTCTATATCTGTAAACAAATAAACTGTATTTTCCGTCCGTTTTCAGGCAGAATCCAACTTATTTTACAAAACTTCCAGGTGCGTGAATCAGCACTCAAAAGAAGCTGCGAACGCCTGCGCTCTACACATCTAAGGCAGCTAACCTGCGTCCACAGCTTCCATTTTTAATATGGAGGTTTATTCAATTACTAAGCTTTTACAAATTCCTGATGTTTTATATTGCGACTGCTCAAGGGGAAATCACAGCCACAATTCATGCAGTCTTTCATTGACAATTCGTTCTTGATACTTCTTAATATATAGCCATATTATTTGTCGCCCAAACAAACAACCTTGCCGTCTTTTACGATCAGAACCTCTTCTGGTGTTCCCTCGTCGAAGATAACGGTCGGATTGTACTGTACCATGTCGATATGTACGGTCGAGCGTGCCGGCTGTCCATAGTAGAAGCCGTTGCCCATTGCGATGTGGCAGGTTCCTCTTGCCTTCTTCTCTTCCTCAAAGTCTCCGTTGAACATACAAGCCGGGTTAAGTCCAAGTCCGATCTCTGCGATGTTGTCGGAATCTTTAACTTCTGCGATCTGACGGCGGATTTCTTTACAAATCTTCGGATCGCCGCCAACTACCTCTACGATACGTCCTTTTTCGATCCTTAACTCAACCGGTGTGGTCGGGCATCCATAGTAGCAGATAGGTCCATCAATTACCAGTTTGCCATGGGTTGTGTCGATCACCGGTCCTAAGGAAACCTCGCCGTCAGACCATGCCATTGCATCGCCCGGATTTCTCGCGATACCACACTCGATGATCGGCTCCATCTGATTCATTTCCATGTACAGGTCGGTACCAGCCGGTGTGGTGATGTGAGCCATCTTATGACCTCTCCAGATCGCCTGCAGCTTCTCGCCGTCTGCATAAACTGCTTCATAGTCTGCCAGAGCACCGCCGCGTGTGAAGTTGTCGATATTTCTTAAGCAGATGGAAACCTCGCGAAGTTTCTTCTGGTTGATGAGTTCTTTCAGATGGTTATTGTAGATAGCTGCACCGGATGCAGTGGTCATGCCGACAAATACGTCGCATGCATCCATGCCAAGCTCCAGCGACTTCGGAAAAATGGTTGCTTTGTCTTTTCCACGAATCGGCATCATGTATACGCCGTACTCAGCGCCGCAGTTTAAAGCGGCTGCTGCCATCGCCTGGGTCATTCTCTCGTCGGTTTGAGGGTCAACGACAATCAAAACTTCCTCGCCCGGTTTAACAGCCATCAGGTTGCCAAGAAGATACTGTGCACGTTCCATACATTCGATAATTCTGTTATCACTCATAGTTTTAATCTCCTTTTCTTGTTTTGCCTGGTTCCCTTAAATTTTTGCACCTTTGCAAGTGGGAATTATTTCTGTTTTTTTCCTTTTTATCCGGAAAACGTGGACTTTTCAGAACCGGGTGTTCCATATTCCATCTTTGATTCACGTTCTGCACAAATTTGTCGTTTCCCCGCTTTCCGGGTTCCATACATAACTACTGCCCAGATATATTTCACATTTCATACGAATCCGGGATGTCTCTTTCTAAAACTCAAGCTGCCTTTTTGGCTTCTTCCTGATTGAAAATCTCGCGATCCAGTTCGCCCTCCATCTGAGAAATACAGACAGATGCTACCAGGTCGCCTACAGAGTTAGTAGATGTGTGAATCTGGTCGATGATACGATAGATTCCAGCTACCAGTGCGTATGCATCCAGCGGAAGTCCCATCTGCGTCATCAGGGTTAAGCTGATAACCAGACCAATCTGCGGAGTTGCTGCACAGCCAACGCTTAAGAAGGTTGCCTGTACAACCAGCATAATCTGCTGCTGAATACTTAACTCTACGCCGTACAGCTGTGCGGCAAAGAGAACAACGATACCAAAGTATGCACACGTTCCGTTCATCTGAGCGGTACATCCAAGTGGAAGTACGAAACTCGCAATATCTCTCGGAACGCCCATCTTCTTCGGTGCTACTTCCATTGATACCGGAAGAGCTGCTGAAGAAGTACAGGTACTAAATGCGATCATCCAAGGTTCAAACGCTTTGCGCCAGAATTTCATCGGATTTACCTTTCCAATCACGGTAAGGAAAATGCCGTATCCAACAGTACTCATGATGATGCAGGCAAGATAATCGGTTAAAATGAATTTCAGAACCGGTCCGAAGATGGCAACGCCATATTTCGCAAGTGCTACAGTCATCAAACTGAATACACCGTAAGGGATAATTCCAAGAATCATATCGATAACCTTAAACATCGTCCGTGAACAGAGGCTGATAATGTCACATAACTGCTGTGCTTCCTTGCCGATGCTGATGATGGCAAATCCAAGGAACAGGGAGAAGACGATAATCTGCATCATCTCGCCGCTTGTCAGTGCCTGGAATGGGTTGGACGGGATTAAGTCGAGCAGTGTCTGGTAGATACCCGGAAGTTCTTTTACCTCCATTGCTGTCTCTGCCGTTCCCAGCTGCAAGCCGCGTCCCGGTTTGATGATATTGGCAAGTATCAGACCGATGGTTGCTGAAATACCGCCCGTTGCTAAAAACCAGATGATGGTTTTAACGCCGATGCTTCGAAGTTTCTTGATATCGCCCAGCGAAAGTGCCGCGTCGATGATACAGAAGAACACCAGCGGGACGACAATCATCTTGATCAACTTGATAAACAAATCTCCGATGAACTGGAAGAACGGAAGGACATATCCGTTAATGATCTCATTCTCCACGCCGCCCATAAAATTTAAGACGTAACCAAACGCGATACCTGCAAACAATGCAATGAATATTTTCACGTACAACGGAGTTTCTTTTTTCTCCGCCCCATTTTTAGTTTTCTCCACCATGTAATACCCCCTTATGTAATGTTTTTTTATTTCTCGTGTTCCTCATGAGGTTTGACTACATAGTATCAAAAAGCCAGATTATTATAAACAAATATATCAAATTGCGAATAAGTTATAATAATTCAGTGATACAGAGTTAGTTCTGACTTACTTTTTAGGTATTGTTTCCACAATAAAAATAATTTTATTTTTGCAAATCAGTTCCGTGCTGTTTTCTGTAAAATACCAAAAGCGGGTAAAAGTTTTTTCGCTTTTACCCGCTTCTTGCTTGAACCTTCTTCTTAAAGGTTTCTATTTTATTTCGTCTGCATCATCTACTTTTTTAGAAATGGCATTATATGTGAATCATTTTAGCTTTTACTGGTTATCCGAAACATAAACCGCTGCTTCTGTTCCTGCAGTCGAACCAAACACAACCGCCTCGGTCAGCTCATTGCCGGAGAGCACACCTTCACCGTCTACTGCCGCTGACAGGATCGGACCTGCTGCATAAAGACCATTGATCAGCTCGCCGCTATCTTTGTTTAGCTGTTCCGCATTGTTGCTGACAACCAAGGCAGCTGCCTTTCCATCTGCCTCATATACCTGAGATTCCTCAAAAACCGGAATCAGGGAGACATCGGTCGCTACCAGTGCCAGGCAGTCAATTTCCTGATCCTTGCCGTCTACCGTCACAGTGATGCGGTCAAGCGCACCTTCTTCATCGTAAGCGACGCTCTTTAATTCTGTCTTATATTCAACTGGAATCTTCAGCTCTTCGACTTTTTTAAGCAGCGCTTCCTGTGCAAGCTCATTCAGATTTCCCTCTTTTGCCGGGAAACTGCGGGCTACCGTGGAACCTGCCTCCTGTGTCAGATCGCCGTACTCCATTCCCAGTGTGTCGGCAAGCCAGTCTTTCGCCTCTTCGCTGTTCTCCGATACATCTGCCGCCATATCCGAATTGTTCGTATTATTTCCTGCCGTCATAATATCGGACAGATAAATCTCAAAATCATCCGTAAGATTCGCCTGGAACTGCTCATCTGTATTGGCTGCATTGACATACGGCGCCATCTCCGCCATATCTGCCGCCAGCTCTTCGCCCGGTGCCAGAATCAGGATCTTCGACGGATCCATGCCCTCGGCTGCCGCCTGAACCGCCGCGATCAATCCGGCGCTGTCTCCGCCTGCGATGACAAGCTGTGCATCCGATGCTTCTGCCTCTCCGACCGCTTCGGTTGCTTCCTCGCTTGCCGCTGCACTCTCTGTTGTATCTGCCTTACTGCCGCATCCCGCCAGTGCCGCTGTTCCCAGAACCGCTGCCGCCGTCAGAATCCCTGCCTTTTTAACTGTATGGAATGATTTTTTCATAATCGTTCTCTCCTTTCCCTCTCGCCGGAGTTCCTGCAGCTGTCTTCAAACATGCACAGTACCTCCCGGTTGTGGATTTCAGTCTAACATAGACCTGCGGCGAATCAATTAAGGTTTCTTTAATTCTTACGGCGGAAAAAACGAAATTTTCTGTTACTTACACAAATCCGCAATCACCTGTGCAAAAATCTTCGCGCTTGCCACCAGATCACTCACATAGGCAAATTCATCTGCCCCGTGCATCCGGTTGTCCACGCCCGGCATCGACGCGCCAAATGCAACGCCGTTTTTCAGGTCATGCACATATGTGCCGCCGCCGGTGTAGTTGCACTCGCCCTTGTTGCCGGTATAAAGCTCATAAGCATTCAGAAGTGTTCTGACAAACTCGGAATTGCCGTCTACAAAATGCGGCTCTCGCAGCTGCGGGGACTCTAACTTCATGCCGTGGGACGCAAGTTTTGCCTCCACCGGTTTCAACAGGTTGTCATCATTGCCGCCGATCGGGAAACGTCCGTCAAAGTACGCTTCCATCCGTGTCTCCGTCATCGTAAGCATCGTGAATGCCAGAGACAGCGCTCCGGATCCTTCTGCCTGCATCGCCACGCCAAGCGCCTTGCCCTCGGTATCATTCCACGGGAAGCACTCAGTCAGGCTGTGAATCAGCTTCGTCTGTCCGCAGGATGCAAATGGCAGGCGATCCAGAAGCAGAAGCAGGGATGCCAGCGCATTTTTGCCTTCCTCCGGTGTCGAGGCGTGTGCGCCCTCACCGATTGCGGTGATCACGATCGCATCTTCCTCTGCCTGAAGCTCAAACTGTACGCCAGTCTCCTTCGTCACGCCCTCTGCCATCGGACGTACCTCTTCCTCGGTCAGTCCTGTAATTGTCGCATGCGCCTTGCCCGGAACAACATTGATCTTGATGCCAGCCTCGATGGACAGGATCCGCGCATTCTCCGTCGATACCTCAAAAGAAGCTGTCACATGCCCCGGGAAACGTCCTTTTTCGATATTGATAACCGGAAACGAAGCATCCGGGGAAAATGTCATCGGCGCTTCCTTCTCCACTTTATAATAATGTTCAATATCGCTGCTGCCGCACTCCTCATCTGTTCCCAGAATCAGGCGGACATTTTTTGTCACCGGGATTCCCAGTTCTTTGACCGCACGCATCGCATACAGAGCTGCTACCGCCGGTCCCTTGTCATCCGCCGTGCCGCGTCCGTACAACTTTCCGTCTTTTACAATCGGTTCAAACGGCTGTGTCACAGTCCAGCCCTCGCCTGCCGGGACAACATCCAGGTGTGCCAGAATATCTAGCTGGTGCTCACCGTCGTTTAAATCGGCGGTTCCTACATAATTATCGTAATTGTTGATGGAAAATCCATACTCTTCCGCCATTTTGAGTGCCTGTGCCAGTGCGCGGCTCGGACCTTCGCCGAACGGATCGCCCTCCTGGTATGCCGAACGCTCGCTGTTGATGCTGCACAGCGTGCATATGTCATCTAACATCTCCTGCTTGTGCGCCTCGATATACTGCTCGATTTTCTTTTTATACATAAATCTTCCGCCTCGTTCTTTTCCTTTGGTTATTATTTGGACAGAATTCCAGCCAGTACCTGGTTCACTACCTTTCCGTCTGCCTTGCCCTTTACCTTCGGCATCAGGGTTTTCATGATTTTGCCCTTGTCAGACGATGCCGGATTTTCAATGCCAAGCTCTGCCAGAACACTTTTGATCACCTCTGCGATCTGCTCTTCGGTCAGATCCTCCGGTGCAAATTCCTGATAAACTGCCAGACGTGCCTGTGCCTCCTCGCGGATATCCGCACGATCTGCCGGAGCCAGTTCCAGAGTCTCCTTCGTCTGCTTGATCTCTTTCTTTACAACTGCGTCCGCCTCTTCCTCAGTCAGCGGGGAACGCTTGTCGATCTCCGCATTTTTCAGTGCGGATAACAGCATGGATAAGGAATCTTTTCTTGCTTTGTCTTTTGCTTTCATGGCTTCTACCATGGCTGCACGTACTACATCTACTCTGCTCATATGAAATGTCTCCTTTTCTGATTTTTTCTATATTTTCACCATGCCCAGGTGGGACGATGGGAACCCTCTCTTGTTTCACCATGCCCAGTGGTGCGATAGGGGCTCTCTCTTGTTTTACCATGCCCAGGGGTGCGATAGGGGCTCTCTCTTGTTTTACCATGCCCAGGGGTGCAAAACCTGCGGTTTCACACCACTGTCCGGCTGCGCCGTATAGCAGAAATCCCCCTTTCAGCGCCTGAAAAATAAATTTTCCATTCGCTGAAACGGTGCTTTCCGCTGCATGGCTTTAGTTACGCCCAAACTCGCTTAACTTAAGCTTCGGATTCCGCTCTTCCACCATTCCCACACTCCAGCTGTTGACAAACAGAAGCAGTGGATTGTCTTTGAGGTCTTTGATCCGCTTCATATCCGAAGTTCCCTGGATCTTGGCTACGTCGATCTCGTCAGCGTTTTCTACCCAGCGGATGTACTCGTATGGAAGTTTTTCCAGCTTGACTTCTACATTGTACTCATTTTCCAGACGGTAGGTCAGTACCTCGAACTGGAGGACGCCGACTACGCCGACAATGATCTCTTCCATACCTGTGTTGAACTCCTGGAAAATCTGGATCGCACCTTCCTGGGCGATCTGGCTGATGCCCTTGATGAACTGCTTGCGCTTCATCGTGTCCATCTGGCGCACGCGTGCAAAATGTTCCGGTGCGAACGTAGGAATTCCTTCAAATTCTACCTTTTCACCTGTACAGAGTGTATCACCGATCGAGAAAATACCCGGATCGAATACACCGATGATATCGCCCGCATATGCCTCCTCGACAATCTTTCGATCCTGCGCCATCATCTGCTGTGGCTGGGAGAGACGGATCTTACGTCCGCCCTGCACATGCGTTACTTCCATGCCTGCCTCAAATTTGCCGGAACAGATACGCATAAATGCGATACGGTCGCGGTGCGCCTTGTTCATATTTGCCTGAATCTTGAAGACAAACGCGCTGAAATTCGGAGAGAACGGATCCACCATGCCGGTTGTCGTATTTCTCGGCAGCGGCGAGGTTGTCATTTTCAGGAAATGCTCCAGGAATGTCTCTACACCAAAGTTTGTCAGCGCCGAACCAAAGAATACCGGGGATAAATTTCCGCGGCTGACACGCTCCATATCCAGCTCATCGCATGCGCCGTCCAGAAGCTCGATATCATCCATCAGCTGCCGATGGTAATCTGGACCGATGATGGAGTTAACCTCATCGCCCTCTAACGAGAACTCCTGAGATGCGACCTCCTTCTGTCCGCCCATTGCTGCTGTGAAAGTTGTGATCTTCTTTGTGGCACGGTCATACACGCCCTTAAAATTCTTACCGCAGCCGATCGGCCAGTTGACCGGGCAGGTACGGATGCCAAGCACGCTCTCGATCTCATCCATCAACTCAAACGGATCGCGCGCCTCGCGGTCCATCTTGTTGATAAAGGTAAAAATCGGGATGTGGCGCATAACGCAAACCTTGAAAAGCTTGATCGTCTGCGCCTCGACACCCTTAGAACCATCGATGACCATGACCGCCGAATCGGCTGCCATCAGAGTACGGTAGGTATCCTCCGAGAAATCCTGATGTCCCGGTGTATCCAGGATATTGATGCAGAATCCCTCATAATTAAACTGTAATACGGAAGAGGTAACCGAAATACCTCTCTCCTTCTCTATCTCCATCCAGTCAGAAACCGCGTGCTTGGCCGCTTTTCTTCCCTTGACCGTACCAGCCAGGTTGATCGCGCCTCCGTAGAGAAGAAACTTCTCCGTCAGGGTTGTCTTACCAGCATCCGGGTGGGAAATAATGGCGAATGTACGCCGTTTTTTGATCTGCTCCGCTATATTTTCCAAAAAAATCTTCCTCCAAACTTACTACCATTCTTTAACTTTGTCTAAACGTATTTATTCTATATTATTTTAAACGAATACGCAAGTCCAAGTTACGGTTCACTCACGCGCGATCGGTAACAGATCTTAAAAACATTTTTCATCTTCTTCTTGATCCTTTTCTTTAAAAAACATATAATCATACTATTAACGTGGATATATAATAAATAGTAACAGTTGAACATATGAAACCGTTGCGATAACTATACAATCAACATTTTATAAGAGATGTTAATTATTGTAGAGATGCAGGAGATATAAAGGAGTTATTTTATGATTCTAGCTATCGACGTTGGAAACACCAACATTATTATCGGCGTGATCGACGCAAAAAAAACGTATTTTGTAGAACGCATCACGACCACCATCGGAAAACCGAATCTGGAATATGCCGTGGCGCTGAAAAGTATTCTTGAAATTTACCATATCGCCCCAGATCAGCTTGATGGTGCGATCGTCTCCTCGGTCGTTCCGCCGCTTAACCGGACGATTCTTGCCGCCATCCGTAAAATAACGGGACTAAACGCAATGCTGGTCGGTTCCGGCATGAAAACCGGCTTAAACATCCTGATGGACAACCCGAAATCCGTCGGCAGCGATATGATCGTAAACGCAGTCGGTGCCCTTGCAGAGCATGAACCGCCAATCATCATCATCGAAATGGGAACTGCTACGACCATGTCTGTCATCGACAAAAACGGACGCTATGTCGGCGGCGCGATCCTGCCGGGACTTCGCGTTTCCCTCGACAGCATGAGCGCCAGCACTGCCCAGCTGCCGCGCATCAGCCTCGATACGCCGCGCCATGTCATTGGCAAAAATACCATAGACTGCATGAGAAGCGGCGTCATATTTGGCAATGCCGCGATGATCGACGGTATGCTGGATCGCATCGAGGCAGAACTCGGAGAGAAAACTTCCATCATCGCCACCGGCGGCATCTCCAAGATTGTCCTGCCGCTCTGTTCGCATACGATCACGTATGATGGGGCGCTGTTGATGAAGGGATTACTACATTTATATGAAAAAAACAGGAGAACCGAATAATCAAAAAGGCTGTCTCTCGGCAGATGCATCTATATGATACATTCTGATGGGAGACAGCCTTTTTATCACAGTTTATTATGCTGACATCTATTCATTACCGGTCACGGTCACAGCAGCATTTATTTTACAACCTTCAGCTTCATATTCTCTTTCTCAATCCGATCCAGCTTCTCGCCGTCCAGACGGAGTGCAAATCCAAACGGATTTACCACGATTCCATTCACGTAATCCAGATATTTTTTCAGATCGCGGAAGCGGACTTCCATTGCTCCAAACTGATGTTTACGGTCAAATTTGCCAAATTCTACTAAATCCGTAAATGCCGGGTAATAGCGTACACCCTTTCCGGTGGTCAGAACCGGCACTGCCGTCGTCTTCTGCGGGTCAGCAACCGGAACCAGCAGACGCGCACCGTAAAGCTCTTTGCACATCAGATCCTGCATCTGCGGGAATGCCTGGTGCTGTACCAGTGCCTGATAGAACTGATTTGCAGAACGGACCAGGGACGGGTTCATCACGATCTCGGATGTATCCTTTGGTTTCTCGATGATGCTGAACAGCGACATGGACATATGATTTTCCTGTCCCTTGTCGATCACAACTGCCTCAAAACCGCTGCGGTAGAGGTCGTTGAAAAAAGAAATACGCTGTAATGGGCGGATCTCCAGTACCTTCGTCTCTACACCGACCATCTCCAGCCCTTTCACGAACTCATCTGCATACTCGCGGCTGGTGTAAAGGAAAGCAGCCGCCTTGCCGTTCTCTGCACCCAGGAAGAAGTTTTTCGTCGCATGGACAGTCACAACAAACAGTCCCGGCTCTCTCTGAAGCAGCTCCAGAACCTCTCCCATCACTTTTTTTATCTGCTTTATCCTGATGTTCTTTCATCAGCTCACGTAATTTCTCCATTTGAATTCCTCCGGCTCTTTTTAATGTACTCTCGGAATCTTTCTGTGCTTGATTTTGTGAGATGATTTTTTGTCAGCTGTGCCCAAATTTCTGAGGCGTACGCGGTGCGTACGTTGATGAAATTCGGGTACGGCTGGCGGAAAATCAGCCACAAAAGCGAGTGCAGAAAAGACTCCGAGAGTACATTTTATCATGCGCGAGGCTCAATCCGCCTGCGCCTGTCTTTTCTACTCTGTCTGCTGTCCATGACTGCCTGAGTGTCGCATCGCCAAGCTGCCTTTATCACTATATCAGATGGAATACTCCGCTCAACCCCAGTCAGATAACCGTCATCTGCTTGATTTTCAGATTCTTTTTGCAGACTATATCCTCTATATTTTAACACAGAGCCGCCAAACAATCAATCAGAAGAATCTCACACAATCCCTATCAACATTCAGCTCAAATAATGCTTCATGCTTTTTAACGCACTCTTCTCCAGCCGTGACACCTGCGCCTGCGAAATATGGATTTCTTCGGCAACCTCTGTCTGGGTCTTTCCCTCAAAAAAGCGCATATCAATAATACGGCGTTCCCGGTCCGGCAGGCGCTGCATCGCCTCCCCCAGCGACAGATCCTCGACCCAATGTTCCTCTGAATTTTTCTTGTCACTGAGCTGATCCATCACGTAGAGCGGATCGCCGCCGTCCGTATAGACCGGTTCGTACAGGCTGACCGGGCTCTGGATAGCATCGAGCGCATATGCAATCTCCTCTTTGCTGACTCCCAATTCTTTGGCAATCTCGCAGAGTGTCGGCTCCTTTGACTGCTTTTTCAGCAGATTTTCACGGGTATAGATCGCTTTGTATGCCGTATCGCGGAGCGACCGGCTGACCCGGATTGAATTGTTATCCCTCAAATACCGTTTCACCTCCCCCAGAATCATCGGAACCGCATACGTCGAAAAACGGACATTCTGGGTAATATCAAAATTATCAATCGCCTTGATGAGGCCGATACAGCCAATCTGGAACAGATCGTCCACATTTTCCCGGCTGCCCGAAAAGCGCTGTATTACACTGAGCACCAGCCGCAGATTCCCCTTGATATACTGTTCTCTTGCCTCCCGATCGCCCTTTAGAATCCGGCGAAACAGTTCTTCTTTCTCCTCATTACTTAAAAGAGGCAGCTTGGATGTATTGACCCCGCAGATTTCCACTTTATAGACCGGCATTTCCATTCCCTCCGTATGATGGACGATCAACGCAAACGGTTGAATCGTTTTGATTTTTGTTTTGTCACCTATACATTAGAATGGACAATTCAAAGCCCATTTATACCCGGACAAATGTGAACCGTTTTCACTCATTCCAATTTCTTGCCTTTTCTGCCGTTCCATAGTAAAATATATTTTCAGGGATTTTTCGATCAATATTATTTATAGAAAATAGAATTCAACCACAAGGAGATCCATTCATGAACACACAAAAAAAAAGCCCGTTCCCTCTACTGGGATATCGTAAAGGGATGGGGCATTATTGCGATCGTGCTGGGGCATACCGGATATTTCGCCGGTGCGTTCGTCTATCTGTTCCACCTGGCGCTGTTCTTCTTTATCACAGGCTATTTTTATAATGAAACGAAATACGGGGATACGCCGTTTCTCTACTTCGGCTCCCGTCTCGCCGGTGCATGGCCCAGGTATATGTTCTACACGCTGTTTTTTGTCCTGCTTCACAACTTTTTTGTAACGCACAGGCTCTATGCGGGACAGGAACTTTACAACCATACCAGAATGCTTACGGCATGGATGAGCAGTCTTTCCTTCAACTCCCCGGAACAGGTTCAGGGTGCCCTCTGGTTTCTGCCGGTCTGGCTGGTGTCCTCCGGACTCTTTGCCGGATGCGTCTGGTTTGGACGCGCAGCTGCCCGCTTTACCCGGAAAGATAATGTCAAGCTTCCTGTATGTGCATTTGCATGCATCCTGATTGGCCTTGCCGGTGTCTTCTTAAATATGAGAAGCTGCCCGCTCCCTTACAATCTGCAGGCGGCGCTGCTCGTTGTTCCGGTCTATCTCATCGCCTGGCTGATGCAGCAGTTTTTCTCCAATTTCCGCCACTATACGGTCTGGTACGGCTGCCTGATAAGCGCCCTGCTTCTGCACCTGACGAACACAAAGCTTCACATTTTCATCGATCTGGCAAGCATGCACATTCCGGGCGTCTTATTTTATCCGATCTCCATCATTGGAATTTACTTCGTCCTTTCGCTCTCCGACCTGTCCGAGCGCATCAGACCGCTAGCAAAGGTCCTTGCCTTTTTAGGACGCCATTCCTTTGACATTATGGCGATTCATTTCACGCTGTTCAAGCTGATCGATTTTGCCTATGCCCGCTTCATTTTGAAGGAAATACCGGAAACGCTTTCCAACTTCCCGGTCTCCTTCCGCTATGAAATGGGTCCGTTTTACATCCTGATCGGTCTGTTTCTTCCAGCACTTATCGGCTGGTGTATAGACCGCATTGCTGCGAAATTTCTTTCTTGAGGCGTTTCATAATCTTCTTTTCCAGCCTCGATATGTATGACTGTGAGATACCCAGAAGGTCGGCAACCTCCTTCTGGGTCATTTCATCTTCCTGCTCTCTCCCCAGACCAAAGCGCAACTTCACGATTTTCTGTTCCCGCGGATTCAGGCGGTCGATCGCCGCATTCAACAGTTTCCGCTCTGTCTCATCCTCCAGATCCCGGTAAATAATATCCTCATCCGTTCCCAAAATATCCGACAGAAGCAATTCATTTCCATCCCAGTCCACATTCAACGGCTCATCGATCGAAACCTCGAGCTTCGTCTTATTATTTCTCCGGAGATACATCAGAATCTCATTTTCAATACAACGGGATGCATAGGTCGCCAGCTTAATATTTTTATCTACGTCAAACGTGTTGATCGCCTTGATAAGACCGATCGTCCCGATCGAAATCAGATCTTCCACGCCCACGCTGGTGTTGTCAAACTTTCTTGCTATGTAGACCACCAGGCGCAGGTTGTGTTCGATCAGCGCCGAACGCGCCTCTTTATCCTCACTGGTTCCAAATTTTCTTAAAACCTCCGCCTCCCGCACACTGTCAAACGGTGCCGGAAGGATATCGGTTCCCCCGATATAATGAACTTCCCCGTCCCGGTGCATCAGAAATGACCGGAACGACGGCATCATTTTTAAACGAAACTGACCTGGAACTGAAACTTTTATAAACATACGCTTTCCCCCTTATGTTGTTCGCTATGGTTCAGACCATAACGGCTGTTTTTCTTCACAACCAATATTTTTCATTGAGCAGCATCTGATACTCGCCCTTCTGCGACAGCGCCTCCTGTGAAATGGCAATCCACGGCTTCTCAATCACCCGCATACCGCCCTGACCGGACACTTCCATCCGCTCCGCCTGATATGCCGGAATCACGCCGCCGCCCTTTCCGACACTCCGAAATGGGATGTATTGGACACCGTCCTCCCAGGAAAAAAATCTCTCTGCCACACACGCATCCAGCACCTGCACCGGACGCCCCGAAAGCGGCATCGTCAGATGGTTGCCTGTGTCGAGAATCGCCTGCACATGCCGCTCCCTGCCTTTGTTAAAAAGCGTTACCGCGTACTGGTGTTCCAGCTTCATACACCGCTGCATACCAAACCGCCACACCGCAGATGGAATCAGAAAACTCCCCCCCGCGGTAAACAGCCAGAACAGAAGATTCACCCGTATTCCAAGCGGCTGAACCAGTTCCATGCAGCCAGCCGCCAGCATAGATGCTATGTAAAGCCCGATCGCGGCTTCTGCCGCCTCCGACTTCCTACGGATGGAAAATGCCGTCCATGCCATCAGCACGCTCATCGTGGCGCTTAGGAGCATCCGCCCGGCATATCCCAGCGGAACCGGAGCTAACACCATTCCTAACGCATACACGGCTCCCAGAAGACTCCCTGCCAACCGCCCATACCGGCGTTCCGGCAGACGCAGGCAATTCTTCACCACCGACAGAAGCAGGAAATCCGCTGCCAGATTTTGCAGCAGGATGACATCCGCATACACACGATAGGTCACTGTCTCTTCCCACCTTTCTGTCCGACACGGGATATTATAAGAAAAAAGTTCCGCAAAATTTGTCAAACCGAGGGCGCAAAACGCCTGTTTTGATCGCCAAAAATCGGGGGAAAAACGTGAAATTTGAATAAATTCGACATAAGTCGAAGGTCTGAATCGACGATAAAAAAGAATGTGCCTTTTTGTGTAATAGGGGATTCCAAGGAATTTCCTATTACACAAAAAAACACGCATCAGAAATTTTCACTTCTAATGCGTGTCTTTTCCAAAAGCAACTGCTTCTGTATATATTTTGTATTTTTACTAAAGCAAGAGCAGTTCATCTCTCACTCTTATATTATTTCTTATTTCTCAGAAAATCCGGAATATTGATCTGTGTTTCCTGGCGCATCGGGCGGAACGGCTGTGCCGGTGCCGACTGCGGTGCTTCCTTCGGAGCGACTGGCTGTGCCGGTGCTGCTGCAGATGGTGCACGGAAGGTCGGTGCCTTGTAGGTCGGCTGCGCTGCCGCTGCAGTCTGTGCTGCCGGCTGAGCGTATGTATTGCCAGTCGTCTTTGCCTTGAACGGAGTCTTGAACTCAGTCATCGCTTTTGCGACCGGTGTGTTCACACCGTGGGAATCCAGTCCAGTCGCAATAACAGTGATCGTCGCCTCATCCTGTGCATTCTCATCGTACATCGCACCGAAGATGATATTGGCATCGTCGCCTGCAAGCTCCTGTACATAGCTGGCTGCGTCATTTGCCTCGATCAGGCTGATATCGCCGGAAATATTGATGATAACGTGGCTTGCACCCTCGATGGTTGTCTCAAGCAGCGGGCTGGATACAGCCTGCTTAACAGCCTCAAGTGCTTTGTCATCACCCTTCGCATGACCGATACCGATATGAGCGATACCCTTGTCCACCATAACGGTCTGAACATCTGCAAAGTCAAGATTGATAAGACCCGGAACATTGATCAGGTCGGTAATACCCTGTACTGCCTGCTGAAGAACCTCATCTGCTTTCTTCAGTGCATCCGGCATCGTGGTACGGCGGTCTACGATCTCAAGAAGTTTATCATTCGGGATAACGATCAGAGTATCAACAGCTGCTTTCAGTTTTTCGATACCATTGAGCGCGTTGCTCATACGGGTCTTTGCCTCGAAACGGAACGGCTTTGTGACAACGCCGACCGTCAGAATGCCCATATCTTTTGCGATACGTGCAATAACCGGAGCTGCACCTGTACCGGTACCGCCGCCCATACCTGCGGTAACGAATACCATATCTGCACCCTTGAGAGCCTGTGCCAGTTCTTCCTGGCTTTCCTCAGCTGCTTTCTCACCGATCTCCGGCTTTGCGCCTGCACCAAGTCCCTTGGTCAGCTTCTCACCAATCTGCATAGCTGTGGACGCCTTGCAGAACTGCAGTGCCTGCTTATCTGTATTGATACCGATAAATTCTACACCGGCAATATCTTCATCGATCATACGGTTGACAGCGTTGTTACCGGCTCCGCCGACACCTACTACTATAATTCTGGCAGAGTTCTCTGCTTCATTTATCTTTATCTCTAACAAGATACTTCCTCCTTCATTTTCCCATCTGTTCCGGTTTTATCATCTTTATACTAAAATTAGGGTCTTTTAAATCTAGCCTACCTAATACTATATTTGATTTTCAGCAAAAAATCAATCGTTTCTTTTATAAATTTTCAATAAACCAGTCACAATGTTACTGTTCACGCATACGTGCCAGTAACGGAATTTGCCGATTCTTCCTAGTTTTTATCAAACCGGTACATCGGATTTGCATTCGATTCATCGTAGCTGTCCAGATAGAGGGTTCCGGACAGATCCGGATAATCCCGCAGAATATCCGTCAGCTCCGAAAGTTTCCCGTTCATCTCACTGTTGCTTCCCAGCTCAACCTTCAAGCTCCTGATTTGAAGCGTCGCTTCCTTTTCCTTATTAAAACGGATCTCGTCCACCGCAACCTCGTTGACCGACAGCACCTGCGTCAGGTTCAGAATCTCGTTGAAAACGCTGATATCCTCGACCGGCAGCGGCTGATGCAGCACGATATGTCCAAAGGAAAGTCCGGCAATCTTCGGCACACCCGGCAATGTCTCGCTTGTGCTCTCCACAATGATGCCGTCCTTGTCAAAATACATCCGGCTGTTCATGTAGGAAACGTAACCAACCACACTCTTCTCGTAGACGATCACCTCCACGTCCGACGGGCTGCGGAACACCAGCTTGTAATCCTGCACGAACGGAATTGACTTGTGCGGCCGGAAGCGGTACTGCAGATAGCAGAACACCGGATTCCGGCTCAGCCGCGAATCGAAAATAGACGCCTCTATCTGCTCTGCCGTATATTGCCGGTTTCCACTGACATGGATTGTATTGATCCGAAGCAGCGACAGACCGACAAAAAACGCGGCTGCCACAAGAAGTGCTGCCGCCGTGATCCAGATATGTTTTTTTCCACGGCGGCGCCATACCTTTTCCTCTGTCTTTTTTTCAATCTGTATCTTCTCTATCTCCATCATCCTCCCGGCGCCGGATCTCTGCTCCTAATGCCCGCAAGTCCCGGCAAATATCTTCATATCCCCGCTCAATATGTTCACATTCTGATACTCTGGTCCATCCGTCCGCCCCCAGGGCTGCCACCGTCAGGGCTGCACCGCCCCGCAGATCACGGGCACGCACCAAAGCTCCCCGCAAGGTTTCCACTCCGTCAATCCGAGCAATGTTCCCGCTGCATTCGATGTTCGCCCCCATTTTTTGAAGCTCCGCCGCTGTGCCAAACCGGTTTTCAAATACCGTCTCCCGCAGCATACTGGTTCCATCTGCCCGTGACAGCGCCGCCATCAAAAACGGCTGCAGATCGGTCGGAAACGCCGGATACGGTCCGGTTTTCACCGATACCGCCCGCAGGCGCTGTCCGCTGTGTACATATATAAGTTCCGGTTCCTGATAAAGCGAAACGCCCATATGCTCCAGCACCCCGGTCAATGCACGCAACTCTTGTGTCTGCACGCCGTCCACGATCACCTCACCGCTGCAGGACGCAGCGGCAAGAAGATAGGTCCCGGCTACGATCCGGTCGCCGCCGATCACAAACCGACTGTCATGGAGCGGCAATCCGCCTTCTATGATCAGCGCATCCGTCCCGATCCCCCGGATCGATGCCCCCATACCATTTAGGAAATGGCACAGCTGTCCAATCTCCGGTTCCCGCGCGCATCCCCGCAGAACCGTCCGCCCCACCGCTGCCACAGCGGCAAACAGGGCATTTTCCACCGCGCCGACACTCGGAAACGGAAAAATAATCTCTGCCCCGCGAAGTCCCGTTGTCTGTGCATGCAGGAAGCCGTCCGGCTCCGGTTCCTGTATTTCCGCGCCCAGCGCACGGAGTGCCCGCAAATGCCAGTCGATTGGACGTTTTCCGATCATACATCCGCCGGGGCTGTAGACCCCCGCCTCGCAAAAGCGTCCCAGGAGCGCTCCCAAAAGCATAATGGACGAGCGCATTTTCCCCATCGCTTTCTGCTCGATCCGCCAGCCATTCATCTTTGAAGTATCGATTTCCAGACGGTTTCCGTGCAACGCACACCGGCATCCCAGAGAATCAAGAATCCCCATCATACAGAACACATCCTGTATTCTGGGGACATTTTCAAGCACGGTAATTCCGCGGTTTAACACCGACGCCGCCATTATCGGCAAAACTGCATTTTTCGATCCCTGCACCGTGAGTCCGCCCTGAATCCGGCACGGTCCGTGAATCTCGATGAAAGCCAAACAATCCCCTCCCACCGGCATCTATGTATTATTATATGCCAACGAGAGAAAATGGTTCTCATTTTCTACATTTCCCGAAGTGAATATGTAACTTCGCCAAATATTCCTACTGCTCCAGCTTAATCTGGTTCGAGACGCTTAACACCATCCCCATCTCCAGCATCAGGAACATGACGGATGTACCTCCGTAACTGATAAACGGCAGCGTAACACCCGTGTTCGGGATCGTATTCGTAACAACCGCGATATTTAAGATAACCTGAATCGCGATGTGTGCCATCACGCCGATCACGATCATCGCACCCATCAGATCCGGTGCATTTCCAGCAATTACCATGAAGCGGTAAATCATAAACATGAAAATCAGAATGACCGAAATCGCGCCAAACAGACCTAATTCCTCACAGATAATCGAAAAAATCATATCATTCTGCGCCTCCGGCACAAAGCCGAGCTTCTGGAGACTCTCGCCCAGTCCCTTTCCAAACAGACCGCCGGAACCGATCGCGTACAGACCCTGGAGCACCTGATAACCGCCGGAACGTGCATACTGCACCGGGTTGACCCAGACATTGATTCGTCCCAGCTGATAATCCTTCAGGATATGGAGCTTTACCAGCAGATGCCCTATATAGGGGGCGACCGCCAGAAGTCCGACGCCGCCTCCGATGCAGAGAAAAAACGGCCATTTGATCTTGCACGCCACAAACAGCATCACAAACACGATGCCGCAGATGATGATACCAGAACTTAAGTTGTTCGCCGTAACTAAAAGTGCCAGCGGCGCCGACAGCGCCACGATAAATCCGACTGCCCGCAGCTGGTTGATCCGCACGCCCAGATTGGCAATCAGAACCGCCAGAAGCAGAATCAGGGAAATCTTGACAATCTCGGTCGGCTGGAACTGGAGCGGTCCCAGACGCAGCCAGCGCTTCTTACCATGCGATGCCACGCCCAGAGGTGTAAAACGCGTCAGAAGCAGCGTCACGTATGAAACGATATATCCCAGCATCGCAAACCGCGCAAACCAGTGATAATCTATCTTGGAGACGATATACATCGCAACAAAGCTGACACCCGCGATGCCCGCCTGACGAAGCATAAAATATCCCGGATTGCCATAATCAAGCTGCGCCTTATAGGAGCTCGCGCTGTAAATCATGATCAGTCCGAATACCGTCAGGAAAATGATGGTAAACAGCAGACTGTAATCATAAAACCGATGTGGTTTTTTCTTTTTAATTTTTCCCGGTTCCGGCATACTTCCACTCCCCTGCTTTTTGTTGTTACAGTTTCGAAATTCTGCCTGCAAACGGCAGTTTTTCCTCAAATCAGGGCTGCCGCAGACAAATGCCGGCTGCGACAGCCCCCTTAAATACATTAAGCCTTTATTCGTTACTGTTCACGCATACGTGCCCAGTAACCTTTATTCTTCCAATACCGAATTGCTGCGTGCTTTGCACTCCGCAATTCTCAAAAGTCACAATTCCTCCTGCAAGCAATCTTGCGTCGGATTTCCGACCTTTGAACCTTGGTATTACAAATTTCTCACAAACTCTTTGAATTTGCGTCCGCGCTCTTCAAAGTTCTTGAACTGCCCCCAGCTTGCACATGCCGGTGAAAGCAGGACGTTATCGCCCGGATTTGCATAGGATGCACATACCTGTACAGCCTCCTGCAGATCTTCCGCGTACATGATATCATTGAAGCCGTGGCGTTTTGCACACTCGGCAATCTTGTCGCGGGTCTGGCCGATCAGTACCAGATAGCGTACCTTTCCGCCAAAGCTCTCGATCCACTCGTCAAACTCGGAATGCTTATCATATCCGCCTGCAATTAATAAGGTCGGTCCCGGCATCGCTTGATCGCCTGCATCGCTGCATCCGGGTTGGTTCCCTTGGAATCGTTGTAGTATTTGACACCAAAACGCTCGGTTACGAACTCAATGCGGTGTTCAACTGCCTTGAATTCCTTGATCACCTTCTGGATCTTCTCCAGCGGAACGCCCATGTTCATACTGATAGCAACCGCTGCCATAACATTTTCATGGTTATGACGGCCAAGTAGCTTCAGATCGTGGATATTGACAATCACGGTCTCTTTCTCGCCGTCGTTGTATACAATCTCATCCTCTTTCAGGTAGAAACCTTGTTTCAGGGTACGCAGACTGGAAAAATATACCACCTTGATGTCTTTTAAAGTCTCACCAAATTCACGCAGTACCGGATCCTCATAGTTCAGGACGCAGACATCGCCCTCTTTCTGGTTCTTGGTAATGCTCTCTTTCGTCTCGATGTAGCATTCCATCGTCTTATGACGATCCAGATGATCCGGGGTAATATTTAAAATAGCGCTTACATTCGGGTGGAAATCGGTCATGGTCTCCAGCATGAAGCTCGATACCTCTGCAACAGTTACGGTCTCATCCGTTGTCTCCAATGCATGGAATGCAAACGGCTCACCGATATTTCCAACTACAAATACGCTGTCATAGAATGACTTCATGATCTCGCCGGTCAGGGAAGTCGTCGTTGTCTTTCCGTTCGTGCCGGTAATGGCTGCCATACGTCCTTTGGCACAGTGATATGCAAGCTGCATCTCGCCCCAGATCGGAATACCGGTTTCACGAATCATCTCTACAAACGGTGCATCGGCCGGGATGCCCGGGCTTAAAATTGCCAGCTCCACGCCTAACAAATCCGTCTTTTTCAGCTCCCCGAGGACGAACGTGATCGTCGCGCCTTCGTCAAATTTCTTTTTCAGCTCCTCTGGATCCAGTTTTTCATTGCCATCGTAAAGCACTACCTCTCCGCCTTTTGAGAGAAGGAGCTTTGCAGCTGCAATACCGCTGATACCTGTTCCTGCTACTAATACTTTCTGACTCATAATCTTCCTCCTATAATCCTAAGTATGCTATAAGGCAAAGGATTGCCGTAATAATCGAAAATACGCCTACGACCCTGGTCTCAGACCATCCGCAGAGCTCGAAATGATGATGGATCGGCGCCATCTTGAAAAAGCGCTTTCCGCCCGTCTTCTTAAAATAGGTTACCTGAATAATAACAGATAATACTTCCACCAGATAAATCAGACCCACGATCGCGATAAAGATCGGCATCTGCATCATAAAGGCACTGGAAGCGACAAAACCGCCGAGTGCCAGTGAACCGGTATCGCCCATAAACACACGCGCCGGATAGACATTGAACAGAAGAAAGCCCAGAAGACTTCCAACTACTGCGCCGGTAATCGGGCTAATGCCGCTGTTCTCCCCGATCGCCACGATCGTAAAGAACGTTGCTACCAGAATCGTCACACTGGTGCACAGACCGTCCAGACCATCTGTGAAGTTCACGCCATTGTCAGTTCCCAGAATGATGAAGAACAGTGCCGGTACAAACAGCCAGACCGGAAGCTGTAAATACTTGCCGGTAAATGGAATCAGCATCCCTGTTCCGATGTCCGGTGAGGTTACAATATAATAGGCAAAAATACCTGTGATCACAAACTGTCCGATCAGCTTCTGGATCGGATTTAAGCCCTCCGAACGTTTCATCACGATCTTGATGTAATCGTCCAGAAATCCAACCACGCCGAATCCAACGGTCATAAATAGCACCGGAATGATCTTCGGATAATCCCGGATATAGAGCAGAGACGTAATGATGATGCTGGAAAGAATTACCAGACCGCCCATCGTCGGGGTTCCCTGCTTTTTCAGATGCGTCTGCGGCCCGTCATCGCGCACCTGCTGTCCAAATTTCAACCTGTGGAGAAACGGTATCACGATCGGGCACAGCACTGCGCTGACCACAAATGCGATGATAACCGCCAGTATTGTTTCATTTACCATGTCACACCTCTAACTTATCTTCCTATGTATACAGAGATAGTTCCTCAAATTATACACTTCAATAGTATACGTCTTTTTAGGGGAATAATCAACCTCTTTTCTCCACCCCCAGATACGGCAAAATGACCTCAAACAGATCGCGGATCACCGGGGCGGCAATCGTCCCGCCATAGTAGATTCCTTCCGGTTCATCGATGGTGATGAGCGCGATCACCTGCGGATCGTCCGCCGGTGCAAACCCTAAAAATGAGGAAATATATTTTTTCCGGCTCCTTGGAAGTTTCTCCGAGGTTGCCGTCTTTCCGCCGATCCGGTAGCCCTCGATCCGGGCGTTTTTTCCACTCCCCTCCGCCACCACCTGTTCCAGAATATAACGCAGCGTCTCACTCGTCTGCTCCGATAAGATCCTCTCTCCTTTTGGATAGGCAAACACGTGGACTGCCTGACCATCTGCCCGCACGGCACGGATACCGATGTGCGGTGTAATGCGCGTGCCTCCGTTGATCAGGGAGGATGCCGTTGTAATGAGCTGGATCGGCGTGATCTGAAACGACTGCCCAAAAGAGACGGTCGCCAGCTCCACCGGTCCGATCTGATCCGGCTGGTGCATGATCGTCCCCGCCTCACCCGGCAGATCAATCCCAGTCTTTCCCAGCAGACCAAACTGCTTAAAATACTGATAGTACCGCTCCGGTCCCAGCCGCTGTCCGACATCGATCAGAACAGGATTGCAGGAATTCATCATTCCCTGTAAAAACGTCTCCCCGCCGTGTCCGCCCACCTTGTGACACCGAATCTTCCGATCTTCCACGATCCGGAATCCCGGGCAGGAAAACTGATCAGTCAGGTTGACCACGCCCGCCTCCAGTCCCGCAGCGGCGGTCACGATTTTAAATGTAGACCCCGGTTCGTATGTATCATTTAAACAGGGATTGCGCCACATCTGATTGAGGAGAGCTTGTTTATTTTGCGCTGATGCTGCGTGTGACTGCACTTCATTCTTCCAGGATATGTCTTCTTCTGTTTCTGAATCTTCGTTTTTTCCATCTGCCACCAGCTCAAACGGCTCATTCAACGAAAACTCCGGTGCATTTACCATTGCATAGATTTCCCCGTTCTTCGGGTTCATCACGATGATCGAGACGCGGTTCGCATTCTTTTTCTGCATCGTCTGGTACGCCGCCTGTTCCGCGTACATCTGGATATTGACATCCAGGCTCGCCCGCAGATCCCGCCCTGCCTCCGGCTCGATGCGATCCTCCGCCTCATTTTCCAGCTCGATCCCCGCCGCGTCCGTGAGCGTCAGGATCTTGCCATCCGTGCCCTTTAAATACTTCTCATACTGTACTTCCAGACCGATGATCCCCTGATTATCTCCCCCGGTGAATCCCAGCACCTTCGATGCCAGACGTCCATATGGATAATATCGTTTATAGTCCTCATCCACCTTGACTCCCTCCAGGCGCATTGCCCGGATCGCATCGCCCCGCGTTTTCTCTACATTGGACTGGATCACCTCCCTGGAAGATCGCTTTTCCGTCTTTTTCCGCACCTCCGCCTCCGGAAGTCCCAGTTCTTCGCTTAAAACCCGGATAACTGTCTCCGGATCTTTTACCTGATTATGAATCACTGAGATAGTACATACAGTCCGGTTATCAGCGATCACCGTTCCGTTCCGGTCAAGGATCCGCCCGCGCGGCGCTTTGATACTGCGCTCCCGCTGATGCAGCTCCTCCGCCATCTGGCTGTAATAATCCGCTTTATACAGCATGAGGAAGAACAGTCTCCCCGCCAATCCTGTCATGCACAGGCAGATGGCGGCGCACAAAAAGACAGTTCTTCCTCTGTGATGCGTCCGGTTCCGATTCATACTGCTTCCTGTCTGATCTCATTGCTACAGTATATCATAAGAACCGTTTCTTTATTCTGTATTTTCGTTACTGTTCACACACGTGTGCCCAGCAACGGGATTTTGCCGATGCTACGCATTCCAAATCGGCAAAATCTGCTGCCAGAACTGTATCGTACAGATTTTTCAGTTCAGAAAATTCCTACCTGTGAACAGTTACGTATTTTCCACGCAGGATAGATAAGTCTTCCCGACAGGCACAATTCTTAATCTCCCGCTACCTGCGCTTCCTGGGAAGCTGCCGTTTCTCCGGCATTATCCGCTGTTCCGGTGCCTCTGCCCGTTCCAGCCGTTTCACCGTTTCCAACCGCCGCCGATTCATCCTGCACATTTCCCATCGTATCCGGATAGCTGTACTCGTCTCCGGAATCGATAAATTCCTCATCGTAGTTCGCCCAGCCGCCCTCCGGAGCCGGAGTCGTCTCTGCCGGTGTTTCAGCTGCATTCGGATCCTCGGTCGCTGTGCCGCTTATAATGCCTTCTTCCTGGCTGGAAAGATTGGTCTCGAGATCCTGTGCCGCGCCGCCTGCCGGGAATACATTCTTATATGGAAGGACTTCCGCCATGATCTTGCTGAAAATCTCGCTGGCAAAAGTCGAATGTGCCTGCTGCTCGCCCGGCAGATGCGGGGTATCTACTACCACATAGCAGAGTACCTGCGGATTGTATGCCGGTGCATAGCCGATAAAGGAAACCAGATAATTCTTCTCCGCACGCGGCTGCTTCTGCGCCGTACCTGTCTTACCAGCCACTTCGTAACCGGCAACTGCCGCCGCGCCCGCGGTACCGCCATCACCTGATACTGTCTGGTAAAGCGCATTATTAATGAAGTTCGAGGTCGATTCCGAAACCGTCTCTCGCACCAGATTTGGGGAAACGGATTTGACAACGGATCCTTCGTCGTTCAGAATCTCTTTTACCACATGCGGCTCATAATAGGAACCGCCGTTGATTAAGGACGCATATCCGGCTGCCATCTGCACCATCGTACAGTTATAGTTCTGTCCAAATGCGTTGGTCGCCAGAGAAGCCGGATCCATATTGGACGCCTGATAAATCAGACCGGACGCCTCGCCCGGAAGGTCGATGCCCGTCTTCTCGCCAAATCCGAAAATCTTCTGATACTGGACAAACTTCTCTTTTCCCTCCAGTGATACAATACGCATCATAACGACGTTGCAGGATTTCATCAATCCCTGTGTGATCGTCAGCGGTCCGTGACCGGCTCGGGCAACACACCGGATATCCCAGTCTCCGAAATGCAGTTTTCCGCCGCACTCAAAGACCTCGTTTCCGGAAATCGCGCCTTCCTCGATCGCCCCGGCTACCGTAAATGCTTTCTGTGGAGAACCCGGCTCATAGGAGTCGCTCACGCAGAAGTTTCTCCACATTTTATACCACGCCTCGGACTTCGTCTTTTCATCCATCGCCTGGATTTCCTCATCCGTATAGTAGGTGCTTAAATTGTACGGATCATTCAGATTGTAACGGGTCGTCGTATCCATCGCCAGGATCTCACCGCTGTTCGGATCCATGACGATCGCCGCCGCCAGATTACTTCCAATGCCCGCCTGCCACTCATCCAGATATTTCTGGACAATCTTCTGGATGTTGACGTCGATCGTCAACTCCAGCGTCTTTCCGTTCTGCGCCGGTTTTACCGTTCGCTCGACGTTCGAATCGCCGTTTAAATAACCATACTCACGACCGCTCACACCGTTCAGGATATCATTATAATACTGTTCAACACCGCCGGATGCATTGCCATCCTTGAGGGCAAAACCAACCACATTGCATGCCAGCTCATTGTACGGATACGTTCTCTTATATTCTTCCTCGAACCATACGCCCGTGATACGCTGGTTGCCGCCTTCCTCCGTCGGCAGCGCCCGGTATTCCTTGTTCTTGTCCTTCTCATAAGTCTCAAACTTCTCTTTGTCTTCCGCTGGAAGCTGTTTCGCATAGATCACATACTGGCTGTCTTTTTTCTCCTCGATCATCGCCTGCAGCTCGTCCCGCTTGTAACCGAAGCACTCCACCAGCGCGTCCAGCGTGGCATCGAGATACTGGTAGTTCTCCTCCGTATCCAGAATCTGCTTCGGATCGACGACCAGATTGTAAACTTTCTCGCTAATCGCCAGATACGTCCCGTTCCGGTCGATAATATTGCCGCGCTTGTAGGGAATCGTGCGGCTCTCATAGTCCTGATGGCTCAGGACTATCTGATTGTACGACTCGCCCTTACTTTTTACCAGATTATAAAGCACCAGCACCAATGCAAACAAAGCCAGCATAATTACCAGGACGGTAATTGCCAGCTTTTCCTGCATATATTTCCGAAAGGTCTGTCTGCCGTTAGTGTTTTGGGATGTCCTCATACTGTCTTACATACTCGCTTTCCGTCTTGTCATATAAAAGAATCTGATCCTTATTTGCATATACCATGCCGAGCTCTTCGGTCGCCACTTTATATACATGATCCAGATCCACATACGTGTCAATCCGGGTCTGAAGTGCATCATTCTCGGACTTCAGGTTCTCCAGTTTCAGCTCCAGATCCTCAATGTGGTTGATACGGGTCGTGATCGACGCCTGCTTATGCAGATAATTCATACATAAAACCAGCGTGATCAGCGCAGCGATGGTCAGCGCCAGCACATACGTTCCGTTCATGTAAAGCGCCTTTTCCTGGTTGCGGCGCACGGCGTGTTTATGCCGGTACTCCTCTCTCTCATCTCTTTCTGGTCTTATCTCCACGGTTCTCTGAACTTTTCGCACGGTATTACCGTCCACATACGTGGAGGCCGATACATGTTGTCTCCTTCTGACAGACATAACGTTCCCTCCCTGCTCTTTCGCTTTTTCTCTCTTTTATCTCCCCCGCACCTGAAACGATCTCTGTTCTGCGGTGCAGTTATGCTTTTGTTTATGATTTTTCAAATACCCGGAGCTTTGCGCTCTTGGAACGCGGGTTTTCTTCCATCTCCTGATCGGTCGGAAGAATCGGTTTTCTTGTAATCACCCGGCCGCGGCTTTTGCGTCCACAGACACAGACCGGAAAATCCGGCGGGCAGATGCATGGATTTTCATTCGTCCGGAAACGGTTCTTTACGATTCTATCTTCCAGGGAATGGAACGTAATGATCGAAAGCCGTCCGCCCGGTGCCAGGCGCTCAATCATCGTATCGATCGAATCTTCCAGCACATCCAGTTCCCGGTTTAACTCGATCCGGATCGCCTGAAACGTACGCTTTGCCGGATGACCGCCGGTCGCCCGGACCTTTGCCGGAATCGATGCCCGGATAATCTCCGTCAGCTCGCCTGTCGTCTCAATCTCTTTTTTCTGTCGTGCCTGTACGATGTGTTTTGCAATATTCTTCGCAAACCGATCCTCACCGTAGTCCCGGATGATCCGGTACAGTTCCATCTCACTGTAGGTATTGACGATGTCCTTCGCGGTCTGCTCATTTCTCTGATCCATCCGCATATCCAGCGGCGCATCGTCCTCGCGATAGGTAAATCCCCGTTCCGCTGTGTCAAGCTGGAAAGAAGAAACACCCAGATCCAGATAAATTCCATCCACCTGCGGAATCTCCAGCTCATCTAACACCTGTGCAATCCGCTCATAATTGCTCCGCACAACGGTTATCTTATCTCCAAAGGGAGCCAGACGTTCTGACGCAGCCGCAATCGCGTCCGCATCCTGATCAATCCCGATCAGGCGTCCGCCGTCTCCCAGCCGTGCCGCTACCTCGCTCGCGTGACCGCCGCCTCCCAGTGTCCCATCCACATAGATACCCTGGGGCTTTACACAGAGACTGTCAACCGTCTCATTTAATAATACTGATTTGTGATTAAATATCATATGCCAAGGCCTTCCATATTTTCTGCAATCTCTTCCATGTCATCATAGACATTCTTCTCCGCCCAGGTCGCCTTGTTCCAGATCTCGATCCGGCTTCCGACGCCGACCAAGACAACCTCCTTCTCGAGTCCTGCAAAATCCCGCAGAACCGAAGGAAGCAGGATTCGTCCCTGACGATCCACCTCACACGCCGAGGCACCTGCCAGAAAGAAACGGGAGAATTTTCTGGCATTCTGATTGGTAAGTGGGAGTGCCTGTAACTTCTCTTCGAACTTTTTCCACTCGGTGTTATCGTACACAAAAAGACAGCCATCCAACCCCTTTGTCACCACAAATTCGTCTCCAAGCTGTTCCCTGAACTTCGACGGAACGATCAAACGTCCCTTCGCATCGATTGTATGATTGTATTCTCCCATGAACATATCAATCACCCGTCATCCGATGTGTACCACTTTTGTGTCCCGAAAATCCATTTCGTTCCACTTTTCACCACTTTCTACCACTTGTTATGTTTATTTTAGTACATGCCCATCAAAATGGCAAGGTCTAAATCGAAAAAAAATCAGAAAACTCAGGCACCGGTTCTTTTTTCGAACACATGTACCTGAGTTTTCTGTACTTATCTATATTTGTTTCTATATCCACTCTTATTTTATAGCGCCGTCTCCAGCCCTCTTTCAGTCTCCGTCTCCAGCCCGATATACTGATTTAAGAGTTTGTCAAGCTCCACACTGTAGTGATAAATTGTGTCATATGCTGCCTTTGTGTCAATATTTTGATTCAGCTGCTGTCTTGCCCGTTCAATCTTTTGAACTAATTCTTCTCTCATATCCGCCATCCTATGCATTCTCCTTTTCTATTCTCTAGTGCCATTCCTCCTTACTTCACTGTCATTTTACGTCTTCCACCAGCAAAAAGCAAACTATTTCGACCGATTAAATTCGACAAAAAAACGACGTTTGTTACTGTTCACACACGTGTGCCCAGCAACGGGATTTTGCCGATGCTACGCATTCCAAATCGGCAAAATCTGCTGCCGGAACTGTATCGTACGGAATTTTCAGTTCAGAAAATTCCTACCTGTGAACAGCAACCGACGTTTGCATATAACAATAGGGCAGGATCCCGAAGAATCCCACCCTACTATATAAATACATTATTCAGAATAAATCTGCTCTATCCTATTTCACGCCAAAGATAGCCATGAATGTACCTGCTGCTACGGCAGTACCGATAACACCAGCTACGTTCGGTCCCATTGCGTGCATCAGAAGGAAGTTGCTCGGATCTGCCTCAGAACCAACCTTCTGGGATACACGTGCTGCCATCGGAACTGCAGATACACCTGCGGAACCGATCAGCGGGTTTACCTTACCATGAGTTACCTTGCACATAATCTTACCGAAGATAACACCTGCTGCAGTACCCAGAGCGAATGCAATCAGACCCAGAACTACGATCTTGATGGTATCCAGGTTTAAGAAAGCCTCTGCACTGGTAGTAGCACCTACGGAAGTACCCAGGAAGATAACGACGATGTACATCAGGGCGTTGGAAGCAGTCTCTGTCAGCTGCTTAACAACACCAGACTCACGGAACAGGTTACCAAGCATAAGCATACCAACCAGCGGAGCAGTTGTCGGCAGAATCATGCAGACAACGATTGTAACAACAACCGGGAACAGAATCTTCTCCAGTTTGGATACCGGACGAAGCTGCTCCATACGGATCTCTCTCTCCTCTTTGGTGGTAAGGAGTTTCATGATCGGCGGCTGGATAATCGGAACCAGAGCCATGTAGGAGTAAGCTGCTACGGCAATCGGTCCCATCAGACCTGTCTGACCAAGTTTACCAGCCAGGAAGATAGAGGTCGGGCCGTCTGCACCACCGATGATGGAGATAGCAGCCGCAGCCTTATCGTTGAATCCCATGAAGATAGCCATGAAGTAAGCGCCGTAGATACCGAACTGAGCAGCTGCACCAAGCAGGAAGCTCTTCGGGTTAGCGATCAGCGGACCGAAGTCTGTCATCGCACCGACACCCATGAAGATGAGGGATGGTAAGATACTCCACTCATCCAGTAAATAAAAGTAATGTAAAAGTCCACCAACTCCGTTCGATGAGTCTTCAATCGATCTCATAATATCCGGATAGATATTTACAAGCAGCATACCAAAGGAAATCGGAAGAAGCAGTAACGGCTCGAATCCTTTTCCGATTGCCAGATACAGGAAAATCAGCGCTACGAAAATCATAACGATGTTTCCAAATGTCAGGTTTAAGAATGCTGTCTGCTGAAGAAGATTGGACAATGTAGTTGTTATATATTCCATATTAATTCCTCCAAACGGAATAACATATCCCGTATTTTTTCAGCCAGTTTTATAAAAATTAGATTAGTTTAATGTAGCAAGAACTGCGCCCGGTTCTACCATATCGCCTACTGCAACATTAACACTGGCAACGGTACCGTCCTGAGGAGCTACGATCTCGTTCTCCATCTTCATAGCTTCCAGAAGCAGGATAACCTGACCACGTTTTACAGCTGTGCCAGCTGCTGCCTTAATACCAAGGATCTTACCTGGCATCGGGGATGTGATGGTTACGCCGCCTGCTGCCGGTGCTGCTGCTGGAGCCGGAGCTGCTGCTGGAGCTGGAGCTGCTGCTGGAGCCGGTGCTGCTGCGCCTGCAAATCCTTCTTCTACGGTTACCTGATATGCTGTACCATTTACGGTGATAGTATAATTCTTCATTTTAAATTCCTCCAGATTTTATCGATGATTATTTACGTGTAATGGAGCGGATATTTACGCTGTCTGCCGGTACGCCGGTTGCTGCTGCGATCGCTGCAGTGATAACTGCTACCAGTTCTCCATCGTTTGCCGCATTGCCTGCTGCTGGTGCTGCGGTACGTGCCGGCGCTGCTGCCGGTGCTGCAGTCTGTACAGGTGCCGGTGCTGCTGCCGGTGCCTCTGCTCCTGCTTTTTTAGCCTTTACATTTGCCTCAATCTCGTTAACCTTCTTGAAGCTGCTGATAATTAAACTGATGAAGATCAGTACCAGGAATACGGTACCCATACCCATCAGGGTATTTAATGCTGCCTTCTCCATCTTCTCACCGAAGCTGTAGTTTACAACAAAGGATAACTCAGTCGGTACCAGAGAAGTACCGCCGTAGCTGCTTACGCTCTCCTCAGCGGTCAGGGAGAAAGTCAAGTTTCTCTTCTCAAAGGAAGCCTGAACAACTGCTGTGTAGCTGTCATCATCGGCGCGCTCTACGGTCACGCTCTGAATCTCACCCATCTTGCCTAAATCGTCCTTAGAACTGGTCCAGGAAGAAATTGCAGACTCAATGACTGTGTTTTTCTGCTTCTCAGCCTGTTTCAGCTGTGCTGCCAGATCTTCGTCACTGTAGCTGGCGAACTGCTCCAGATAGCTCTTAGCGCCATCGCTCATGGTCTGCTCGATCTCCGGAGAAATCGGCTCTACCGCTTCTTCAGAAGCGCTACCACAGGCGGACAGAGCGAAAAAGCAGACTGCCATGCAAAGTACAAGCAGCATTCTTTTCATATTCTGTTTCATAAATGTGTCACCTCGTAATTAGATCGTTCCATGCTTTGACGGACGTCCCTCTTTCTTCGTGAATCATATCCTGACAGCATCCATGTTTCTTTCATGGCGCCATCCGTGATACTTCCCACCTATCTGTGTTTGCAGGTGTTTTTGCAAAATTTCCAGAGCTTGTCATCCACTCCGGGAATTCTCCATCTGACACGCTGCGGCAACAGAGGATTGTACAATCTCCTCTGCATACATAAATGGCATGCACTTCCGTCTATGCGAATCCGACTTTAATAGCCATGCATACATAAACATCTGTACCACTGACTTGTTATTCGATTCTCACATAAGCGCTGTCCGGTGCCTGACTGATGACAAACACTGCCCTCATCCCTGTTTCCGGAAATGATTCCGGCAGCCAGCCGCACTGACATCCCTTTTTTAGCACTACAACTCCGCCGACGGTTCTGATTATATAATCATTATACAATATGTAAAAACACGCTGCTTCCATGCAGTACTAAATCCGGAATCTGCATTCTCCGACCTTTCCCTGCCTGCGTCTTAGCGCAGCTGTCTGCCTGCGAACCACTGCTTTCACAGTTTCCTGCTGACAAACGCCCCGCTTTCGCACTACTTCTGTGCCCGCCATCCCGATTCTGCGCTTTTGCCGATATAACGCATACCGAGGCTCTTCCTAATTTGCAGCCAGAAGAGCCTCGCATCTTTCGTCAAATCCGCACCGGAACAGCCGCAGCTTATCTTGCACATACAGTTGATATAGCAGTTTGAAACGTCATGTTATGCCAGATTACTTATGCTGGTTTCCTCCATCCCATAAGCAAGTCCATTTTTTTGCCTGTTTAACATTGTATAATGAGGTCGGCAAAAAAGCAAGTTATTTCCGTTCGAATTTGTTTACTTTTTCATTTTTTTAACTGAATCAGCTCCAATATCTGGGTACTGGTTCAAATCATATTTATATTATACCCCTGCCGGACCGGACGGCTGCACCGGTGACTGGCTTCCGGTTATCGGAGTCTGTCCATCCGTCGAACCGCCATTTCCCGCCGCATTCTCCTCCGGCAGAACTACCGTGCAGCTTCCGTCTGCCGCTGCCTGCCAGGTATTTCCATCCATCTCGAACGTAATACCTGCATACATCGCGCCGCTGGCATCCAGGTAATATTTCTTACCGCCAAGATCCAGCCAGCCGGTCCGCATCACGCCGGACTCATTCATGTAATACCACTTTCCGCCGACTGCCTGCCAGCCCGTCGTCATGGCGCCGGAGCCGTCAAAGTAATACCAGCTTCCGCCCAGGTTCTGCCAGCCCGCCTGCATCGCGCCGGATGCGTTCAGATAATATTTCTTGCCGCCCGTCTCCAGCCAGCCGGTCTGCATCAGACCATTGTCCGCCATGAAATACCAGCTTCCATCGACCGCACGCCAGCCCGTCGCCTGTTCGCCGGATGCGTCAAAGTAACGCCAGCCGCCGTCCAGCGTCTTCCAGCCGGTAATCATATGACCGTCCGCCTCCAAATAATACTTTTTGCCCGAAAGCTCCAGCCATCCTGTGGACGGATTGCCCGCCGCATTCATATAGTACCAATTCTGACCATCGTTGATCCACGCCGCTTTCTGCATCACATGGTTCTGATAATAGTAACGGTTCCCCGCGATCGTCCGCCAGGTATTGCCCGGAATGATCTGCGTATAATCTTTATACAGATAATCAATATCCACATTGCCGTTCACGCCCTTGACCGAACCGGTGTTGGACGCCTGCCACATCGAGGTCTTTGAATATGTATACTTCTGCTGGTATTTTGCCACCCATATATCATACGAAATCTTCGACATATCGATCTTATTGGCAATCCAGTATTCATTTGCATAGACCATCGGATAATATCCTGCATCCTGAATCCGCTTACAGAACGCGTTGATCACATCGCTGACCTGAGACTGCGTCAGGGTTCCCAGCGTATTAGCATCCTCGGCATCAAAGACAACCGGGAAAGAGATAGGATAATCCTTGATAAGATTCAGGACAAAATCCGCCTCCTGCTGCGCCATTTCGACCGAAGTCGCATACGAATAAATGTACGCGCCCAGCCGCAGCCCTGCCTGGCTCGCATTTGCCGCGTTCATAGCGAAAAACGGATCCACATTACCGCGGAACCGGGTTGCCAGCATCGCAAACTGTACATTATCCGATGCCACCTGACTCCAATTTACATTCTGCTGCCAGTAAGACACATCCACGCCGCGCGCAATCGCACCGATCCCCTCATTCTCCGTCACCCGGTACACGCCAAGCCCTGATGTGACCGCGCTCACACTCCCATTGGAAACAGAAGTCGAACCGCCAGAGCTGCCTGTACTTCCCGAATTGGAGCTGCCCGAACCGCCGCCCGGCCCCGCATTCGAGGATGACGATGTAAGAGAAGAATCTCCCGCCGGTCCTGCCAGCGCTGTCATCGGCTGAAAGCACAGCGCTGCTGCCAGCATGCCAGCCGCTGCCCGTGAAAGCACACGCGCGCGCCCCATCCTTTTTTTGTTCACTCTATTCCGATTCATGCCAAAAAACCTCCTTGATTATCCTTTTATCCCTGTTGTCTGTTCACCATTTATATACATTTCCCCGCCTGATCCGGTGGGGCATATGCGAAACAAATATGGTTCATCCACACACTGTGTAACCAACAGCAAAACTTTTCCTATTATGACCTAGTTTAACAGATACTCCCCATCCACTTCAATAGAGAAACTTTAAATAAAATCTGTCAAATTTATTACAGAATGCTTCCCTTTATGCTAAAAGAATGAAGCCGTCCATGCCAAAAACAGGATTTTCAAGCAGAAAAACACAATAATACCGGAACAAAGCTTTCCCCCGTTCCGGCATTTCATTTTTGCATATTCAGTTTTCCGCAAAATTCCACTTTTCTTTATTCCTGCAAAGGAACTTCTGTTCTCCTGAAAGATTTTTTCCTATTTCCGATTCCGGTTCATCAGGCGGATAATGTACAGAAACAGGTTGATAAAATCGAGATACAGCTGCAGCGCCGAGAATACCGATGCTTTCTGAAGCAGCTCCGGATCCGCAGAGAAAATCTGGTAATTATCCCGGATCTTGGTTGTATCATAAGCGGTAAAGCCTAAGAATACCACGATACCGGCATAGCAGAGCACTGTCTCAAAGCTGCCTAGATTTAAAAACATTGAAAGCAGACCAAAGAGAATCAGAAACAGCAGTCCGCCAACAAGCAGTGGACGGATTCCGCTCAAGTCCAGCTTGAAGATCAGGCTGACACCCGCCATCATTCCGAAGAACAGCGCGGTTGCTGCAAATACAAACACCATCTCCACAACACCGAAGATCAGGAAATACATCGAGAAAACGACGCCGTTTAAAGCTGCATAGAATAGAAACAGCCCTCTCGCCGCTCCCACCGATAACTTGTGAATCCGGGCACTCAGCCAGATCACCGTCAAAAGCTCCAGTCCCGTCAATGCGAGGGTCGCATACGGAACCTGAAATACATACAGAATCGCTCCCGTCACGTATCCGGCTAATGCGATGCCAAATGTCACAAGAAGCCCTGCAAACATCCATAAATATGTCTTCGCTACATACTGTCCCAGTGTCTCATGGCGTTCCCCCGCCATCTGCCAGGACTCATTCATTGGTTCATAGCCCATAATTCTGCCTCTCTTTCTGACCAGCGGCAAGTGCCTCTGCCCTCTGTTTCGAATCTCCGTTTTATCTGCCGCTTGCGCGGCATCCATCCAGGAAGAAACACTGTCACCTATCTTTTGTAACGTAAGAATATCACACTTTCTGAAAAAAATCCAGTGTCACCCCGTTTTGTCAATCATTTTCGAAACCATTTATAACTGTTTACAGGTTATGAAGCTCCCGCCTCTTTTTCTTCCACGGAAGCGGCACATTCCATTTTTTCAGTGCACTGAAAAAATAATAATAAATATTAAAGAGAACCGTTGTGATCGTCCAGGTCAGCGGATAGCTGAATACCACTGTCAGGATATCCGGGCGGATCGGAACAGCGATCAGGATCCAGACAACCCGCAGGACGCACACGCCCAGCGCCGTCATAATCATCGGAATCCAGCAGTCTCCCACACCGCGCAGTGCGCCGGAATAAATCTCAATACAGAGGTATGTCACAAATGCCGGCACCAGGAAGTGAAGAATCTTCATGCCGATCGCGATTACCTCCGCATCCGTTGTGAACAACAGATAAATATAGCCGCCCGTCAGATACAGGATCGTGCTCAGCCCCACCGTGATAATACAGGAAATTCCCAGGCAGACGTACACGCTGCGTTTCACACGGTCCAGCCGCCCCGCGCCGTAATTTTGTCCGACAAAGGTCGTGATGGAGATCCCCAGCGCATTAATGATCATCCAGTAAGTGCTGTCGATCTTTCCATATGCAGCCCACGCCGCCACCGTGTCTGTTCCCAGTGCATTGACGCTGCTCTGGATCACGAGGTTGGAAAAGGAATACATAACCGACTGGAGTCCAGCCGGAAACCCAATCCGGATGATCCGCACCAGAATCACCGGTGTGATCCGCGTTTTCCGGATCTCAAACCGGTACGAGCCATCCGCACGCATCAGCGTTCCCAATACCAGACACGCGCTGACCACCTGGGAAAGGATCGTCGCCACCGCCGCACCACGCACGCCCATCCGAAGTCCTACTACAAACAACAGATCGAGCGCAATGTTTGTAAAACAGCTGATCACAAGGAAATAGAACGGTCTTTTGGAATCACCGATCGCCCGCAGGATTCCGGCACCCATATTATATAAGAGGTTCGCCGTGATTCCGACAAAATAAATGTGCAGATACCCGCTTGCATTGTCCATGATATCCTCCGGCGTCCCCATCAGGCGAAGCGCCGTGTCGGAAAAAAGGAGTCCGCCAACCGTCATGAGGATACCGCACAACAGCGAAAAGGCAATCGCCGTGTGGACTGCCTCGCTGACCCGCTGACCGCGTCCCGCCCCGTAAAACTGGGCGATGATAACTGTCGCACCCGAAGAAAGTCCTACAAAAAAGCCAACCAGCAGGTTCGTAAGCATCGATGTGCTTCCGCCGACCGCCGCCAGCGCTTCCTTTCCGACAAAACGGCCTACTACCACCGCATCTGCCGTATTATAGAGCTGCTGAAAAAAAGTTCCAAATAAAATCGGGAAGAAAAATAGCAGAAGCTGTTTCCAGATCACTCCCTCTGTGATCGCATTTGCCCGGTCAGTCTCCCCGGTTTGTCTGACTCCCTCTTCCCGTCTGGTATCTTTCATCCAATCCACCCCCTCTTATGTTCTTTGTCTCTGTTTCCTGTATGCATCCTGCTCACAGATCTTTCACCTATAGGAATTCATATGTCTTTTCGTTATTCTTCTCCCGCAAATCCCATTTCCAACTCAATTCAGCTCCGCAATCCGCGAGATCCCCACATAGATATGAGAAATCTTGTACCAGGTAGCAAAATCGACCACGCCCGTCTGCGGAAGTCCAAACACCGACTGGAACGCCCGTACGGACGCCTCCGTTCCGGGTCCGTAGATCCCGTCCGGCGTAACCCGCGGGATCGCTGTATACACAGTCGCCACCGCGTCAAGCTGCTGCTGCAGCTGCCGCACCTTATCGCCGCTGGACCCCACCTTAAGCGGTTCCCCCGGATAGGAGATCGGGATTCCTGATATCTGTTCCGCAGTGTTGATGTAAATACTATTTCCATAGAAGCGCCGCAATATCTCGATCGCGCTGTATCCCTGTTCTCCCAAACTGCACGAACCCCACTGGGTCATCCAGCCCGGGCAGGACACCCGCCGCCCGTCGCAGTACTGTGTCAGAATCGGCTGCCGCACACCGGGGCGGGACAGATAGTTGTCAAAAATGTCGTCCACCACCTCTGAGATCGGCTCGAAAATATCACGCCCGTAAATCCACTTGTGATCGAATGCCGTCGAGGAAGTGATTGTAAAATCGTAGCCCTGGTTCCGATACCACTCCGTATACACCCGGTTCAGTGTAAATGACATGATCGCAAGCACATTGGCGACGATCGTGCTACGCGGCCAGGTCGCGTAGATCTCGCTCGACGCCACGTTTTTGATATAATCCCGGTATGCCACATAGTAATCTTTTGCGGAGGCATTGGTCGGTACGCCATCATGCACGACGATCGTCTGCGGCACCACCACGCGGCTCAGCACGATCTCGCCGCTCTCCTGCACCGGTTTTACCTCATCTTCGGCAATCTTGGGCGGATAGGAACCATATAAGGTATGGTCCGGAATCTGGATATTCTCCTCCGCTCCGGTCTGAGCCGGAAGCGGAATCATCCGGATCGGCTGGACTGCCAGCACGCCCGCCAGCACCTCCGTTCCTTTTACCTTCACCGGCTCATAGCCTCTGCCCTCACTTCCACCGTATAATCCGCATACGGCTTTTCCCGGTTCTGTTCTTCCAGTGAAAGCAACGCAGGAGGCGCCGCTACCGCAATCTCCTCCGTCTGCCCGGATAAATTGGTTCTAAGCACTTCCTGCGTCTGTCCTGAATTGCCATAGCTGACCGAAACCTCTGCTCCCTCAATCGGGAAATTGTTTTCACGGTTTACCACATCGATCCTCAGATAGCCGTCCTGCATTCCAGTTGTCTCACAGATTCGAACACGGTCGAACAAATGATAGCGCATACACGCAGCCTCACATTTATTTTACATGGTCATTTACAGTTTATATCCAGCATCTTTTATCTATGCCGGTTTTTATCCGATTTTTTAATGTTTTACTGCCGTATCTTTCTTATTTTTCTCCTCTAAATCGCTCTCGTCGCCTCTGCCAGCCACACCTTCTCTTCCTCCGTCATATACGGAGACAGCTTCTCATACACGCCCTTATGGTACGCGTTCAAAAGCTCGCGGTCGCGCGCTTCCATCAGCGATACGTCGATCGTGTCCAGATCGATCGGAACCCAGGTCAGATTTTCAAATTTCATGAACTGACCAAATTCATTCTTCACATCCTTCACACAGAGCATCAGATTCTCCGTCCGGATGCCAAATTTTCCTTCCAGATAAAGACCCGGCTCATCAGAGGTAACCATGCCTTCCTCCAGAACCGCATTTTCAGCGGGCGATGTGAGCAGCCTCCATCGGATGGAATTCGGACGCTCATGCACACAGCCCAGATAGCCGACACCATGCCCTGTTCCATGGTTGAAATCCAGGCCGTTTCTCCACAGGAGTTCGCGCGCAATATAGTCCAGGTTGATACCGCGGCAGCCATACATAAACTTCGCATCCAGCAGACGCAGCATCGAGCACGCCACCAGCGTACAGCAGCGTTTTTCTTCCTGCGTGATCGGTCCGACCGCGATGGTACGCGTCACATCCGTCGTTCCCTCATAATACTGTCCGCCGGAATCGACCAGATACAGCCCCTTATTCGGCACACTGCTCTTCTCTGTCTCAGACGCCGTATAGTGGCACATCGCCGCGTTCGGTCCCCACGCAGAGATCGTCGTAAAGCTCATATCCAGGCAGTTTTTTTGTTCCAGGCGCAGCTTATCCAGATATTCCCCGGCGGTCCACTCATCCAGTCCTTTTTCACCTGCATGTTCCTTCATCCAGCGCAGGAAACGGGTCAATACCAGACCATCCTGCACATGCACGCGGCGCATATTTTCCTGTTCCACTGGATTTTTGACTGCTTTTGCCGCTGCCGTCGGGTTCATCGCCTCGATCACTTTCACACTCGCATCCAGGCACCGGAACAGACGGTAATTGATCTTCGACTTTTCCAATAATACACGCTCATAGCGGAATGCGGATGCAATCTGGTATACCGCCTCATATGGCATGATCCGAACGCCCAGTCCATGCAGATAGGCACGTACTTCCTCGTTCAGCGTCTTCTCATGAATAAAGAGGAATAATTCCTGTTTTGTCACAATCAAGTAGGACAATACAACCGGCGTATGTACAATGTCATCACCCCGGATATTTAAAAGCCACGCGATATCATCAAGACTCGTCAGCAGATGCACCGTCGCCTGACGCTTTTTCATCTCCCCGCGCAGATCTGCAATCTTCTCCTCCGCCGGTTTTCCCGCATAGTTCTCTTCCAGAATCCAAACCGGGTTCATCGGAAGCGCCGGGCGGTCGTCCCAGATGCTTCCAACCAGATCCTCACCCTCCGAAATGCGTACCTTTTTCCCGGACAGTGCTTTCGCGATGCGCTCGCCCTCTGCCGTATCGACCACTCTGCCGTCAAAACCCAGAACACCCTGTTCCGGCATATGTTTTTTCAAAAATTCCAGCGTCGTTGGCACGCCCTCCTGACCGGAGCGGTAAAGTTCCACCCCGCTGCCGGAAAGCTCTGCTGCCGCCTGCACAAAGTATCTTCCATCCGTCCAGAGACCTGCGTCCTCCATCGTAATGACCGCCGTTCCCGCCGAACCGGTAAAGCCTGTCATATATTTCCGGCATTTGAAATACCCGCTCACGTATTCCGAGCCGTGGAAATCCGATGTTGGAATCAGATATGCGTCCATTCCACGCTCCGCCATCTTCTCGCGAAGCTGTTCAATTTTCGCCCGAACCTCACGTCCCATTTTTCTGCCTCCTGTTGTTTCTCTATTATCCATTTTTCAACGCATCTTCGATCGCCTCCGTGATCGCCTCACTGTACGTCGGATGCGCGCGCATCGCCGTCGAGAGCTGATATGCCGTAAGACCGTTGGCGATCGCCGTTGCCATCTCTCCGATCATGTCCGTCGCACGCGCACACATGATCTGCGCCCCGATCAGCGTGTTGGTATACGCCTCAAAAATCAGGCGCACAAAACCGCGGCTGTTTCTCGCCAGAAGCGCTTTTCCATTTTCCGTCATATATGCCACACCGCACTTGATCTTCATATTATAAAGGCGGGCGTCATTTTCCGTAAATCCAACCGCCGCAATCTCCGGCTCCGTATAAATACAGGTCGGCACAACCGGAAGCACGACATACATACCGTTCGGCACGACCGAAAGCTGCATCCGGTGTCCGCGTCCCGCCAGGTTTTCGACCAGATAAGCCGCATGGGACGCTGCCACATGGGCAAGACGTTTCCGCGCCACGGTATCGCCGATCGCATAGACATTTTCCTGCGTCGTGCGGTAGGTTCCCTTGATGAGCGGACGCCCATTTTCCAGCTGTACCTGACAATCGTCCGCCAGAACCTTCGACATATTCGGGCGTCTGCCGACTGCCACCAGCACGCGGTCCGCCGGGCTTTCCTTCCAGCCGCGCTCACAACGGTAATTGACCGACACCGTGTCATTGCCGCGATCCTTGATCTCCATGACCTGTACATTGCAGTGGACTTCAATACCCTTAGAACGCAGATTTGCTTCCATCTGCTCGGAAATCATCGGATCCATCGACTCCAGCAGACGATTTGCCTGCTCCAAAAGCGTCACGCGGGAACCGAGCGCCGCGAAGATCGTCGCGATCTCCACACCGATGACACCGCCGCCGATGACCGTCAGACAGTCAAAATTCCAGTCATCCATCCGCAGAATATCACGGCTTGTCATAACCTGCGGCAGATCAATTCCCGGGATATCCGGAATCACAGGGCTGGAACCGGTTGCCAGAATCACATTTTTTCCTTTCAGCGTCAATGCGCCTTTGGAGGTCGTTACACGCACCACATTATCCGCATGCAGGCGCGCATCGCCGTGAATCATCTCCACCTCCGCTTTTTCTAACATTCCCTGAATCATTGAGCGGAATGATTCCACGGACTCATTTTTATAAATCTGCATCTGCCGCCAGTCAAAGCTGACCTTCTCCGCCACGATGCCAAACCGGAATGCTTTCAACATATCCCGGTAGACTGCCGTCGCCTGCAGAAGCGCCTTGGCAGGAATACAGCCGGTATTGACGCATGAGCCGCCCAGCGCTTTTTTCTCGATCAGGACTGCATCCATCCCCATCGCCGCCGCACGCAGCGCTGCCGTATATCCCGCCGGTCCCGCACCGATAATAATTAAATCATAGATATGATCCGCCATATAAATATCCTATCCTCTCATTCTATGGGCTTTCCATTACACAAAAAACTGCCGCAGAAAATCACTTTCCCGGGCAGCTTTTCATCAATTTTATTTTTACAGCAGATGAATGTTGTGAGCCTCTGCCTCTGCGCGCACACCGTCCGGCCAGATCGACGCCTGCACCTCTCCGATATGTGCTTTCCGCAGGAAGAACATACAGATACGGGACTGACCGATACCGCCGCCGACTGTATACGGAAGCTCTCCCTCCAGAACTGCTTTCTGGAATGGCAGCTCCGCGCGTTCCTCACATCCCGCCTTTACCAGCTGCTCTTTCAGGGAATCCTCATCAACACGGATACCCATGGAAGAAAGCTCCAGTCCGATATCCAGAACTGGATAATATACCAGAATATCGCCGTTTAATTTCCAGTCATCATAGTCCGGGGCACGACCATCGTGCTTCTCACCGGATTTCATCTTGTCACCAATCTGCTCGATAAATACCGCACCGTGCAGCTTCGCAATCTTGTACTCGCGCTCCTTCGGTGTGCAATCCGGATACATATCTTCCAGCTCCTGGGTCGTCACAAATGTGATATTTTCCGGAAGATAACGTCCAATGTACTCATACTCATATGCCATATAGTCCTCGGTCACTTTCAGTGCCTTGTAAACCGAACGGACAATGGATTCCAGTGTCTCACGGGTACGATCTTTTTTACTGATGATCTTCTCCCAGTCCCACTGATCCACATAAATGGAATGGATGTTGTCTGTATCCTCATCACGACGGATCGCGCTCATGTCGGTGTAAAGGCCTTCACCTTCCTGAAATCCGTACTCTTTTAATGCCTGACGTTTCCATTTGGCGAGAGAATGTACAATCTCAGCCTTCCGATCTTTCTGCTCCAGAATCCCAAAGGATACCGGGCGCTCTACGCCGTTTAAGTTATCGTTCAGACCAGATTCCGGCAGTACAAAAAGCGGTGCGGACACACGAGTCAGATTGAGCTGTTTTGCCAGTTCTCTCTGAAAAAAGTCCTTGATTTCCTTGATAGCAACCTGTGTTTCTCTCAAATCCAATACCGGTTTATAACCAGCCGGAGTAATTAAATGTTCCATCTGTTACATCCTCTCTTTTTTCCCGGTGCGTGTCCGGTTCCCTGCCGCACTGCCGATTTCTGCAGCCGCAGTTCATCCTTTTAGTCAAAGCTTGCAGGCACGCACCTTTTAAGTCATTTCTTGTTATTGTACTGCATGGAATTTCTACTCAAAGAAACTCACCTGTGGACAATAACCGTTTGGTAGCTATTATATCATTTATATAGGAAAATGGGAACAGGTAAAATAGGAAAATAACTTCTTTAAAATAAATGAAGGTGTTCGCACGCTTTATAAATTCCATCTTCCCCGATCGGCGCCGTCACGTAATCGGCTACTTTTTTAAGCGCATCCACTGCATTTCCCATCGCCACGCCGATGCCGGCTTCCTGCACAACCTCAATATCATTCATGCTGTCGCCAAATGCCACTGTATCGGAGAGATCTTCTTTTTCTCCAAAATACACCGCCAGCCTGCGGAGTCCGTCCGCCTTGGAATTGCCTTTCTCGACCACATCCGCGCCATGTCCGCTCGCAAACATCGGCAATTTCAGGGTCGGAAATTCCCGTTCCATCTCCTTCACCTGTTCACGGCTGCCGACAAACGCCAGTGTCCGGACCGGCATCGTGAGCATCTTCCACGGATCCTGGAACTGCCGCCCGCAGCTTCCCCAGAAGCGGATATCATTAGCCGCAATGATCTCCGGATGGATATAGTAATCTTCATCCCCCACCGTCATGCCGATTCCGAAGCCCTTTTCATCGCAGAAACTCAGCACCCGGTGCAGGAGTTTCGGATCAAAGATGTGCTCAAACAGCAGCTTATCTCCCACTGTGATCTTCGTCCCGTTCATATGTACAATCGCATCCGGACGGACGATGTCCCGGTACGATGTACTGTAATAATTATCCATATCGCGCCCCGTTGCCAGCACAATCTTGTACTTCGGGCGCAGCTTTTCAATCGCCTCCAGCGCACTCGGTGTGATCTGATCCGTCCGGTGGTCTAAGAGGGTCATGTCTAGATCAAAACTTATCATGATGTTCTCCTTGGGGTTGGTTACTACAAAAGGTCACAGCCGAAGACTCTGCTATGACCTTTTCTTTTAATTATCCACGTTTTCATCATACCATTTTTCAAATTTGGAGTCAATATTGGGAAAATATTCATTCTATTGATCCATTCCATTGATTCGTAAAATTCCACTCAACCATCAAAATTACATCAAAAAGCAAACATCCGGCAGCGAAAATTTAGAAGTCATAGTTGATTTTTGATGTAATTTTGATATAATGATACGCATATAATACTTCAACAAATGGCGGTATATGTCAGCTGAACATTTGGCAAAGTGCAGCTATGATTTATTTTCGGGGTATGGCGTAGCTTGGTAGCGCGCTCGGCTGGGGGCCGAGAGGTCGCAGGTTCAAATCCTGTTGCCCCGATTTTTAGCGTATTCTTAGAGTTCTTAATAACTGAAGGGAAGAAAGCCGGGCAGCTCTCACCGCCCGGCTTTCTTCCTCTCAGTTCACACCCCATGCAAGCTGAATCTCCATCTCTAATTTCCGCAGCCACAGCCGCCATTATTACTGCAGCCGCAGCCAGACTGGCTGTCTCTTCCTGCATCGTAGCCATCCCGATAGCCGATGGCATAACCATCGTTGAAACCTCTCCGATAGGAATTTCTTCCGTTATTTCCACAGCTATTCCAGCCCCATCCATTGTTTCCGCAGCCGCCGCATCCTCCGCAGTGTCCACAACCATTACCCCAAGACCAACACATATGATAATCTCCTTTTCATTTTTCATTGATACTATATCATATGCCTGTCAACGCAAAGTGTGTCCCACTTCCCCGGAAGCCACACTGTCAGCCGTTTCAAGCATCTGTCCCAAAACAAGCCACCAGCCATTTTCTCTGCATCATGGCAGCAAAAATGGGCGCATGCCAAACACATCACGCCCACTTTTATCTACTTACACCCGGAAGTTCCGGCTCTTAAACACATACACATGTGCGAACAGTGTCACCAGCACAACCGCCGCCAGCACCAGATCGCCCGTACCGCCGCCCAGATGAAACGCCATGCCAAACAGCGACAGCGTATCAATCGCAAACAGCCATTTTTCAACTGCATACACCTTTTTCAGGTATATTTCTTCGGATCGATCGAATCCGATATAAAATCAGGAAATCTTTGCCGCAGAACAAATCAATTGTCTCTGCCAGTCCCAGACACCCCGTTAAAAAGAACAGTATATCCATCCGCATTCTCCTCCCCTAGAACCGTTTCCAGGTTTCCCTTGAAAACAGCAGAAGTAGCGGAAATATCTCCAGACGTCCTGCCAGCATATCAAAGATTAAAACCAGTTTTGAGAAATTACTGAAAAACCCAAAGTTTCCGGTCGGTCCGACCAGTGCCAGACCCGGTCCGATATTATTAAACGTAGCCGTAACCGCCGTAAAATTCGTCACCAGATCGTATTCATCCAGAGAAATCAGTAGAACAGATACCGCAAAAATGAGCACATACGCAACCATAAACACATTCGTCGAGCGCACAACCTCATGCTCTACGATCTTTCCATCCATTTTGATCTTCTCCACTACACTCGGATGCAGGTACTGCTTCAGTTCCTTTTTTACCGATTTAAGCAGAATCAAGACGCGCGACACCTTGATACCGCCGCCTGTACTGCCCGCGCAGGCGCCGATAAACATCAAAAGTACCATAATCGTTCTTGAAAGCTGCGGCCATTTATCAAAATCCACCGTGGCGTAACCGGTCGTCGTGATAACCGAACCGACCTGGAATGCTGCATCCTGGAATGCCTGCAGTGCATTGCCGCAGAGTGATACTGTATTGACTGTAATGATGCCAACCGCCGATGCAATGATTAGAAAATATGCCCGCACCTCCTGCATTTTAAAGGCCTGTCCTATTTTTCGCATCAGCAGGAAGAAGTAAAAGTTAAAATTCACTCCGAACAGAATCATAAACACCGTCACGACATTTTTCTGAAATGCCGTGTAGCTCGCCAGACTATCATTCCGGATTGCAAAACCACCCGTACCTGCTGTTCCGACCGTGATCGTGATCGCGTCGAAAATCGGCATTTTCCCAAGAATCAGAATCACAGCCTCGAGGATCGTCATTCCCAGGTAAATCTGGTATAACAGCTTCGCCGTCATCTGGACCTTCGGAACGAGACGGCTCACGATGGGTCCTGGGCTCTCCGCCTTCATCAAATTCATATGGGAACCGCCCACCATCGGCAGGACACTCAGAAGGAATACCAGAACGCCCATACCGCCAATCCAGTGCGTAAAACTCCGCCAGAATAATAAGCAGTTCGGCAGCTGCTCCACACTGCTCAGAATACTTGCACCGGTCGTCGTAAAGCCCGATACCGTCTCAAACAGGGCGTCGATCGGATTCGGAATATAGCCGCTTAATACAAACGGCGCTGCTCCCATCACACTGAGTAAAACCCAGCTTAGAGAAACCGCCACAAAGCTCTCCGCCACATAAAAGATCTGGTTTTTCGGTTTTCGGCGTACTAGAAGCATACCAACCATCAGGCATACTGCCATCGTTGCCAGAAAGCACCATACCTCCGACTCACGGTAAATCAGTGCCACTGCCGTCGGAAGCGCCATAAAAGCCGCCTCAAAATTCAGGATCCAGCCTATGATATAAAATACAATCGAATAATTCATCTATGCCGCCTACTTTCTCAGGATGTCACGGATATCCCGCAGACCTTTCTGGCTCGTCAGGACAATCACTGTATCGCCCTGCTGGATGCAGTCCTGTCCACGCGCGATCTTGATATTGCCGCCGCGGTTGATGCATCCGATCAGCAGGTTGCTCTTGAGATTCAAATTCATCAGCGGAATGCCCGTCACTTCCGACTCCTCGCGGATCACAAACTCCAGTGCCTCCGCCCGACCATCGAGAATATGATACAACGTCTCCACATTGCTGCCGATGGTATTCTGCATCGCGCGCACATACTGTAAAATGTAGTCCGCCGTGATGTATTTCGGATAAATCAGACTTCCCAGGTCCAGCTTGCTGATCAGCTCGTCAAAGGCGATCCGGTTAACCTTCGTCACCAGCTTCGCGCTGGAATTTTCCTTCGCATACAGCGCAAGGAAGACATTTTCCTCATCCATATTCGTCAGGGTGACAAATGCCTCCGCCGTCATCAGCCCCTCTTCCAGAAGAAGCTGCCGATCCGTTCCGTCGCCGTTGAGGATCAACGCATCGTCCAGAAGCTCTGTCAGAACCTCGCAGCGCGCTTTATCTTTCTCCACAATTTTAACCCGGATCTTCATCGCCGCCAAAAGTTTCGCCAGATAATAAGCAATCGTACCGCCTCCGACAATCATCGTATTTCTGACCTGGTTTGTCTGGATGCCGATCTTGCGGAAAAATTCTGCCGAATTTGCCGGGGAGGCGATAATCGACACCATATCCCCGTTTTTAATCACAAATTTACCATCCGGGATCGCCACCTCATCGCCGCGCTCAACACCGCCTATCAGGACATCGCAGCGGAATTGGCTGTCAATATCCATGACCGAAAGCCCGTCCAGCTTAAACTCCGGTTTTACCTTAAATTTCAGAAGCTCTACCTTTCCCTTGGCAAATGGATCGATCTTGATCGCTGACGGGAAGCGCAGAATTCTCGAAATCTCCGTCGCCGCCGCATATTCCGGGTTGATAATCATGGAAATTCCCAGCTGCTGCTTGATAAAGGTAAGCTCGTTGCTGTAAATCGGATTCCGCACACGCGCAATCGTGTGGCAATGCCCCACTTTTCTCGCAATCAGGCAGCAGAGAAGGTTCATCTCATCCGACCCTGTCACGGCAATCAGCATGTCCGCCGTCTGCACACCTGCCTCGATCTGCATGGAAATGCTGGCACCATTTCCCACCAGTTTGATCGCATCGATATCATCTGACACCCGCTGCATCCGCTCCGCAGACGTATCGATCATCACCACATTGTAATCCTCCCGGACAAGCTGCTCCGCCAGCGTCGTACCAACCTTGCCGCATCCGATAATGATTATATCCATAGTTTCCTCCGTTATTTTCTGTTTATCCGCCATACCGATACAGAAAATCTCTATTTTATATACAAAATAAAAAATCTGCCTTAACACTTTCCTATGACGGAAAAAGGGTGCCTGAAAACCGCGCCCTAATCCATACGGAATTATTATAACACCTTCTGCGAGTTTTTGAAATATAAATTGTGTTAAGAGGGCATTTTGTGGGTGTTTTGAATATATTTGTCTCTTTCGATCCCAAAAGTGTCTACCCGTGTACAGTAATTTTCCTCCCTTTTTGGCAAGATAAATTTCTTGACTTTTTCAGAAAAAACAGTATACTTAATGTATATTTGCAGATATGGTTCATCGGTAGAACGCTAGCTTCCCAAGCTGGAAAGGCGGGTTCGACTCCCGTTATCTGCTTTTTTTGATGGATGCGGAAACCCTTGTAAATGCTGGATTTTTCCTTTATTTACAAGGGTTTCCGGTGTTTTTGGCGCATCTACCACGAAAGCATATTTCAGTATAAAGAACCCCTTTTTCTGGGAAAATATCACACGAAAAAAGGGCTGTTTTTCCTTTATTTTCAAGGAATGACAGCCCCTTATTATACGCTTATATTGTGTTTTTCATCATATTTTATCGTATATGTCCGTCCTCTGCTATCCGATCTGCGGTAATCATCCAGCCATCCGAATCAAACGCATACGCCTGTCCGTCAATCTGGCAGACTGCATCGTGCCGGTAGGTGTACCCACTCAGCAGATACCACCAGCGCCCGTCCTGGCACACCCAGCCAGTAAGATACTTGCCAGACACCCAGCCGTCCGCAGTCTGGATCCACGGTGCTCCGCTGACAAAACACTTCCGGATCGGCTGCACCTGCTGATCCTTACTGTATCGCTTGGCAGAGTCAGCACCTGCCGGAGCTGTCCGGATGATGAGCGAAGATGCAGTGATGCTCAAGCCGTGTGCGCCGCTCTTGATGTCCTTGAGATCCGCCGCTCCGGCATCGCTGTCGGCTTTGACTGTCGCTACATCCATTTTAGGCCAGGTCTTTTTAAACGCCTCAAAGGTGCCGTAACGCTGTTTAAGAATGTTGGTGCCGCTGCCCCAGTCCGGCAGATAAAGATGTGCCTTGTCCACGATGCTACGCCAGTCTCCGCCCCAGGCAAGTCCTAAAGCTTTTGCCAGCTCTGCGGCCCTTTTAAACATACCTGTGCTGTCATTGTAGGCATCGTCTGACACGCTGCCATCGCCGTCCACATCCATCTTAAGATAAAAATCAAAGGCAATCCCCACTGATGCTGACTGCTATAGCTATTGCCTTTGGCATTGGTTACAATGTTGCCAGGCTTGGTACGTCCTTGCGCGTACAGAGCGTCCTGCTCCGCCACCGTCCGCAGTGTCTCTCCGATGGCTACTGTGATACCCTCGGTCGCACAGGCTTTGATCCAGGCGGACGCAATGCGCTGGAGACGTGGATGGCATAATGTGATATCTCTCATAGATTTGTCCTCTTTTCTTTATGATATGAAAAATATGACATTTTGTTTTCCGGGGTATCTTGCAAAGAATTTTCGCATATGCTATAATGCCGATAGGCTAAGAGATAGTAGTTGTCCATCACAGGCAACGACAAAACCCCCAAGGATCGCGACTCCTTGGGGGTTTTTATTCCTACTATCGGCTTTCGTCGATTTTCCCCTATTGTTGCGATGTCGCAACGGCAGCCATGCCCCGAACTGCCACGGGAGATAGTCGGATCACCTTCTTCTACTCTTCTTTTCCTGACTGCTTAAAAATCTGGTTTACATACGTAGACAATCCCGCCACAAGGACGCCCTGTGTAAGTGCCGTGAAAACTGCCAGCGCGATATCCTGACCACTGCCGCAAGCACAGGTAGCGAACACATAGATGGCACAAATCGCAACGCCAATCAGCCCATTAATGAGTGGGATGTATTTGTCTTTCACTGTCTCGCTCTGCTTCAGCCACATCCCAATAAAGTACAGCACTACTGCTACTACAAGTAATTCCGGCTTTACATAATCTTTAATCTGCATACCTTATCCCTCCATCTGCTTTTCCAAATCTGCGATCCGATGGTTTGCTACCCGGATCTGTTCCTGCATCACTGCCTCGGTCTCCTCTAATTTATATGTACGCTCAATTACTGTATGAAAGCAATTATGAATGATGAAGTCATGGAACGACTGATTGATACGCTGATGTAGTTGCAGAAGAAAGAAAGCACCGATCTGCCTCTTTTGAAAAAGCAGCTTGCAGAAACGGAAAAAGGTATTAACAATATGCTCAACGCCAGTGAACCTCACATGGCTAAAGTCACGTGCTTCTCGGCCGTTTTAAACGGCAAGACTAAATATCGGCGGATACGCCAGTAACTTAGAATTCGTGCGGATACGCACTTTTTCCACGCCGGATACGGCTGGTTTCCACATTACAGGTAGTCCGCTGTATATCTGCCTGCGTTTATGCTGCTTTTAAGTTGTTTACTCTACATAAAGCTTTCTTAAATCTCCATAAACACATGAGGTTCTACGCTTCACTGCAGGTACTTTTGCCTCCAGTGAAGACCTTCCCGTTTCCGGCAAGGGTTTTAAAAGTTCCCGTATAAAATATCTCGCTCCGATATTATAGGATGCTGACAGGTCGCAGTTGTACTGTTTTCCCGTCCGGAAGGTACATAGGCTATGGTTCTCCTGATTTCTTACTACCGCTCCGCTTCCGTCACAGGCCAGCCTGCTGGTGTTCCGGGCACTGACCCTGGACACACGAATTCTGTTCCGATGTGCCTGATGTTCACACAGTTTCTGAATATCCCGCTTTCTCCATAAATGAAGCTTTTGTTTCTTTTTTCCGGATATTTTTCCCTGCATTTCCAGATACTCA